>NZ_WTFF01000152.1 GCF_019400985.1 Streptomyces bambusae
GGGCCGCACCGACGACTGCGTCCGGCTCCTGCGCCAGGGCGTGGCCCGGCCCGCCGACGAGATCGCCGACGCCGCCCTCGCGCTCGCCTCCGCCGGCCGGGAGCGCGAGGCCGACGCGCTGCTGAACGCCTTCGTCCGGGTCCGCACCCCCGAGGAGGCGGCCCGGCTGGCCCGCCGGGCCCCGCAGTGGTTCACCCCGCGCCTGCTGAGCGCGGCGGCCGCCGTGTCCGACGTACGCCACCGCGACCTCCGGCATGCGCTCCGCGTGGTCAAGGCCTGAACGCAACCGACCGACGAAGGCGGGAACTTGATCGATTGGGCCAACCGTGCGCGGTGGTCTTGCCCCGAAGTGTGACGGGGCTTACGGTCTCGTACCTACGCATTCCGTCTACGTGCGTAGAGGCCGGCGTCCCGTCGCAAGGAGCAGCTCATGGCCCACATCGTCCGCGCCGCACTGGTCCAGGCCACCTGGACCGGCGACACCGAATCGATGATCGCCAAACACGAGGAGCACGCCCGCAGAGCCGCCGCCCAGGGCGCGCAGATCATCGGGTTCCAGGAGGTGTTCAACGCCCCCTACTTCTGCCAGGTCCAGGAACCCGAGCACTACCGCTGGGCCGAGCCGGTGCCCGACGGGCCGACCGTGCGCCGGATGCAGGACCTCGCCCGCGAGACCGGCATGGTGATCGTCGTACCGGTCTTCGAGGTCGAGAGCCAGGGCTTCTACTACAACACCGCCGCCGTGATCGACGCCGACGGCAGCTACCTCGGCAAGTACCGCAAGCACCACATCCCGCAGGTCAAGGGCTTCTGGGAGAAGTACTACTTCCGCCCGGGCAACCTCGGCTGGCCGGTCTTCGACACCGCCGTCGGCAAGGTCGGCGTCTACATCTGCTACGACCGCCACTTCCCGGAGGGCTGGCGTGCGTTGGGCCTGGCCGGCGCGCAGCTCGTCTACAACCCCTCCGCCACCCACCGCGGCCTGTCCGCCCACCTCTGGCAGTTGGAGCAGCCGGCCTCCGCCGTCGCCAACGAGTACTTCATCGCCGCGATCAACCGGGTCGGCCGCGAGGAGTACGGCGACAACGACTTCTACGGCACCAGCTACTTCGTCGACCCGCGCGGCCAGTTCGTCGGCGAGCTCGCCAGCGACAAGGAGGAGGAGCTGCTGGTCCGGGACCTTGACTTCGACCTGATCGGCGAGGTCCGCACCCAGTGGGCCTTCTACCGCGACCGCCGCCCCGACGCCTACGGAGGACTCGTACAGCCGTGACCGATCCGCTCCTGCTCCTCCACCGCCACCGCGCCGTCCTCCCCGACTGGCTGGCCCTGTACTACGAGCGCCCCCTGGAGCTCACCCACGGCGAGGGCCGCCACGTCTGGGACGCCGAGGGCAACCGCTACCTCGACTTCTTCGGCGGCATCCTCACCACCATGACCGCGCACGCGCTGCCCGAGGTCACCAAGGCCGTCGCCGACCAGGCCGCGCGGATCATCCACTCCTCGACCCTCTACCTCAACCGGCCGATGGTCGAGCTGGCCGAGCGGATCGCGGCCCTGTCCGGCATCCCCGACCCGCGGGTCTTCTTCACCACCTCCGGCACCGAGGCCAACGACACCGCCCTGCTGCTGGCGACCGCGTACCGCCGCTCCAACCAGGTCCTGGCGATGCGCAACAGCTACCACGGCCGGTCCTTCTCCACCGTGGCCGTCACCGGCAACTGCGGCTGGTCCCCGACCAGCCTCTCGCCGCTCCAGACGTACTACGTGCACGGCGCCGTACGCGGCCGCGGCCCCTTCGCGCACCTGAGCGACGCCGACTTCACCGCGGCGGCCGTCGCGGACCTGCGGGACGTGCTCGGGCAGGCGCGCAGCCAGGTCGCCGCCCTGATCGCGGAGCCGATCCAGGGAGTCGGCGGGTTCACCGCCCCGCCCGACGGGCTCTACGCGGCCTTCCGCGAGGTCCTCGACGAGCACGGCATCCTGTGGATCAGCGACGAGGTGCAGACCGGCTGGGGCCGCACGGGCGAGTACTTCTGGGGCTGGCAGGCGCACGCCCGCAGCGGCCCGCCGGACATGCTCACCTTCGCCAAGGGCATCGGCAACGGCATGTCCGTCGGTGGTGTCGTCGCCCGCGCCGAGATCATGAACTGCATCGACACCAACTCGATCTCCACCTTCGGCGGTTCGCCGGTCACCATGGCCGCGGCCAACGCCAACCTCGCCTATCTCCTCGACCACGACCTCCAGGGCAACGCCCGCCGCGTCGGCGGCCTGCTGCTGGAGCGGCTGCGGGCGGTCTGCGCGGGCGTGCCCGCCGTACGCGAGGTGCGCGGGCGCGGGCTGATGGCCGGGATCGAGCTCACCCGGCCGGGCACCGACCGGGCCGACCCGGACGCGGCCGCGGCCGTACTGGAGGCCGCCCGGGAGGGCGGGCTGCTGATCGGCAAGGGCGGCGGCCACGACACCAGCGTGCTGCGCATCGCCCCGCCGCTCTCCCTGACCGTCGCCGAGGCGGAGGAGGGCGCCGAGATCCTGGCCGCAGCCCTCCGCACGGCCACCACCTGACCGGTCCGGCCACCCGACCAGCCCCGGCCACACAACCGACCCTGGGGAGCCGCACCATGTCCTTCCGCACCCTGATCCGCGGCGGGCTCGTCGTCACCGCCGCCGACGAGCTGCACGCGGACGTCCTCGTCGAGGACGGCCGCGTCGCCGCCCTCGCGGCGCACGGTTCGGCCGCGGCCGCGTCCTGGACGGCCGACCGTACGCTCGACGCCACGGGCAAGTACGTGATCCCGGGCGGCGTCGACGCGCACACCCACATGGAGCTGCCCTTCGGCGGCACCGCCGCCTCGGACACCTTCGAGACCGGCACCCGGGCCGCCGCCTGGGGCGGCACCACCACGATCGTGGACTTCGCCGTCCAGAGCGTGGGCCACTCGCTGCGGGAGGGCCTGGACGCCTGGTACGCCAAGGCCGACGGCAGGTGCGCGATCGACTACGCCTTCCACATGATCCTCTCGGACGTCAACGAGAGCACCCTGAAGGAGATGGACCTGCTGGTGGAGGAGGGGATCACCTCTTTCAAACTGTTCATGGCCTACCCCGGCGTCTTCTACAGCGACGACGGCCGCGTCCTGCGGGCCATGCAGCGCGGCGCGGCCAACGGCGGTCTGACCATGCTGCACGCCGAGAACGGCATCGCCATCGACGTCCTCGTCGAACAGGCCCTCGCCCGCGGCGAGACCGACCCCCGCCACCACGGCGAGGTCCGCAAGGTCCTGCTGGAGGCCGAGGCCACGCACCGCGCGATCCAGCTCGCGCGGGTGGCCGGCTCCCCGCTGTACGTCGTCCACGTCTCCGCCGAGGAGGCCGTCGCCGAACTCGCCGCCGCCCGCGACAAGGGCCTTCCCGTCTTCGGCGAGACCTGCCCGCAGTACCTCTTCCTGTCCACCGACAACCTCGCCGAGCCCGACTTCCAGGGCGCCAAGTACGTCTGCTCCACCCCGCTGCGCCCGCGCGAGCACCAGGCGGCGCTCTGGCGGGGACTGCGGACGAACGACCTCCAGGTGGTCTCCACCGACCACTGCCCGTTCTGCTTCCGCGGCCAGAAGGAACTCGGCCGCGGCGACTTCTCCAAGATTCCCAACGGGCTGCCCGGGGTGGAGAACCGGATGGACCTGCTCCACCAGGCCGTCCTGGACGGGCACATCAGCCGCCGCCGCTGGATCGAGATCGCCTGCGCGACCCCGGCCCGGATGTTCGGCCTCTACCCGCAGAAGGGCACCATCGCGCCGGGCTCCGACGCCGACATCGTCCTCTACGATCCGCAGGCCGAGCAGGTCATCTCCGCCGAGACCCACCACATGAACGTGGACTACTCGGCGTACGAGGGCAGGCGGATCACCGGGCGGGTCGACACCGTCCTCTCCCGCGGCGAACTCGTCGTGGACCGGCGCCAGTACACCGGCCGGGCCGGCCACGGCGCCTTCATCCCCCGCTCCACCTGCCAGTACCTGTAAGGAGCCGTGATGGACTTCGGTCTCGTCCTGCAGACAGACCCGCCCGCGTCCCAGGTCATCAGCCTCATGAAGCGCGCCGAACGCAACGGCTTCCGCTACGGCTGGACCTTCGACTCGGCGGTGCTGTGGCAGGAGCCGTTCGTCATCTACAGCCAGATCCTCGCCAACACGCAGAAGCTCCGCGTCGGGACCATGGTCACCAACCCCGGCACCCGCACGTGGGAGGTCACCGCCTCCACCTTCGCCACCCTCAACGACATGTACGGCAACCGCACCGTCTGCGGGATCGGCCGCGGCGACTCCGCGATGCGCGTCGCCGGGCGCAAGCCCAACACCCTGGCCCGGCTGGGCGAGGCCATCGACGTCATCCGGGACCTCGCCGAGGGCCGCGAGGCGCTCGTCGACGGCAACCCGGTCCGCATCCCCTGGATCAAGAACGGGAAACTCCCGGTCTGGATGGCGGCCTACGGGCCGAAGGCGCTGGCCCTGGCCGGCGAGAAGGCCGACGGGTTCATCCTCCAGCTCGCCGACCCGTACCTGACGGAGTGGATGGTCAAGTCCGTCCGCGAGGCCGCCACCCGGGCCGGCCGGGACCCGGACGCGATCACGATCTGCGTGGCCGCCCCGGCGTACGTCGGCGACGACCTGGCGCACGCGCGCGACCAGTGCCGGTGGTTCGGCGGCATGGTCGGCAACCACGTCGCCGACCTGGTCGCCCGCTACGGCGAGCACTCCTCCCTGGTCCCGGACGCGCTGACCGACTACATCAAGGCCCGCCACGGCTACGACTACAGCCACCACGGCCGGGCCGGGAACCCGTCCACGGACTTCGTCCCGGACGAGATCGTGGACCGCTTCTGCCTGCTGGGCCCGCCCGCGGCCCACATCGACAAGCTCCGGGTGCTGCGGGACCTCGGCGTCGACCAGTTCGCCGTCTACGACATGCACGACGCGCGGGAGGCGACCATCGACGCGTACGGCAGCGAGATCATCCCGTTGTTGAGATGACACCTGGCGGCGGGGGCCGACCGAAGAGTCGGCCCTCCCAGCTCGGATTCAACGAGCCGTGCGACGCAGGTCCGCGGCAGAGGAGCTACCAGATGGTGGAGAATCCGAGCCGCAGACGCTCCTGGTCATTGGCCACGTCGAGGGCACCGCCCCGGACACTGGTGGCTTCGTCCGTGGTCAGACCCCGTCCGAAGATCCGGACGTCATCGAGGCCGCCGTTGAAGAGTTCGGTGACTCCGACGGGCTGATCGGGGAAGTCGGGGCGTGCACCGACGTGGATGCTGAAGTCGCCGGGCGGGGTGATGTCGCCGGCCGGAGCGGCCGCCGTGAACTCCTGCCCACCGTCGACGGACAGCACCAGCTGTCCGTTCTGGCGCTTGAAGACGACGTGGTGCCAGTTGCCGTCGTTGTAGGAGGACGTGGTCGCCACCTCGGCGTACGCGTCGCCGGTGCTGATGGCGGCGCGCAGCCGGTTCTTGCCCGGTTCGGCCTTGAGCCAGAACTGCCGGACCTTGTCACCCATGCCGTATCCCCAGACGATGGGCAGCCCGCCGGACGTGGCCGAGTGCTTGAACCACGCGGCGACGGTGAAGTCGCCCTGTCCCAGTCGGAGCGACGGGGAGCAGTTGACGATGCGCAGGTAGTCGTCCTGCCCGTCGAAGGCCATCGCCTTGCCGGCGCCGCGGTCGGTGAGCTGTGCCCCGCCGTGGATGACGGCGTGGTTCCGGTAGTTGTTGGGGCCGGTGTCCGAGGTGCGCGGCAGACGCAGTTCCCGCTGCGCCGCGTCCATCTGGGTCTCGGTGAACGAGGTGAAGCTCACGTTGCCGTGCGGGATGTTGCCGGCGTTCTCGTAGAGCACGCCGATGGCCCCGGTGGGCGACAGCGTCAGGTCGGAGTAGCCGGCTCGGCCCGAGGTGACCACCGTGCCTACCGTCTGCCAGGTCTTTCCCTCGTCGTACGAGGAGCGCACGGCCAGCTCCCGCCGGTCTTCCAGTGTGTTGGGGCCGAGGCGGGCGGGGGCGGAGAAGAGGATGCGGTCCCGGGCCCCGCCCATGTCCTTGGCGCTCATGCGCAGCAGTGAACCGTAGACCGGCGCGGTGTCGAGGTTGGGCACGGGCGCGAAGGGCGCGGCGAAGGTCGCGCCGCCGTCCGAGCTGGTGGCTGCCAACCGGTGCTCGTTGGTGTTGCACCTGGCCGAGCTCCGCGCGTTCACGTACAGGCCGCCGTCGGTGGTCTCCACGACGGCCGGCTCGGCCGGGTGGGCGGTGCTGGTGCCGACGTCGGAGCGTGCGCCAAGGGCCCAGGTCAGGCCGCCGTCGTCGCTGTAGTAGAGCTGCCCGCCGGCCTTGCCGTCCTTGGTCGTGTGGTCACCGGTCACGACCAGCCGGCCATGGTGCGCGCCGCGGCTGAGCTGGATGCCGTGCCCGGGCCCGGTGGAGACCCAGCCCCAGTCCGCGGACTTCAGGTGGGCGAGCGAGGCGCCGTTCTGCCAGCCGGCTCCTTCGTCGATGCTGTGCGCCACGCGCAGACTCCGAGCCCCCCGGTCGAGGGTTCCGTCGGGGTTCTGGCTCCAGTCGCTGGTGGCGTACAACAGGGAGACCCGGCCGGTCACGGCGTCGACGACCGGCGAGGGGTTTCCGTGCGCGTCGTCGTCGTTCGCACCGGCGACCACGGTCAACGGCCCCCAGGTCCGGCCACCGTCCGTCGACTTCTTCATCACGATGTCGTTGTGCCCGATGTCGCTGCAGGTGTCGACCCGCCCTTCCGCGAAGGCGAGGAGTGCACCGGAGCGGGTGGTGACCAGGGACGGAATCCTGAAGCAGTAGTAGCCCTCGCTGCGGGCGGCGAACGGTGTGGACGTCTCGGACCCCACCGACGCCGAGGTCGTCGCCGCGGTCGCCGGGGACGGTACCGAGGGAACCACGGCGACGGCGCCGAGCACGGTGAGGCCCAGCGCCGCGACCGTCCACGCGGGCGGAGCCGAGCGACGTGCACCTGGGCGTTGCTGACGAGCAGATGGCATGAAATGTGTCTCCTACTTCTACGGGTGGCGCCGCGCGGTCCTGTACCGACGTGCGGCGTACAGAGCCCCGCCACCGGTTGACGGTGGGGCGGCAACGTCGTTTCCGGGACGCTGCGCGGCGCGCTGACATCCAGGCGTCTGTGGCCGGGTGGGGAAGGCGCTGCGGAGGACGGCCCCTGGTGGCCGGCCGGGCTTCCAGGAGCCAGGACGGACCCGGGCGGAGCTGTCCGTCGGGCGTCGCGCACGCCGAGAGGCCGGAGCCCACCGGAGGTTGTGGCGGGGCCGGCGCCGACCGCATCGAGGACCTGGCGGGGACAAGGGTCGCAGAGTGCCTGCGGCCGCAGCGAACGATAACCGCTCGATCGGGAGTCCGCATACCGCGTTTCCGCGGTCCGCCGAGCTGACCGCACCCGGTGTGGCCCAGCCGGCGGTGCTCGACGAACAGGACATGCCCGAGCCCGCCCCGTCCGCCTGATGCCGGCGGGGGCGGCGGGATGCGAGACCGCCTCTTCACCTGCCGGCCACCGATCCCGGTGGGGTTTGTCGGACCGGCGTGGTGTGATGGAGACATGATCGAAGACTTTCTGGCCCGTGACCTGTCCACTGTCGAGGAAGCCGTCCGCAAGGCCGCGGCGGTCGAGATCATGCCGCGGTTCCGGCAGCTCGCCGAGCACGAGGTCGACGAGAAGAGCGGACCCCACGACCTGGTGACCGTCGCGGACCGGCGCGCCGAGGAGCACCTGACCGCCGCCCTCACCCGGCTGCTGCCCGGGTCCGTCGTGGTCGGCGAGGAGGCCGTGCACGCCGACCCGGGCGTGTACGGGGCGCTGCGCGGCGACGCCCCGGTGTGGATCGTCGACCCGGTCGACGGCACCCGGCAGTTCGTCGGCGGCGACCCGGCGTTCTGCACCCTGGTCGCCCTGGCCCAGCACGGCGAGATCCTGGCCTCGTGGACGTACGCGCCCGCGCTGGAGGAGCTGGCCACCGCCGTGCGCGGCCAGGGAGCGTACGTCAACGGCGAGGCGATCCGCAGCGGTTCGCCCGAGCCGGGCGCCGAGCTGCGCGTGGCCATCGCCCACCCGCTCTACACGAGCGAGCACGACAAGCAGGTCCTCGGGCGGCTCGACGTACCGGGCGTCGCCGCGCGTCCCTGCGGTTCGGCGGGCCTGGAGTACCTGAAGGTGGCCCGCGGCGAGATGGACGCGCTCGCCTTCACCTGGCCCTCCGCATGGGACCACGCGGCCGGCCTGCTGCTGGTGGCGGAGGCGGGCGGCGCGCAGTGCACGGTCGCGGGGGAGCCGTTCCGCATCGACCGGGACAACACGCTGCCGTTCGCGGTGGGCCGCGACGAGCCGACCGTACGGCGGGTGCGCGACCTGCTGCGCGGAGAAGCGTGAAGGGGAGGCGTGACGGGGAGGTGTGACGGGGAGGCGTAGCAGGGCGGCGCCACGGGAAGGCGCGCGGTGAGGAGGCAGGAAATGGACGGGGGTCCGGCCCGCCGGGCGCCATATCCTGGAGGCCGTACGCCACGGGCAGTACGCCAGCGGACGTGAGGAGTCGCAAGGTGCCGTCGATTCTCGATGCCGTCGTGGTGGGGGCGGGGCCCAACGGGCTGACGGCCGCCGTCGAACTGGCCCGGCGCGGCTTCTCGGTGGCCGTCTTCGAGGCAGCCGACACGGTCGGCGGGGGAGCGCGCACCGAGGAGCTGACCCTGCCCGGCTTCCGGCACGACCCCTGCTCCGCCGTGCACCCGCTCGGCGCGGGCTCGCCCGTCTTCGCCACCATGCCGCTGAAGCGGTACGGACTGGAGTGGCTGCACGCCCCGCTGGCGATGGCCCACCCCTTCGACGGCGGCCGCGCCGCCGTCCTCTCCCGCTCGGTCGCCGAGACCGCGGCCTCCTTCGGGCCGCGCGACGCGGGCGCGTACCGGCGGCTGGTCCAGCCGTTCCTCGGCAGATGGGAGACGCTGGCCCGCGACTTCATGTCCCTGCCGGACACCGCCCTGCCCCGCGACCCGGTGACCCTCGCCCGGTTCGGGCTGGCCGGACTGCCGCCGTCGACCTGGCTGATGCGGCGCTTCCACGACGAGCCGGCCCGCGCCCTGTTCGCCGGGCTCGTCGCCCACGTCATCGCCCCGCTCGGCGGGATCGCCACCGGCGCGGTCGGGCTGGTCTTCGCGCTGGCCGCGCACGCGGTGGGCTGGCCCGTGCCCCGCGGCGGGTCCCAGTCGATCTCCGACGCCCTGGCCGGCTACCTGCGCGACCTGGGCGGTACGGTCCACACCGACTTCGAGGTCAAGCGCCTGGACGACCTCCCGCCGGCCCGCGCGTACGTCTTCGACACCTCGCCGCGGGCCCTGGCGCGGATCGCCCGGCTGGGGCGGGCGTACGACGGCTACCGCTACGGGGCCGGCGTGTTCAAGATCGACTACGCGCTGTCCGGGCCGGTGCCGTGGACCGCCGAGGAGGCCCGCCGGGCCGGCACCGTGCAGATCGGCCCGCGCGCCCGCGACATCGACGCCGCCCTCCAGCTCGCCACGGGCGGCCGCGCCCCGCGCAACCCCTTCCTGATCACCTCCCAGCCCAGCCTGGTCGACCCGTCCCGGGCCCCCGAGGGCAAGCACGTCCTGTGGGCGTACGGTCATGTCCCCGCGGGCTGGGAGGGCGACCTCACCGACGCGGTCGAACGCCAACTGGAGCGCTTCGCCCCGGGCTTCCGCGACCTGGTCCTGGCCCGCGCCACGGCCGGCCCCCCGCAGCTCGCCGCCCGCAACGCCAACTACATCGGCGGCGACATCGCCTGCGGCTCCGCCGCCGGCCTGCAGCTCCTGCTGCGTCCCAAGCTGTCCCTGTCCCCGTACACGACGGCCCACCCGGCCGTCTTCCTCTGCTCCTCGGCGACCCCGCCCGGCCCCGGCGTGCACGGCATGTCCGGGCACAACGCGGCCAAGGCCGTGTGGCGCCGTCTGCGAAAGGCCTCGTAGTGGTACGCATCGTGCTCGTCCAGGGCGACATCACCGAACAGCAGGTCGACGCCGTGGTCAACGCCGCGAACTCCTCCCTCCTCGGGGGCGGCGGCGTGGACGGCGCCATCCACCGCCGCGGCGGCCCGGACATCCTGGCCGCCTGCCGCGCCCTGCGCGCCTCCCACTACGGCAAGGGCCTGCCCACCGGCCGGGCCGTCGCCACCACCGCGGGCCGCCTCCCGGCCGAGTGGGTGATCCACACCGTGGGCCCGCGGTTTACCCAGGACGAGGACCGGTCGGAGCTCTTGGCTTCGTGCTACCGGGAGTCGCTCCGTGTCGCGGACGAACTGGGTGCGCGTACCGTGGCTTTCCCGGCGATCTCGACTGGGATCTACGGCTGGCCAATGGCCGACGGCGCCCGTATCGCGGTGGAAACGGTGCGCGCCACGCAGACGGCTGTCGAGGAGGTCCGCTTCGTCCTCTTCGACACGCCGGCCTACGCGTCCTTCGAGGCGGCCCTGGCCTGACCCGTGGGCCCGGTGTATCAGGCCAACGTCGAGGAGGTCAGGTTTGTCCTCTTCGATGAGGAGGCGTACCGGGCGTTCGCTGAGCAGCTTTCCTCGTAGCCCTGTCGTGGAGATCCCACCTTGCCTGAGTCGGATCCGGACCAGCAGTCGCGCAGGCGGCCCTGTGAGGTGACGCGCAGGCGGAGGGTGCCCTCCATCTGGAATCCGGCCTTGAGGGCGACGGCGCGGGAGGCGTCGTTTCCGACGCGGGCCATCCACGTGATGACTGGTAGGCCGAGGTCTTCGAAGCCCCAGCGGCAGATCCGGATGACGGCCTCGGTCGCGATGCCCTGGCCGCGGGCGGACTTGCCGATCCAGTAGCCGATCGAGGGTGCGTGCTTGGGGCGCTGGTGGAGGCTGATCACTCCGGCCCGCCGGCCGGTGGCGGTGGTGGTGATGACGAAGGTGCTGTGGCTGTCGTGGATGCGCGCGACCGGCGGGCCAGGCCGGCAGCGTCGGCGTCATCCGCGTGGATACCCCGGAGCAGCTTCCGGACGCCTTCGGCTTCGCCACCCCCTTCGACCAGCCCGAGGCGACCGAGGACGGCGGTGCCGGCTGCTGCGCCGCCCGGGCCGTCCTCACCATCGGAGCGCCCGCCCCGCGGGAGGCTGCTGACCGCCGTGGCCGACACCGAGGCCGGCGCGGCCGCGACCGGAACGGGGGTCCGGTCACGGCCGCGCGCCGTGCCTCGCCCTGTCAGGCGGACGGCGAACCGGACGGTGAGGGAGACGGCGAGGCGTAGGCGCGATCGCAGTGGGGCCAGTCGCCGAAGTTCTTCCCCCGGCTCCACAGGCGGTGGGCGGCCTGGATGTTCCATTCCGGGTCCAGCGCGTCGCGGGGCGTGCCGCCCAGTTCGCGCAGCCTGCCGTCGGAAATCTGGAAAACGCCCCAGTTCCGGGAGCCGTTGGTGTTGGGCAGGATGTGGAACGGATCGAGGAACGACTGGCAGTCGGCGATGGCCACCGCACGGTCGGGTGCCTCGTGGAACACCTCGCGTACGCGCTGCCGCACCTTCTCCGGCGACCAGGAGGCCATCCGGATCCCCGGCGAGTAGAGCGCCTTCTTCGTCTCGTCGCCGACCACCCCGTTGGGGCTGATGCCGGACAGCACCTGGAAGGCGGTCACGCGGCGAAGGGTCTGCGGGCCGAAGTCGCCGTCGACGTCGATGCCGGCCCCGGCGCGGGCCAGCAGCCGCTGGGCCTCCCGCACGCAGGCGTCGTGCTGGCCCATGCTCACCGGCTGCGTGCAGGCCTTCGAGAACAGCAGACGCTCCTCGCCGCCGGCCGTGTCGCTGCCGGATGCGGACTTCGTACCGGACACGGTAACCACCCATGCCGTGGCCCCCAGCGCCAGGGCGAGCGCGATCACGGCGAGGGTCTGAGCTTTCCTGCGCCGCCCGGGCGGTCGAGGGGCGGGCCCGGCGGTCGGCACGGGTGCGGCGGCCGGTCCCGGTTCCGGTTCCGGTTCCGGTTCCGGGCCCGGGTCCGGAACCGGGTCCGGGCCCGGGTCCGGGTCCCGGATCAGTTCCGGTGCCCTCTCCTGATCCGTGGCCGCGTCGCGACCGGGCTCCCGGCTGGCGTCCGCCAGGGCCCAGAGGCGGTGCAAGCGCCGCAGTTCCTCCGGCGACGCCCCGCAGGCCGTGGCGAACCGGTGCGCCGACCCGTAGTCCTGCGGGACGTACGAGCCGGAGCAGTACCGGTGCAGGCTGGAGCTGCTGATCCCGGACTTCCGGGCGAGTGCCCCGTAGCTGAGGCCGGACCGTTCCTTGAGCGCCCGTAAGCAGGCGGCGAACTCTTCGAACTCCAAAGGCTGCGACGCCATGGCTCTCCCCCCTGGTCCCCACCGCGGTGCCGCGCCAGTGCTCCGTCCCAGCGGTGTCCCAGCTGGTTGACGGAGGCCCAAGGTCCCGGGCGTTGCGGCGTCCCAGCATCCCACCGGGGTGCGATTTCTTGCTAGACAGCGGCGGCCCCTGCCAACTTCGCCGTGCATCTCCGTCCCTCACTCAGGAGGAAGAGTGATCACGAACTTCAGGTCCAAGCTGACGAAGTACGGCCTCGTCTCCGCGGCCCTCGTTTCACTCGCCGTACCGGCGGCCGTCGTCGCGACGGCCGGGCCCGCAGCCGCGGCGTCCTGCACCTCGACCGGCTCCAAGTACGACGGGCGCACCTTCCGCATGACGGCGGGCGTGGCCGCGAACATGCGCAGCGGTCCCAGCACTCAGTGCGCGATCAAGGGCTGGGCGGACAACCAGAACTACCTGGTCTACTACTGCTGGGAATACAACTTCGACAGGACCGCGACCTGGACGTACCTCTACAACTCCACCGACAGGACGTACGGGTGGGTCAGCGACCATCTCCTGCCCAGCGGGGGCGCCAACGAGAGGTGTTACGTCTGATCCCTGGCCACCGCGCCATCGCCTGACGTAGTCGGCCGGCCCGGACCCCCGGGCCGGCCGCTCGCGCGTCCACGCCGGCAGCAGTGGCCTCAGCCGCCCGAGGCGGCCGCCTCCCGGTACAGGGACACGGTCGTCTCGCCGAGGATCGCGCTGTACGAGATCTCCGGGACCGTGCCGCCGCCCTCGTAGCCGCCCACTACGCCGGCCAGGGTGCCGTCCGTGGCGAGCCAGGGGCTCCCGCTGGTGCCGCCGCTGTACCGGCGCCCAGCTGCACGGCGGGGAGTCCACAGCGGTGCTGGTGGAGGAGTACCTCGACGGCGAGGAGATCTCCGTCGAGTGCGTCACCCACCAGGGCGTCACCATCCGGTCGCTGTCACCCGCAAGCAACTGGGCTTCGCCCCGTACTTCGAGGAGACCGGCCACAGCGTGGACGCCGCCGACCCGCTGCTGCCGCAGGTCGGCCCCATCGCCCATGCCGCCGTGGCCGTCCTGGGCGTCACCTCCGGCATCCAGCACGTGGAGATGCGGCTCACGGCGACGGGGGTGCGCATCGTCGAGGTCAACGTGCGGATCGGCGGCGACCTGATCGGCAAGCTCGTCCTGCTCGCCACCGGCATCGACCTGCCCCGGACCGCTGCCGACCTCGCCCTCGGCCGCCGCCCGACCTCACCCCGACCCGGCACCAGGCCGCGGCCATCGCCCTGCTCTACCCCGACACCTCGGGCACCGTCACCGTCCGGGGCATCGACTCTGCCCTCGCCGGAGCCGACTGGCTGCACCAGACCAGCTGGATCCTCGATGACGGCGACCGCGTCACCCTGCCGCCCGAGGGCGATGTCGACGTCGCCCGCGTCGGCCTCGTCGTCGTCACCGCGGGCGACCCCGGCCAGGCCCGCGAGCGTCTCGATGAGGTCACCCGCCACATCACGATCACCGTTGCACCCGCTGTCTGAACCCCGAGACCTGGAGCCCCTTGGCCGACACCTCCGACATCGACGGCGACGTGTGGGTATCCCCCCGCTACCTCGCCGGCAGTGCCGCGAACGCCGACCCCGTCTTGAAGCCGCTGTTCGACCTCGGCTTCGACCGCCACAACCACGAGGACGGCAACCTCTACCTCGCCTCCCCGGACCGCAAGATCCGCCTCGGCTTCCTCCCCGAAGGCGAAGACGACGGCATCTGGCGCATCACCGCCTACCAGGACCCGTTCGCCGCCCCCGCCTGGGGCGTCTGCTTCAACGACACGGCCCCCACCGAACTGGTCACCGCCTTCACCACCGCGCTCGCCGACCCGGCCCCGGTCGCCCGCTGGGACAGCTTCCTCAGCTCACTGCTGCGCCCGCACCTCCAGCTCACCCCGGCCGTCCCGCCCCCGCCGCCGGCACCGACCCCGCTGGACGTACACCGCCGCACCGGGACAAGGCCACGGCCGGCCCTCACCACGACCAGCGTCCCCCGCTGGAGCACCAGCACCAGCACCAGCACTCGCCCAGCCGCCGCCCGCCGCTGACCCCCGCACCCCGGAGCCCACGTGCCACTGCACGCCAAGAAGTTCTTCGCCGAACTCAACCCGGCCTTCACCACCAGCACCGTCATCGGTGACCGCTACTACGCCGCCCTCGCCGACGGCTCGGCACTGCGGCTGCGCATCGACTTCGCCCCGACGATCCGCCACGGGGAGTACGACGGACTGCGCCTGACCGTGATCCACCCCGAACGCGGCGCCCTCCACGTGGAGACCCTCGCCTTCGCCGACCACCACACCTTCACCCACCGAGACGCCGCACGCGGCAAGTCCCCGGGCCACGACGGCTACGCCCGCATCCGCGACTGGCACGCGTCCGGCCCACCGCCCTGGCGGGGCGCCGACCTCACCGGACTGCGGCAGGCCGTCACCGACTTCACCGCCATGTGGATCGACCCGCCGGCCGCCCCCTCCAGCGGACCCCAGCACGACCGGACGAGTGCGGCACCGAACCTCGACGCGCCCGGGCTGCGTCACCCGGCCGGCTTCCGGGCCGCCGACACCGACTTCCTCGACCTGCTCCACCAGGCGACCCTGCTCGTCTTCGACTTCGCCGAGTACGGCACCCTCGACGGCATCCCCGTCTCGCAGAATCTTCGCTACGCCCGCGAAGGCGTCCGCGACACTCGGCCTGCCGACCGAGTACGGGGTCCTGGCCGAGGCCGAGGCCGTCGCCCACATCACCCAGACCGCCGGCCGCCCGTACGGGCCCGGCACCGCCGCGGCCCTGGCCCGCATCGACGCCCTTAAGCCTGGAAGACCAGCATGCCCTGGTCAAGGCAGCAGCCCACCGCTACCGCGTTCCCCAGGCACAGCCGTCCCTGCGCGTCGCCGACGAACTGGGCGCCCGTACGGTCGCCTTCCCGGCGATCTCCACCGGGATCTACGGCTGGCCGATGGACGACGGGGCGCGGATCGCGATCGAGACGGTCCGCGACGCGAAGACCTCCGTGGAGGAGGTCCGCTTCGTCCTCTTCGACGCCGCGGCCTACGAGGCCTTCGAGGCGGCGGCCGCACCGGAGGCCTAGCCGGGCTTGTCGTGGCCGCGTCGGGTTTGTCCACAGGGCGGGTGTGACGGGACGGGACTGTCCCCGGTGGTCGCTAGGCTGCTGGAATGACTCTTTCGGACGCACCCCCGCAGACCCCGGCCGCCGCCCTGGAGGTGCTCAGCAGAGTCTTCGGGTACGACTCCTTCCGCGGTGAGCAGCAGCAGATCATCGAGCACGTCATCGGCGGTGGCGACGCCCTGGTGCTGATGCCGACCGGCGGCGGCAAGTCGCTCTGCTACCAGATCCCGGCGCTGGTCAGGGAGGGCACCGGCGTGGTGGTCTCCCCGCTGATCGCGCTGATGCAGGACCAGGTGGACGCGCTCACCGCCCTGGGCGTGCGGGCCGGGTTCCTGAACTCCACGCAGGACCCGTACGAGCGGCAGGCCGTCGAGCAGGCCTTCCTCGCCGACGAGCTGGACCTGCTCTACCTGGCCCCCGAGCGGCTGCGCACGGAGGGCACCCAGCGACTGCTCGACCGGGGCAAGGTGTCGCTCTTCGCGATCGACGAGGCGCACTGCGTCGCCCAGTGGGGCCACGACTTCCGGCCCGACTACCTGGCCCTGTCCATGCTCCACGAGCGCTGGCCGAAGGTGCCGCGGATCGCGCTGACCGCGACCGCGACCGAGGCGACGCACGCCGAGATCGCGGCGCGGCTGCGGCTCGCGGACGCCCGGCACTTCGTCGCCAGCTTCGACCGGCCCAACATCCAGTACCGGATCGTCCCCAAGAACAACCCGCAGAAGCAGCTGCTGGAGCTGATCCGGACCGAGCACGACGGCGACGCCGGCGTCGTCTACTGCCTCTCCCGCTCGTCGGTGGAGAAGACGGCGGCCTTCCTGGCCGAGCAGGGCATCGACGCCGTGCCGTACCACGCGGGCATGGACGCCGCCACGCGCGCCGCGAACCAGGCGCGGTTCCTGCGGGAGGACGGGGTCGTGGTGGTGGCCACGATCGCGTTCGGCATGGGCATCGACAAGCCGGACGTGCGGTTCGTCGCGCACCTCGACCTGCCCAAGTCGGTCGAGGGCTACTACCAGGAGACCGGCCGGGCCGGCCGCGACGGCGAGGCGGCCACGGCGTGGCTGGCGTACGGCCTGCAGGACGTGGTCCAGCAGCGCAAGATGATCGAGGGCTCCGAGGGCGACGAGGCCTACCGCCGGTCGCTGGCCGCGCACCTCGAAGCGATGCTCGCGCTGTGCGAGACGGTGGACTGCCGGCGGACGCGGCTGCTGGCGTACTTCGGCCAGTCCGGCACGCCGTGCGGCAACTGCGACACCTGCCTGACCCCCGCCGAGTCCTGGGACGGGACGGTCGCCGCGCAGAAGCTGCTGTCCACGGTGTGGCGGCTGGCGCGGGAGCGGCGCCAGAAGTTCGGCGCCGGCCAGATCATCGACATCCTCCAGGGCAAGAAGACGGCCAAGGTCATCCAGTTCGACCACGACGCGCTGTCGGTCTTCGGGGTGGGCGCCGACCTGGGCACGGCCGAGTGGCGCGGGGTCGTCCGCCAGCTGCTGGCGCTGGGGCTGCTCGCGGTGGAGGGCGACTACGGGACGCTGGTGCTGACGGACTCCAGCGGCGAGGTGCTGGGCGGCCGGCGCACGGTCCAGCTGCGCAAGGAGACGGCGCCGGCCGGCGGGGCCTCCCGGAAGGGATCGGGCTCCGGCTCCGGCTCGCGTTCGGGCAAGGGCGGCGCGCGGGTGCCGGTCGACCTGCCCGCTGCCGCCGTGCCGGTCTTCGAGGCGCTGCGGGCCTGGCGGGCCGGGACCGCGCGGGAGCAGGGCGTGCCGGCGTACGTCGTCTTCCACGACGCGACGCTGCGGGAGATCGCGACGCGGCTGCCGGGGACGGTGGCCGAGCTGGGCACGATCAGCGGCGTCGGCGAGGCGAAGCTCGCCAAGTACGGCGAGGGCGTGCTCGAAGCATTGGCGGGCCATCTGGGCGCCGGCGGCGCCGGCGGCACCGGCGGCACCGGCGGCACCGGGGCCCAGGCGGCTGCGGCCCTTCCTGAGGAGGGGGCTCGGGCGTCGGACGCACCCGGACCGAGCCCTGCTGCTGTCTCTTATTAACCTTTCCGAGCCCACGACAACG
>NZ_WTFF01000153.1 GCF_019400985.1 Streptomyces bambusae
GGTCGAGGCGGCGAACACCTCCTCGGCGACGGGCAGGGCGAGCGGTCCGCCGTAGCGCTCGGTCTCCGGCAGGTACGGGACGTCGCGTACCTCGGCGTGCTCCGACGGCCAGGGGCCGCTCCCGGGGAGGGCGGGGCGGGCGGCGGCCGCACGCGCCAGCGCTCCGGGCAGCGCCGCGGCCGTGGCCGGGGCGGGATCGCGTACCCGGACGCGTACGTGCGGACCGCCCTCGCCGTAGCGGATGAAGAACCAGTCGGCCGCCTCGCCGCGGGCCACGGCGCCGTCGAGCAGCGGCGCCACGTCCTCGGTCAGGAAGCGGTCGGTCTCCTCGGTGCCGCTGTGGAGGTACACGTGCAGGCTGTGCCACCGGGTCATCTCGGCTCCTTGTCGGCTTCGCCGGCCCTACGGTTCGGTTCTTGGGCTTCGTCGGTCCGGTCAGGGGAACGGGTGCGGGTGCAGGGCGAGTTCGTCGTGGTGCGGGATTCGGTCGGTGCGGCCGAGCAGGGCGGGGACCTCCAGCAGCCGGGGCAGGCCGTGCGTGCGGCGGTTGAGGTGCCCGAACGTCATCGGCAGCGTGCCGGGGACGATCACCTTGGCGCAGTGGAGGCCGAGTCCGGCCCGGACGCCGTGCTCGTCCTGGCGCACGGCGACGACTTCGAGGCCGAGGCCCGCGAGGCGGCGTACGGTCGAGGTCAGCAGCGCGGTCAGGTCCGTGACCGGGGCCGGCGCGCCCGGCCAGGCCTCCTGCCACGGGACGGCGGGAGAGGGGGCGAAGAGGAACTCCAGGCGGGGCTGGGCCTCGGGCAGGGTGTTCAGGCCGACGTGGTCGTCGAGGGACCGCACCAGGTCGGGCCGCTCCAGCATCGGGCGCAGGCGGCGCGGGTCCCGGGGTCCGCCGGCGGCGAGGGCGCGGTGCGGGGCCTCGTGGACGTTGGTCACCACCTCGGCGACGGCCGAACGGATGGCGGCCAGCGGATCGTGATGGGCGCCCGCGGCGAGGAAGGCACGGGGGGCGTCGGGCCGGCTGCCGCGGTACCGGCACACGGCGACGACGGCGGGAATGCCGAGGTCGTTGGTGGCGTCGAGCAGCAGGAGCTCGTAGCCCACCAGGGCGGCCCGGTCGGCCAGTTGGGCCGTCACGGGGTCGTCGGCGGGCACCGCGACCCGGCGCAGCGGGGTGGCGGCGTACCAGGCCATGAGGAAGGCGTCACGCTCGGCGACCTCGAACAGGCCGTAGAGCGCGGCCTCCTGGGGGCTGTTGCCGAGGCCGCAGCCGTTGGAGGACTCGTACACCACGCGGGGCCCGTCGCCGGGGACGTCCCAGTACGCGACGTGCTCGGGGACGGCGAGCGGGCGCCGGCGGGTCAGCGACCAGCCGTGCACCCAGTCGAGTTCGAGGTCGGGGTGGTAGGGGACGGTGGCGGGCGGAGGCTGTCCGTGGTCTGCGAAGTCGGGCAGGCCGAGGCGTCGCGGGTCCAGGGCGCGGTCGGGGCCGAGGGCGGCGAAGGAGGAGCGCAGTACGGTACGGCGGCCGGCCGGCCGCATGCCTGCGAACCGCTCTACGGCCTCGAACAGGGCGACGCGGCCGCTGGCGGCGAAGTCCGCGCCGCGCCCGTACCCGCCGTCGTCGAGCAGCCGGCCGTCGGTGACCAGGGCGGTGGTCAGGGCGAAGACCGAGCCCTCGGACCGGGTGAGGCGGCGGACCGGACCGAAGCGTTCGTCGTGCAGGGCGGCGCGGAGCGCCGG
Organism: Streptomyces bambusae; assembly: GCF_019400985.1. Lineage (GTDB taxonomy): Bacteria > Actinomycetota > Actinomycetes > Streptomycetales > Streptomycetaceae > Streptomyces > Streptomyces bambusae_A. Next base: position 1,747 of record NZ_WTFF01000153.1, read on the forward strand.
GAGTCCGGTCCGGGGGTTCGGGGACCGGAGGAGGAAGGGATCGGGCAGGGGGACGGGCTCGGTGCCGATGCCGATGCCCGTGTCGGTCCCGGTGCCGATGCCGGTGTCGGCATGCGGGTCCGGGCCGTCGGGCGGCAAGGGGTGGCAGATCGCGCATCCGCCGAAGGGGCGGCCCCGGTGCGTGGACCAGGTGCCGCGTCCCTGGTGGAGGAGGTGAACGGTGGCGCCGCGGAGGTCGCCGGAGGGCACTGCCCGATCGGACGTCAGGAGTTGGCGGGCGAGGGCGGCGAGGGCGCCGGCGAACCGTGGCGAGAGCCTCCCGGCGAGGCGCATGCGCGGGCTGAGCCAGGGGACCCGGCCGCCGGCGGTGGCCAGTCGCTGGTACTCCGTACAGCTCAGGCAGGCGGCGGCACCGGACCGGAGCACCGGGCCCACGACGAGGAGTCGGCCGTCGCAGCGCACCGGGAGGAGGGCCGCCCGCTGGGCGAGCGCGTGCCGGGACAGCTCGGCGGCGAGGCCGAGGGTCCAGTCGTCGAGCAGCACGACCGCGGGGCCGCGGGCTGCCTCCGGGGTGCCGAGGGCGGCCGCAGCATCGAGGAGGGCCGTCCCGTGCACCGCCAACTCGTCCCGGAGCACGTCCACGGCGCTGCGGGGTGAGGCGGAGGTGTCCCGGGCGGCGACGACACGCCGCCGCCCGGACGGCGAGCCGTCCCGGGCCCCGTCGGTTCGGGTCGGGGGCGGCACGCGGCCGGACCGGCGCTGGTCACGGGCGCCCGGGGTCGGCAGAGCCGGCGGAGTGTGCCGGGTCATGACGTGGGTCCCGGGATGCGGAGGACGGTGAAGCCACAGGCGGTCAGGGCCTGCGCCAACGGGTTGCCGGCGCCCATGGGAGCCGGCCCATCCAGGACAGCGGCCGCGACAGGAGGACCCGACCCCGCCGGACCGGCCGACGGGCCTGCCCCGCGTGGCAGGGCCGCAGCCCTGCGCGTCGCGGCAATGGAGGACCGCCCGGGTGCGGGGGTCGGGGGGTGGGTGATCAGGTGCTGGAGGGCCTGTTGGAAGGCGGACTCGGTAGCTGCCAGAGCCGCCGACCATGCCGTGGCGTGGCCCTCGTCCTCCCAGCCGGCCAGGCGTTCCTCTGCCGCCACGAGCCCGGCGGAGGAACCGTCGGGCACCGCCGGTTCCGGCCCGGGCCGGCCCGGTGCGCGGGCGGTGGCGTGGGCGCGGGCTGTGGCGTGGGCGCGGGCGCGGGCTGTGGTCCGTACGCCGGCTGCCAGCGCGGCGAACGCCGCGGCCGACCCGGCGGTGGCCTCCGCCGCCTCCCCCGTGACCCGGGCGCCGGACGCGTCCCGGCCCTGCACGACCGCGTGGAAGACGGGCAGGGCCGGGTCCGGACGGCGTACCGTCAGTCCGGCCCGTACGCCGAGCGGCCCCGTCAGGGTCCGCCACCAGTGCGCCGCCTGCGGATGGTCCGCCCATGCCTCGCGGGGGAGCTCCTCCCCCGGCGGGTCCTCGCCGAGCAGCGTCATGGCCGCGCGGCGCAGCGCGCGGCCGGCCGCGTGGGCGGGGCCCGCACCGACCACGAACGGACCGTCGCCGAGGCCGAGTTCGGCGGCCCGGCACAGGGCGTCGAGCCGGGCCAGGTCCGTACGCAGGCCGCCCGCGACGAGCACCCCGTCCGGGGTCCCGCAGGAGGCGAGGGCCACCGGAAGTTGGGGCAGGTCGCCGGGCAACGGCGCGTCGAGCAGCCCGAGTCGGGCGTCGGTGAGGGCGTCCGCCCGCCGCAGCGCGGCGGTCAGGTCGTGGGGCGGTGGCAACGGGTCGGCCTGGTCCGCCCCCGCCGCCCAGGGCCGGTACTCGGCGCGTGGCGGGTCCTGCGTGGCGACCAGGACCGCCGGGAGCCCCGCGACCAGGCGCGGATCGTCGCCCTCCGTCGCCGGATCGGGCAGCCCGGCGGCCGCGCACAGCAACCGGTGCACAGCCGCCCCGGCCACCAGCGGGACCAGCACCTCGCCGGGCTCTCCCGGTCCGGAACCGGAACCGGAACCGGTGCCGGCACCGGCACCGGCACCGGGATCGGCCGCGCCCCGTTCGGCAGGTGCGGCATGCACGTCGGAACCGGTGCCGGCGGCCAGGCGGGACGCGTCGGTGCGGGTCCGGTCGGGGGTGGCGGGTGGTGTCACCAGTGCGGTGTCGCCGTGCGCGATGACGGCCACGGCCGTCGCCGCGGCCGCCGCGCGCGGTCCGGGAACGTCCGCCGCTTCGGCCCGGAGGAGGACCAGGCCCGGCGGCAGGTCCGGTTCGGCCGTACGCGTGGGCGGGTGGCCGGCGTCGGCCAGGACATCTGCCGCGCGGCGGGCCAGGGGTGCGTCCGGATCCCGTGCCACGACCTCGGTCCGGACGGGAGCGGGGCGGGCCGGCGCCGGCTCGGGTACCAGGAGGTCGTGGGCGCGGAGCTGGGCCGCGAGGGTGTCGAGCGCGCGCCGGGCCGGCGAGCCTGCGGGCACCCGTTCACACATGGGTGCGAGGTCGCCGGAGCTCAGTGCGGCTTCCAGCAGCTGCCACAGGGCCGGGAGCGCGCGGCTCCCTTCGAGGGTGACGTTAGAGCTGCGGCCCCGCAGATGGACTCCGTCGGCCAGCGGCGTGACCGCCGTCCCGGGCCGCAGCCGCCACCCGGCCAGCCCCTCCACGGACTCGACTGCGGCCGAGTCGGCCCCGGCGGTCATGAGGGCCGCTCCACCGCCGCGACGGCTGCCTCGACCACCTGGCGCCAGTCGCAGCCCGTGACCTCCGGTACCGCGCCGACGACCAGGTGGGCGGCCAAGTAGCGTTCGAGCGACCGTACGTCACAGATCATCAGGAGCTGGTAGAGGGCGTTGGTGCAGGCACGGTAGACGAGGTAGTCGGGGCGGCTCCACATCCGCCCCTGCGGGTCGGACCGGCGCAGCAGCCGGTGGAACTCGCTGTAGCGGGTGCGGATGTCCTGGTTCCAGCGCACGACGGCGTCGGGGTCGCCGGTGGCGGCGGCGCGGACCCGGTAGACGTGCGGGAGCCCGTGGAGGTCGGCGCCGGCCCGCAGCCGCTCCTCGGCCGTCCGCCAGGCCTGCGCGGACCAGCGGGCCCACTCCTGTTCCCAGCCGGTCGTGCGGCCTTCGGCGATCCGGCGCACCAGGGCGGTGACCGTGCCGGCCGTGCGCCGCCGCCGGATCTCGAAGCCGGCGCGCAGCGTGCCGTCGGGGTCGTCGTGCAGGAGGAAGTCCTCCAGGTGGGAGACGTACGAGTAGTGGCCGCCGGGCAGGCCCTCGGGGTGGGCGCAGGCGTGCAGGGCCAGGACGGTCACGGCGAACTCCACCCGGGCCGCCGCGCTGTCGCCGCGCGCGCCGAGGAAGCCGGATCCGGCGTGCAGGGCGGGGAGTCCGCGGTGCAGCAGCTCGGTGCGGAGCGCGGTGAGGTCCGGGCCGATCAGGCCCCGCAGGGGAGCGAGGTCCACGGGTTCCACGCGTACGGTGTTGTCCGCGACGATCGGGCCGTAGGGCGGGGCGATCAGTTCGGCCCGGCCGGCCCGTTCGGCCTCGCGGAGCAGCTCGTCCGGGTCGGGGCCGCCGGTCGAGGGGTGGGCGCGGACCCAGTCGCGTACGGCCTCGGCCGCGTGCTCGGCGGCGCGCGTGACGGGCTCGGCGGCGGCGCGGGGGACGGGCTCGGGCGGGCCCTGGATGCGCAGCCGCAGGTGTGGGCCGTGCAACCAGTGGCGTTCGACGTGCGCGGTCAGTCCGGCCGCCGTGCAGCGGTCGGCGAGCGGCAGCAACGCCTCGCGCAGCAAAGGGCCCTTGACGGGCTGGTGGTAGTACGCGACGACATCGCGGGTCCGGGCGTCGACGGCCCGGCCGTCACCGGCGGGGACGTGGCCGGTGGGAGCGTGGCCGGTGGGAGCGTGGCCGGTGCCGGTGTCCTCCTGCGGGACCGGAGCGGCCTCGGCGGACGGGGCGGGTTGCTTCGGGGCGATCACTCGGGGCTCCCCTCGCGGTAGGTCTCGACGACGAGTTCGACGGTCTGGGACGGGCGGTCCCGGCCGCCCGGCGCGGGCAGCGCCTCCTCCAGCACCGCCCCGTCGGCGTGCCGCGCGAGCCACTTGTGCAGGCTGCGCAGGTGCAGGGCGTTGCCCAGGTCCACGAACTGCGGTTTGGGCCGGCGCAGTCCGGCCACGAACGCCTCCGCGAACCTCCCCGGGTCCGCACTCGGCGGCGCGGGCCGCAGGAACACCTGGTCGGGCAGGCCGAGCAGGGCCCGCCAGCGGGTCACGGCGGCGGCCGGCACCGGCCGGCCCTCCTCCAGCGCGGCGCGCAGTCGCGCGACCGCTCCGGCGTCCAGGTACCAGCGTCGGCGGTGCAGGACGAGGTGCCGGTGGCGCAGCCGCGGCGTACGGACGACCCGGCCGCCCGGGACGTCGAGGGTGTGGGCCGGGACCAGGGGGTGGAGGTCGACGACCCCCTCGGGGTGGTCGCACAGGTACGGGGCGAGGCGGCCGGGCAGCATGACGGGCGCGAGGAAGCCCCCGTACAGCACGTCGAGGAGCTCTCCGGTGGCGCGCAGCCGGAGCCTGAGCTGATCACTGGGCAGATCGTGGACGAGGTCGACGTCGGCCTCGGCGAGGGAGGTCCAGCGGCGGTCGGGACCGATCTCGTCGGGGACGAGGAGGGGGTGGAGGTTGGCGTTGAACCCGCCGACGGGCCGTACGGCGGCGGCCCGCGCGCCCGGCCCGAGGCCGCGGCGGATCTCCGCGGAGACGGTCCGGGCGGCCTCGGGAGCCATGGCCCCGAGGAAGCGGCTGGTGAATCGGCCCCAGCCGCCGTAGACGTGGTTGACGCAGAGCAGGTCGCCGGCCCGCTGGACGAAGTGGGCGTAGCTCGCGGGCCGTTCGCGCAGCCGGCGCGGCAGGCGGTCGCCGAGGCCGGCCAGCAGGCCGGCGGGCAGGACCGCCTCCGGTGCTTCCGGCGCCCGGCGGGCCTCGGCGCGGACGGTCTCGGCGAGCGTACGGCGCAGGACGGTGAGTTCGGCCAGGGTCCGGTCCGCGGGCGGGCTGCCGGGCGGCGCGGAGGCCTGGGAGGAGGCCTGGGCGGTGAGCAGGCCGGCCTCCTCCCAGGCCTCGACGGCCTCCGGCCCGAACTCCCAGGGGTTGTGGCAGACCCCGCCCGGGCCGTACCGGGCGACGAAGCGGGCGCGGGCGAGCCGCCGCATGACGTGGCCGAGGTCGAAGGCCTCGGCGAGCGCGGTCAGTTCGGCCAGTGCCGTGTGGTCGGCCGCGTCGAGGAACCCGCCGAGGTCCAGCGGCCGGACGGCCACGACGTCCTCGCTCAGGACGTCCGTGCGGGCGCCGACGGGCTCGGGGAGAGGGTGCCCGGCTTCGGTGAGCAGCGCGCCCCACCGGGCGGCGAGTCCGGCGAGGGCAGCGGGCCGCCGCTGCGCGGGGAGGGCGCCGAAGGCGCGGGTGTCGGCGTCGATCCGGTCGATCCGCGCGGCAAGGCCGGCTGCCTCGCCGGCCGTCGCGGAGCCGGCCTCCCCGGAGCCGGCCTCCCCGGAACGGGCAGCCCCGGTGCCCGGCGGGTTCAGCCAGTGGGAGAGGGCCGGGAGCGGGGCCGGGTCCTGGGGGTGGACGGGGTCCGCGGGGGTCAGCAGGCCCGCCTCGGCGAGGCCGTCGAGGTAGGCCGCGACCGCGCCGGGGCCGGCCGGTGTGCGCAGGGCCGCGTTCAGTACGCCGGCCAGCTCGGCGAGCGTGTGCGGCCTGCCGCCGAGCTCGTCCAGCAGCCGTAGCGGGGCCGTGGCCGGGAGGGCGACCTCGTCCTCCCCGGTGCTGAGGTGGCGGCCCCCGGTGAACACCTGGCGGGCCCGGCTGTAGACGGCCCGGCCGTTCCCGGTGCTCGGGGTGCTGGTCATCCGGTGGGGGGCGGCAGCGCGGCGGGCGGGGTCCGCCAGCAGGGCGGCGGCCAGCGCGCCGACGAGCGCCCGGTTGGGGTGGACCACGGACGTGAACGGCACCGCGTGCAGGCCCGCCTCACCCCAGCCGGCCGGCCGGGCCGGGCCCTCGTGGAGGCGGCCCCAGCCCACGGCGGTGAACCAGGACAGCGGGCTCGTCCTCGTACTGGCCCGCAGGGCGTAGCGGAGTACGGCCGGCTCCTCCTTGCGGGCCCGCCGGTCGTCGGCCCCGGCAGCGGCGCGGGCCACGGCGTCCAGCAGGTCGCCGCTGATCATGGCGACGGCACGGCCGAGCGCCGGCTCCCGGCAGAGCAGGGACAAGGCGGCTCGTTCCGCGACGAGGGCGGGTCCCGTGAGGCGGTCCGCGCCGGCCAGCAGGAGCGCCCGGCGCTCCCGCAGGGCCAGCCAGGCGGCGAGCGCGGGAATCCTGCGGGGCAGGTCGCCGAGCCGTTCCAGCAGGGCGGGGCGCGGGGGACGCCCGTTGTGCAGGGCGCGGCGCAGGGGCAGGACGACGCCGTGGTGGAAGGCGCGCGGATGGTCGTCCCGGGCGGCGTGCAGCGCGTCGCACAGGCCGGGCAGCAGCTGCGCCTCCGCACGCTCCAGCTCGGTCAGTTCGGCCAGAGTGGTGCGGAACTCCGCGCCCGGCGGGCTCTGCGCGGGATGGCGCAGGACCGTCGCCCGGGCGAGGGCGTACGGGGCGCTGCGCACGCGGTACGGCGCGGACGCGGAGCCGGGGTGGGCGCGGGCGGCGGCGGGCGCTGCGGAGTACGGCATGGCGTGGTCCCTCGCTGCGGTCGAAGGGGCCCTCCCCTCCCCCGGCCGTGGCCGTGGAAGGGGAGGGAGGGCGGTCCGACGTGCGGGTACCGGCCCGCTACACCGGGATGGGGTAGGGGTGCGGGGTGGCGCAGGACGAGGAGCCGCAGGAGCAGGAGCTGCCCGAGTTGGAGGCCCCGGTCTCCGGGAGCGCGACGGTGTCGCGCATCGAGGTCACGGTCAGTTCGCCGAGGTCGAGGTCGTTCTCGTCGAACGTCACGCTGTCGGTGATGTTGTTCATGTACGCCTCCTGACGATGCGATGGATGCGATGAATGCGATGCGATGCGACGGGGACGGGAACGGGAACCACGGGAACCGCATTCACGGACCCGTCGCGAGAAACAGCGTACGGGGCGTTTCCTGAGCTGTTCTGCAGCGGACCTCGAATTGGCTTCTATTCATCCACGGCGCGGCTGATATCAGACCGTCCACGCAATTCGAGAAGCATTCCACCCGAATGCGAGGGAAATTCCGGCAGCGTATCGTATTCACGCCGGATTCACCCGGAATTGATTCCGGGACCATTCAAGAATTGTTCCGCCGGTTTTCGGGCGGAACCGTGGGGATCGACCGGTCGGGTCGGAGCGGATGCGGCCGCGGGCGCGGGGCAGGAGGGTGGAGGCATGCACCACGCGCCGATCGTCGTACACCGGATCTCGCCCTCGGGCGGCCGCCGGGTGACGCTGCTGGTCGCGGGCCGCGAGGACATCCTCGGGCTGGCCCGCTCGGACCGGGACGTGATCGAGTTCCTGCGGCGCGCGGAGGTACCGGATCCCGACGAGCTGGTACTCGGCGATTCCCCGCTCGTCGACTGGGTCGGCGGTGAGCCGCACGTGTACGAACTGGAGGCGTCGGACACGGACATCCCCTGACGGGACGGCGCGGCCGCGACGGCCCTCACGACCACCGACGGCACCGACGACCGGTGGCGGTTATTTCTGGGCGTGCTCGCCGAGATAGAACAGCAGGTAGACGAACCCGGCGAACACGTGCGTGCCGAAGATGTAGAAGAAGGCGCGCAGCGCGACGCCGTTCTCCTTCCACTTCTCGATTTTCGCCGAGGCTCCCGCCTCGCGGTCCTCCGCCATCACCACTCCCTGCCCGAAGCCCGTCGCCCGTCCCGGCCAGTCTACGGGCGGGGCCGGGCCAGGAACGCCGCGAGGGTGTCCGTGAAGAAGCGGGGGTCGTCGATCCAGGGGAAGTGGCCGGCGTCGGGCTGGACGACCAGCTCGGCGCGCGGGAGGTGCTCCACGGTGGAGGCGGCGACGCGGGGCAGCGGGCCGCCGTCCAGGGCGCCCGCCAGGACGAGGGCATCGCCGTCCCAGCCGGCCAGGGCGGTACGGGCCGCGGCCGGGTCGAAGGCGGCGGGGGCGGCGTACGCGGCGGCTGCGGCATCGTTGCACTGCCCGGCCTCGGCCGCGGCGTGCGCCTGGGCGGCGGCGTCCCAGCGCCCGTAGAAGAAGGGCGTGGCGGCGTCGAAGTCCGCATCGGTGGCGGTGCCGTCCCAGAGGCGGTCGAAGGCCGGGCGGGCTTCGGGGAACCACGGCTCGTCGGCCCGCAGCTCGGCGGCTTCCCGGCGCTGTTCCACGGTCCAGTCGACGCCGAGGGCCCGGCTCCGGGCGGTGACCAGGCTGAGCGTGCGCACGCGGTCCGGGTGGCGGGCCGCGTGGAGCAGGGCCAGGTCCCCGCCGGCCGAGTGCGCGAGGACGTCGATCCGGTCGAGCCCGAGGTGGGTGCGCAGGGCTTCGACGTCGCCCGTCTGCCGGTCGCACCGGTACGTGGCCGGGTCGGCGGGGGCGGCGGAGTCGCCGGTGCCGCGCAGGTCGAGCAGGACCAGTTGGCGGTGCCGGGACAGGCCGCCGAGGTCGCCGAGGTAGGCGGAGGCGCGCATGGGGCCGCCGGGCAGGCAGATCAACGGCTCACCCCGGCCCACCAGGTGGTAGGCGAGCCGGGTGCCGTCGGGGGCGGTGAAGGCTGGCATGGCGCCATCATGATCGCGCCGGGCCGCCTCCGGCAAGCCGATTGCCCGGCCGGGGCCGGCCCCGCGCGACCTCGATCCGGGGTACTCGAACGATCCCCGGGCCCCGGGTCCCTCCGGGCCCCGCCTCCCTCACACCTGCCGAGTTTCCGAGTTGCAGAAATTTGCAACTCATGGGCATGGAAAGGCGCGTGCGGCTACATCTCCAGCTCGGACTCGATGCGCCGGAGCTGGTGCCGCGCCATGGCCAGGTTGGAGTTGGCCTTGTCGAGCACGACGTAGAGGAACAGCCCGGCTCCCCCGCGGGACTTCAGGAGCCGCACGAGGTGGTACTGGCTGCCGAGGGTGATCAGGATGTCCTCGATCTCGTCGGCGATGCCCAGCATCTCCATCGTGCGGACCTTCGCGCGGATCACGTCGGTGTTGCCCGCCGCCGCGACCGACATGTCCAGGTCCTTGCCGCCGCCGAGCGTGCCGAGGGCCATGCCGCTGCCGTAGTCCACCAGGGCCGCACCGAGGCTGCCACCGATGGCCATCGCCTCCTTCAACGACGTCTCCACGTTCGCCATCTGCCAACTCCTCATCGTCATCACGTGCGTCGGACCCGTCGCATCGACGCTACTGATCGCGTACACGGGAGAGGGCGACAACTACCGTCTTCGACCAGAATTGATCATCCGGCGGCCGGGTCCGACCATCGGACGATCCGGCGCGGACAGCGGCGTACGCTGAAGGAAGCCGAAGGAAGCCGAAGCAAGCCGAAAGCAGCGGTACGCACGACGTTCCCGGAGCACGCATGCCTGACCGGCGCCGATTCCACGTGGACCAGAACGGCCATTCCGTCAGTGTGCTGTGCGGGCGGCCGACCCAGGCCGTCGAGATGCTCGTCGACGGCAAGGTCGTCGCCGCCCGGCGCAGTCGCCGCGCCGCGCCGCTGGTGCTGCGGGGCGAGTTCCCCGGCGAGCCGCCACGGCCGTTCTCCGTGTACGTCGAGTGGCCCGAGGGCCCGGACGGGTCCGCGCTGTGCGTGCTGGAGACGGACGGTTCGCGCTATCTGATGCCGGTCGCCCCCCTCACCCGCGGCGGGGCGCCGGACGACGGCCGCAACCCGCCGGCCCGCACCCCGGTGGAGCTGCTGTGGCGGCTCCTGGAACACCACCGGAACCGCCGTGGCAGGCTGCCTCACTGAGCGGTCAGGAGCCGAAGCCCCAGCGCTGGGACGCTGCCCCGTCGCACGCCGTACGGGTCAGCCGGGAGCCGTTCGCGCCCAGGCACAGGCCGCCGCTGCGCAGGGTGCTCTGCGGGCCGAGCTGCCAGGTCTGCCCCGTGGTGCCGGCGCAGGTCTGCACGGTGATGCGGGATGCGCCGGTGCCCGCCGCGTCCAGGCACATGCCGCCGAGGCCGGTGAGCCGGCCGTCGGGGTGCAGGGTCCAGCGCTGGTTGGGGCCGCCGTGGCAGGCGTACAGGGCAGGTTCGGTGCCGGGGGTGGTGGAACTGTGGGGCAGGTCCACGCAGGTGCCGGCGGCGGCGTTGACCAGGGTGGTGTCGGTGGGCAGGGGGGCGGCCCGGCCGGTCGCGGTGATCTCCGACGCGCTGGTCCACGGGCCGCGGCCGCCGGCCTCGGTGAGCGCCTTCAGCCGGAGGTAGCGGCCGGTCTTGGCGGCCAGCGGGATCCGGGCTGCCGCGGAGGTGTCCGCGAGGGTGCCGGTGGCGACGGGGCTGCCCCAGGAGGCGGTGGTGTCGGAGACGTAGACCTCGTACCGGCCGACCCGGCCGTTGACCCCGCCGTCCTGCCGGGGCAGGTAGCCGACGCCGTCGACGGTCCAGCGGGCTCCGAGGTCGATCTGGATCTCGTGCGGCAGTGCGGCCGGGGTGCCCGAGGACCAGGCGGTGTGCCAGTGGGTGGCGGGATTGCCGTCGAAGGCGTTGGCGGCGCGGCCGTCCTCGGCAGCGGTCTCCTCGCTGTCGGCGTGCGCGAGCGTCCAGCCGGTCTGCGGGACCGGGGCGGAGGAGGGGAGCGGGCCGGCGGCCGGGACCGTGGTACCGGCGGCGGTCACGGTGAACGCGCCGGACGTGGCGGCCGTCTTGACCCACAGGACGCCGGAGCGGTCGGCCGGGTCGAAGTACCAGCCGGTGGCCGCGTCGTCGTAGGCCCCCTTGGAGGCCAGCCGGGGCAGGGCGCTCCCGCCGGCGGTGACCTGGGCGGGGGCCGCGGCGACGTGGAGGCTGAGCTCGTGGGCGCGCGAGGCCGGCTTGCCGGCGTAGTCGCCCTGGGACGCTCCCACGGAGACCGTGACGTCGCCGGTTCCGGAGGCGGGGGCCGTGACGTCCACGCGCTGGCGGGCGTACGCGCCGCCGAGGTGGGCACGGGTCAGGCCGTCGTCCTCGTAGAGGGTGAAGGAGGACGTGCCGCGCGGGTGGATGTCGTAGGTGAGCCGGTCGACCGGCTTCTCGCCCGCGTGGTTCATCTGCGGCCACATCGGCACGATCGCGCCGCCCTTGACGAAGAGGGGCAGGGTGTCGAGGGGCGCGGAGTAGCCGTTCAGCCAGCCCGGTCCGGCGTACGTGGTGCCGGTCCAGTAGTCGGTCCAGGTGCCGGCGGGCAGGTAGATGCCGTCGCGGACGGTGGTGTCGGAGACGACGGGCGCGACGAGCAGGGAGTCGCCCGCGAGGAACTGTCCGCTGGTGAGGTTGCCGCGGGCCACCGGGTCGTCGGGGTACTCCAGGACCATGGCGCGGGTGCTGGGCACGCCGGTCTCGTGGGCGGTGCGGCTCATCGTGTACAGGTACGGCGTCAGGCGCATCTTCAGCTTGAGGTACTTGCGGTTGATGGAGAGGTAGGGCTCGGCGAACCGCCAGGGCTGCTTGTCCTGGTAGCCGGCCGAGGGGTTGGTCGCGCCCCAGCCGGACATGGTCATGAAGGCGGGGGTGAAGGCCTTCCACTGGAGGTCGCGGACGTAGGTCCTCGGGCTGCCGCCGAAGATGCCGTCGATGTCGCCGGAGGCGTAGTTGAGGCCGGACAGCCCGGCCCCGGCGATCGCGGGCACGTGCCAGCGCATGTCGTCCCAGGTGCCGTAGGTGTCGCCGGTCCAGACGACGGCGTTGCGCTGGGTGCCGGCCCAGCCGTCGACGGTCCACACGAAACGGCGGGCGTCGGAGTTCTTCTCGATGCCGTCCACGGCCTGCTGCACGCCGTCGAAGGCGTACTTGTAGCCGCTGCCGATCCAGGCCACGTCGGTCTTGACCCCGCGGGAGCCGGCCGTACCGACCTCGTCGGCGATGGCGCCGAGACCGGTGGAGGTCCACAGGCCGGTCTGGAAGCCCTCGGCCCTGAGCGCGTCGACGGTGCTCTTCAGGGGCTGGGTGTAGCCGCAGCCGTAGCCGTCGTTGGGCAGGAACCAGCCCGACGGCATGTCCGCGGCGCGTGCGTCGGCGGCGTACCCGACGACGTCCGGGGTGGTCTGGTGGCGGGCCCGGTCGTGGTCGCCCTGGTAGTCGGGGTTGGAGGCGTTGAAGCAGTCGGCGTTGCCGAGTTCGAAGCCCCACAGGGGTGCCATGAACGGCTTGCCGCTGACGTCGGTGTACGCGTCGAGGACGCCCTTGAGGGAGTCCCCGGTGAAGTACCAGGCGTCGAACCGGCTCTCGTCGTGGGTGAAGGCACCGGGGGCGGTGAAGCTGTACGAGCCGGGTGACCAGGTGTTGCGCATCACGCCGTAGCCGTTGGTGGACATGTAGAACGGGGCGGGGCTGGCGTTGTTGTTCTCGCGCCACTTGTTGTCCACGGCGACGGGGACCGTCCTGCCGCGTAGCGCCCACTCCCCCAGGCGCAGTCCGGTGCCGTAGAACTGCTCGTCGGCGCCCTGCGCGAGGTACTGGGTGGTCCTGCCGCCCGACCAGGACGTGGGCCGGCTCTCCTGCCAGACGAGGGTGGTGTCGTCGGCGCGGTAGACGGAGAAGCGCAGGGGTGACTTCTCCACGTGGATGGACAGCGCGGGCGTGGTGATCCGGTAGTGGGAGCCCGCGTCGGAGAGACCGGTGACGACGGGGCCGAAGCCCGTGGTGACGGCGAGGTCGCGGCCGGCCGGGTCGTCGGTGAACGAGCCGTCGGGCGAGAGCCAGATGCGGAAGATGTCGGCGCGCGCCACGACCACCCGTACCTTGGCGGTCGTCGTGGTGGTGAGGGTGTACGTGCCGCCGCTGCGGCTGATCCCGGTGACCGAACCGGCGGTGGTGACGGGGGCGGCGGCCGCCGGCAGGACGGCCGGGCCGAGCGCGCCGGCGGCGGCCAGGCCGAGGGCGGTGAGGGCCCCGGCCAGGGTGGCGGCCAGGGTGCGTCGGGCGGGCGGGTGGTGGCGGTCGCGGCGGCGGTCGCGGCGGCGGGGCGCCGGGAGTTGGGGTGAGCGGGGGATGCGGATCGCCGGGAGTCGGGGGAGGCGTAGGCCGCGTATCAGTGTCATGGGCAGCTCCTCACGCGGAGATTGGCATGCACCTGGCAAACAGCTGACACGGTAGCGCGCTGCCGGCTCCGCTTGAAGGAACCTGCTCAGATCTGCCCGATTCCGAGCAGGTTCACGCATCACCGCGGGGCATCACCGCGGGGCATCACCGCGGGGTCATGGCTCCGCTCCGCGAGGTCGCCGAGGGCCTCCCGGGCCGACCCGCGGTCCGACGGCCGGGATCGACAGGGACCGCCAGGGACCGGCAGGGATTCGGCGCGGATTCGGCAAGGCCCGAACTCCTGATATAACGCTGCGTATTCACGACGGCTCTCGTGTGCACCCAGGGTGACGCCCTGCTGGTGCCACCCCGTCATGCCGTCGTCATCGTTCCGTCCGTCAGACACGCCCCGGTCCTCCCGGACCGCCTCACATTCTCAAGGACCCGCATGACCAAGGGATACGGACTCACCTGGGCCGGCATGGTGGTGGTGACCCTGCTGGCGACCAGCTGCGTGGCGCTTCCGGCGGTGGCGCGGACCCATGCGGTCGCGCCCCTGGCGGAGTTCCGCAGCGACGTGTTCCCGGAGGCCTATCCGCGGTCCCGCCCCGAGGCCACCGCGGGGTCCTCCCCGGAGTCCCGTCCGGACGCCTGTCCCGAGCACCATCGCCCACCGCTGCGCGGCGCGCCGCGGTAGCCGGCCGCCACGGGGGCCGGGAGGGGCGCGGCGGGGAGCTCCTCGCCCCAGGTGGCGCGGGCCGCCTCCAGGACGGCTTCGGCGATCCGGGCCGCCGCCCTGCGGGTCCGGGACCGGGGCCGGATCACCTCGGCCAGGCCGCGGGCCCGGATGTGCGGATCGTGCGGCAGGGCCTGGACGTCGTACAGCCGGTCGGCGAGCGCGTCGGCCGCGGACCGTACGGCGGCGGGGTCCCGGCCCCGGTCCACCGCCACGAGCACGGCCACCGTGCGGCGCAGGGGCAGGCCCGCCGCCGCCATGGCCGCCACCGCCTGCTGGAGCGCGCGCACCCCCTCCGCCGTGGCGGCGGCGCACAGCACCGGTACCGCGAAGGGCAGTTCGCACCACACCCCGGTCAGTCCCCGGCCGGCGGCGCAGCGGGCGGTGAGCAGGTCGTGCGTCACGGGGTACGCGGTGTCGGCCACCACCAGTTGCCAGCCGCCGGCCGCTCCCAACTGGTACCAGGCGGCGGGGTCCACCGGCAGGCACAGCGGCGGCGCGTGCCACGCCCGCCCGTCGGTCAGGACGTCCACGGGTCCGCGCCGGGCCGCGGCCGTACGGATCTGCGCGCGGGAGTGCGGCAGGTGCGGGGGCAGCGCCGCCAGACCGCCCCCGCCGGACGGCGCCCAGGCGGGCCAGGGCGAGAGCGAGCGCACGGCCAGGTCCAGCACCACCGTCCCACCCGCCTCGGCCAGTTCGGCGGCGAGCAGACAGGCGAGGGTGGAGCGGCCGCTGCCGCCGGTCGCCGCCATGACGGGGACGACGAGACGGGCGTCGGCCGGCAGGGGGACGGGCGCGCCCGACTCCGACGTATCCAGCACCCGCCCGCTCCCCCTCTCCCCCGCACCCGGCAACCCGGGCTCCCCGCGGCCCTTCCGTCGGGTGAACGGCTATGGCGGCGGGCGGGTTACGCCATTCGGTGCGCCGGCGCGGCCTGCCCTGCCACGATGAGCCTGCCCTGCGGGTCTGCCGGTCTGCCGCTCTGCCGCTCCGCCGACCCGCGGAGCGGCGGACCGGCGGACTTGCCGACTCCTGGACCGGCAGACCCGCAGAACCCGCCGAACCCGCTGTCACGCCAGACCCCCGCTGTCCCGCCCAACCCGCCGACCCGCCCATCCGCCGCCGCCCTGGAGCCGCCCGTGTCCGTCCATCCGTACGACCCCGTCTATCTCCCGTGGGGCACCGTCACCGACCGGTTCTGGGCGTACGGGGCGCGCGGTGTCGACGGCCGCCTGGCCGCGATCGCCGCCGCGGCGGAGGCCGGGGACCAGGTGCGGGCCGCGGCCCAGGCCGAGGCGCTGGACAGCGAGGTCAGCGGTACGCACGGGGAACGGCATCCCGCCCTGCCCGACATCCGCGAGGTCCGCGGCTACCTGGCTCATCTGACGGGCCGGCACACCGACGCCGTGCGCTGGTACTTGGAGGCCGTACGCCTGCGGGCCGAGCTCACCGGCCCCGGGCACCCGGAGACCGCGCTCGCCGTACGCCGCGCGTGCAGCCTGTGGCGGTCGATCCCGGGGACCGAGGCCGTCGCGCTCGGCGCCGAGCTGCTCACGACCGTCCTCGCCGTGGAAGGCCCCCGGTCCCGGGCGGTGCGGCACATCGGCGACCACCTCCTGGCGGTGACCGAGCCTGGCCGGATCTCACCTCACCCGTCAGGGTGAGGGCCGCGCCCCGGCGGCCGGTGCGTAGGCCAGGCTGGGGCGGTGCTCCCCCGCCAAGCCCTGCCCGCCCTGCTCCTCGCCGCCCTCCTGCCGGTCGTCGGTTGCGTCACGGTCGGCCCCCGCCCTGCGCCGGACGGCCCCCGCACCGGCGCGGCCGCGGCCCGGCCGGGGCCGCACTCTACCCCGCTCGGACTTGGACCCACTCAGGCC
>NZ_WTFF01000154.1 GCF_019400985.1 Streptomyces bambusae
GTCCCCCGGGGCGGCGGGGGCGGCGGGAGCCGCCGGGTCGCCGGGGGCCGGCGCAACCGGGTCGGCTGGTGCTGCGGGGGCCAGATCGCTGGCTGACGCAATCGGGTCGGCCGGGGCGCCCGAATGCAGGTCATCGGCAGTCGGGGCGGCCGCCGGCGCAACCGGCCCCGCGCCGGCGGCTGCCGCAACCCGGTCCCCCGGGGCGGCGGGGAAGGCGGGGAAGGCGGGAGGGGCCTGAATCTGGTCCGGCGAGGACGACGGCTTCGGGTGGGACGCGTCGGCCTTCTCGAAGGCGGGGCCGGCGGATTCCGCCGGGCCGGCCGGGTTGCCGACACTGACCGCGTCGGCTGCGACGGACGCATCGCCGGAAACGGCCGGGCCGCCAGAAGCGATGACAGCCGCGCCGCCGGGCGCCGCCGGCCCGGCGGGACCACCGGCCGTGGAGGCAGCCGAACCCTCGGCCTCGGTACCCCCGACCACCGCCGCTCCGTCCGCCCCGACCCCGATCGCCTCGGGTGTCTGCCCGGTCGGTGCTGGTCGGGGCTGAGGGACCGGCGGCGGGCAGGTGGGCTGGCTCTGCGCGGCCGGGCCCCGGTCGGTCGGCTGCGTGTCGGACGGCATCGGCGATCCCCTGTGCTTCACGCGCCGTGCGGCGCGCCGTGCTCCGCGCGCCCTGTGGCACGCCTCGCCGGAATTCAACCAGGCTCCGGCCCACACCGTCACCGCGACGAGGACACCGGCCAGTTGGGCGGCAACGAGGACACCGGCAATGCGGACACCGGCTGGGGTACGGCCGGCGCGGGTCGGGGCGCCGCCGACGCAGCTCCCGGACCCGGTGCGCCCCGCCCGCACGGGGCCGACGGCGGCAGACGTGCTGCTCACGCCGCCCTCGCCCCGCGCTCGGTCGCCAGGACCGGCCACTCACAGCACAAGCCGGCTTCCGGTCCCGGTGCCCCGGACGGCGCATCGACCCATCACCGCCCGCCGCCCGCACCCTGCCGGGGCTGCCATGCCTGACGCTCGCGCCGCCCCACGCCCGGCCGACTGCAAGGCGTAGCAGTCGTGCCGCCCGCACCCCGCACCCGGTCGCCAAGACTCAGCCACGCACAGCAAGCGCGGCTCCCAGTCCCGGTGCCCCCCGAACCCCCGCATCGAGCCCAGCACCGAACCGCCGCCCGCACTCCCCCAACGGCGGCAGACGCGACGCTCGCACCCGGCGACCCCGCTGCCAGGTGTAACCCTCGTACCGCCCGCACCCGGCGGCCCCGCTCGTGCGGCCCGGCCCCGGCCGCGGTCCGGCTCCCCACCGGCGGCGGGCGTGCCGCTCGTGCCCCCTCGGCCCGACCCGGCACCACCGCCCGCACCGCTCCAGCAGCTGCGGGCGTGCTGCTGACGCCACCATCGGCCCGCACCCGGCGGCCCCGCTGCCAGGTGTAACCCTCGTGCGGCCCGCACTCGGCGTCCAGGCTGGCGGGCTGCCGGCCCAGCCGGCCGGGACTCTCGTGCCGCCCGCACCCCGCGGCCGGGCTCGTGGAAGGGACGCACATGCGGCCCGCACCCGGCAGCCGGGCCCGTGGAAGGAACGCTCACCCCGCCCTCACCCTGGCCGCCCCCAGCCCGGCCCGCCCCGGCCGCCCCGCCCCGCGCCGCGCTCAGCGTGACAGCGACACCGGTCGGTTGGACGGCGACGGGGGCGGGGGTGTCGGTGTCGGTTTCAGGGGTGGTGTGGGGCCGGATGGCGGGGTGAGGCGGGGGTGGCGGGGTTCCCAGTCGCGGTCTCGGACCACCGCGTCGGCCACCGAGACGGCGCCGCCGCTCACGCCCGGCTGCGCCGCAGGCGTGACATTCGCGCCGCCCTCGCCGCGGCCCCGGCCGCCGGGGTCGGCCACGTCCAGTGGCAGCGCACCGCCCAGCGCGAGCGCGGCCAGCGACACCGCTCCGGCCGCGACGAAGGCGAACCGCCGTCGCGGCCGGCCCACCTCGTGGATCCGGAACCCCTGCTGCGCGCCCGGCCCGGCAGCCGCGGCGTAGCGGAAGGTCGCCAGCGGGTCATCGCCCGTGGGCCCCGTGGGCCCCGCGGACCCCGCGGGCCCCGCGGACAACGGACCGTCGCCGCCGGCACCTCCGAAGCCGCCCGGCCCGCCCGGCCCGCCCGGCGCGCAGCCCGGCAGTCCCTGGAGCCGGGCCATCAGCCCGGCCGACGGCGCCGGCATGGCGCTCTGCACGAACAGCGACTTCACGCGACGCTGCGCGTCGGCCTCCGCCTTGCACTTCGGGCACGTCGCCAGGTGGGCGAGCACCCGCTCGCGCGCATCGTGACCCAACTCCCCGTCCACGAGGGCGGCGAGCCGGTCGCCCAGGTGGTGTTCTGCGGGTGACGGACTGGCTCCGCTCACTCCGTTCCGCCTCCTCCCCCGACCCCCGCCAGTGTCCGCTCCGCCCGAGCCTCGGGCGAGCGGTGCTTGAGCGCCTTGCGCAGGTGCGAGCGGCCCCGGTGGATACGGCTGCGCACCGTACCGAGCTTCACACCGAGCGTCGCGGCGATCTCCTCGTACGACAGCCCCTCGATGTCGCACAGCACGACCGCCGCGCGGAACTCGGGCGCGAGCGTGTCCAGCGCCTGCTGCACGTCCGCGTCGAAGTGGGTGTCGTGCAGGACCTGCTGCGGCGACGGCTCCCGCGACGGCAGCCGCTCCGCGGCGTCGTCGGCGAGTGCGTCGAAACGGATCCGCTGCTTGCGGCGGACCATGTCCAGGAAGAGGTTGGTGGTGATCCGGTGCAGCCAGCCCTCGAAGGTGCCGGGCGTGTAGGTGGACAGCGACCGGAAGACCCGGACGAAGACCTCCTGCGTGAGGTCCTCGGCGTCGTGCTGGTTGCCCGTCAAGCGGTAGGCGAGCCGGTACACCCGGGCGCTGTGCGTGCTGACGATCTCCTCCCACGTGGGAGGCGTCCACGCCTGGGAGCCCGCATCGGCGGCGAACGTCGCGGTGGTCGCGGTGTCGGCGGAGTGGAAACGGTCGGCAGCGATGTCGGTCACGGATTTCGGCTCACCCGCCGACCTGAAGAGGCGTCTGAATACGCCTCGACGATCCTCAGGTGCAGCCGCACCTCCCCTGTCGGCTCTGGTGGTGTCCAGTGGAGCCCCTACCATAGCCACCCCGTCCGTCAGCTCCGGATAAGCCTTTTTACGCTACCTTTACCGAAGATCCCCGCCAGGAGGTGTCGATCTACCCGGCGGCGTCCCCTTCATCCCCTCCAACGCCCGGTCCCATCTGCGGGTTCCCGACGCCAGCGGATACAGTCACCGTTGCGCCAACTAACGGGACAGGAGAGGGTCATTACCGGCAACCGGCAGACGAGCTGGGCGTTCGCCGACGCGTTTGTCGCCGAGGACGACGCTCTGCGGTGGGCCCGCGACCGGGCGAGGGAGGCGGGCCTGCGGTCCGTGTCCCCCGGCACCGGGGCCGCGCTGCGCCTGCTGGCCGCCACGGCCGACGCCAAGGCGGTCGCCGAGATCGGCACCGGGACCGGCGTCTCCGGCATCCACCTGCTGCACGGCATGCGCCCCGACGGGGTGCTGACCACCGTCGACCCCGAGCCCGACCGGCAGGCCTTCGCCCGCCAGGCCTTCCGCGCCGCCGGCTTCGCCGGCAACCGCGCCCGCTTCATCCCCGGCCGGGCCCTGGACGTCCTGCCGCGCCTCGCCGACGGCGGCTACGACCTGGTGTTCTGCGACGGCGACCCTACGGAGTCCCTGGACTACCTCGCTGAATCGTTGCGCCTGCTCCGCCCCGGGGGCCTCGTCTGCTTCGAGGGGATGTTCGCGGACGGCCGCACGGTCGATTCCACGGCCCAGCCGGTGGAGGTCCTGCGGGTACGCGAGCTGCTGCGCACGGTCCGCGAGAGCCCGGCCCTGGACTCGGCCCTGCTCCCGGTCGGCGACGGCCTGCTGTGCGCCGTACGGCGCTGACCGCCACCGTCGTACGGCGCTGACCGTCGTACGGCGCTGACCGCCGCCCGCGGACCGTACGGCGCTGACCGTCGTACGGCGCTGACCGCCTTCCGCGGACCGTACGACGACGCCGGGCAGTCGGCCGCGCGCCGTGCGGCGCCGACCGTCCGCGCCCGGACGCCCGTACGGTGCCGACCGACCGCGCCCGACCCGCACCTCTGGCCGCCGCGCCCGCCCCGGCCCGCCCCCACGAACACCGATGCCCCGGTCGCGTCCGCGACCGGGGCATCAGGAAGATCTGGAGGGTCTACCAGCGTCAGCCGACGACCTTCTTGAGGGCGTCACCGAGGGCGTCGGCCTCGTCCGGGGTCAGCTCGACCACGAGCCGACCGCCGCCTTCGAGCGGTACGCGCATGACGATGC
Source organism: Streptomyces bambusae (assembly GCF_019400985.1). Taxonomy (GTDB): domain Bacteria; phylum Actinomycetota; class Actinomycetes; order Streptomycetales; family Streptomycetaceae; genus Streptomyces; species Streptomyces bambusae_A. The sequence goes on from NZ_WTFF01000154.1 coordinate 4,376, forward strand.
CCCGCCCCTCCTTGGTCACCTCGAGCGGGCCGTCACCCGTCCGCGGCTTCATGGCCGCCATGCTCGTTCCCCTTCCTGAAACCAGCTCATCGTCAGCCGACGGCCCCATTCAGGCGCCTCACACCGGCATCGAACACATTGCTTCCTGGCCATTATCCCGCATGTCAGGACCCGATGACCAACATCGGCTGGGAACGCTTGCGCAACGCGCTCGACCAAAACCACTCATTTCGGCGATCCGCCTGCGATACTTCGCCCCCGCGCGCCCCATCCGCCACCGGCATTCTTTGACGCACATCACATCCCCCGCGCCCGCCCGGTCCGCCATGCTGGGGGCCTCACGCCCGCGACGACAGGGGGACCCCCGACATGGCCGACACCGTGCTCCACGACCTGACCGACGGACTCGCCACCATCACGATCAACCGCCCCGAGGCGATGAACGCGATGAACACCGAGGCCAAGGTCGCCCTGCGCGACGCGCTCCGGGCCGCGGCCGAGGACACCGCCGTCCGCGCGGTGCTGCTGACCGCCGCCGGCGACCGGGCCTTCTGCGTCGGCCAGGACCTCAAGGAGCACGTCGGCAACCTGCTCTCCGACCGCGAGCACGGCACGACGCTGACCATGCACACCGTCGCCGACCACTACAACCCGATCGTCCGGGCGATCACCGAGATGCCCAAGCCCGTGGTCGCCGCCGTCAACGGCGTCGCCGCCGGCGCCGGCTTCGGTTTCGCCCTGGCCGCGGACTACCGGATCGTGGCGGACACCGCCGCCTTCAACACGTCCTTCGCGGGCGTGGCCCTGACCGCCGACTCCGGCGTCTCCTGGACCCTCCCCCGGCTGATCGGTGCCTCCCGCGCCTCCGACCTGCTGCTCTTCCCCCGGAACATCTCCGCCCAGGAGGCGTACGACCTGGGCATCGCCAACCGCCTGGTCCCCTCCGCCGACCTGGCCGGCGAGGCGGAGTCCCTGGCACGCCAGCTGGCCGCGGGCCCGACCATGGCGTACGCCGCGATCAAGGCCTCCCTGGCCTACGGCGCGAGCCACTCCCTCTCCGACGCCCTGGAGAAGGAGGACGCCCTGCAGACCCTGGCCGGCGCCTCCGAGGACCACGGCATCGCGGTGTCCGCCTTCCTGGCCAAGGAGCGCCCGAAGTACCTGGGCCGCTGACCCGGACCCGACCGGGCCCCGGACCGCGGAGGCACCCGGGCCGCTGAGGCACCCGGGCCGCTGAGGCACCCGGGCCGCGGCCGCTGACGTACGCACGCCCGCCCCGCCCCGCCCCCGGAGGGCGCACGGCGGGAGGGCCGCTACCGCCCCCGGGCCGTGCAGTCCGCGAGGTGGTCGTCGACCAGCCCGCAGGCCTGCATCAGCGCGTACGCGGTGGTGGGGCCGACGAAGCGGACGCCCGCCTTCTTCAGGGCCTTGGCCAGCGCCGTGGACTGCTCGGTCACGGCGGGGACGTCCGCGATCGTCAGCGGGGCCGGGCCTGGCTCGGCCGGGGCGTGGGACCAGATCAGCGCGTCGAGCTCGCCGGGCGCCCAGGTCGCGAAGGTCCGGGCGTTGGCGAGGGTGGCCTCGATCTTCGCCCGGTTGCGGATGATCCCGGGGTCGGCGAGCAGCCGCTCCACGTCCCGGTCCCCGAACTCCGCCACAGCCGCGATCTTGAACTCGGCGAAGGCCGCGCGGAAGCCCTCGCGGCGGCGCAGGATCGTCAGCCAGGACAGCCCGGACTGGAAGGCCTCCAGGCACAGCCGCTCGTACAGCGCGTCGTCGCCGTGGACCGGGCGGCCCCACTCGGTGTCGTGGTAGGCGGTGTAGTCCTCGGTGGCGAGCGCCCAGGGGCAGCGCAGCCCCCCGTCCGGACCCGCCGCGGCCGCGCCGCTCACTGCTGCTCCCCCTTCGCCAGGCTCGGACCGGTCTGCAGGTTCGGACCGGTCTGCAGGTTCGGACCGGTCGCCAGGTTCGGACCGGTCGCCAGGTTCGGGCCAGCGGCGGGGCTCCCCGGGGCGGCCCGGCCGGCCGGCGCCGCGAGCGCCGCCTCCAGCTCCGCGATCCGCTTGTCCCGCTCCGCGAGCTCCGCGCCGAGGCGCAGCAGTACGTCGTCCACCTCGGCCATCCGGTAGCCGCGCGGGGCGACCGGCAGCCGCAGGGCGTCGATGTCCTCCCGCAGGACCGGCCGGGTCTCCGGGAGGCCGTCCGCCACCCACTGCGGCGCGGCCTCGGGCAGCACGGCCTCGTCCCCGCCGCCGACCACGGCGAGGGTGACCGCGGCGACCACCACGACCAGCGCGATCAGCAAGAACCAGAACACGATCAACTCCCCTTGGATCGCTTCGGCCCCCTTGGATCCCCTTTGGATCCCCTCGGACCGGTGCGGCGGCTCGGCGCGGCGACTCCTCACCACGATCGTGCCACGCGACGGTGACAGTTATGGTCACAGGCGAGCCGTCGAGGAAGGAATCAAGGGGATGCTGCGACTGGGCAGGCGTGAGTTCGACACCCACGAGGCGGTGATCATGGCCATCGTGAACCGGACGCCTGACTCCTTCTACGACCAGGGCGCGACCTTCCGCGACGAGCCGGCCCTGGACCGGGTCGAGCAGGCGGTGGCCGAGGGTGCGGCGATCATCGACATCGGCGGGGTCAAGGCGGGGCCGGGCGAGCACGTGGACGCCGCCGAGGAGGCGCGCCGTACGGTCGGCTTCGTGGCGGAGGTACGCCGCCGCCACCCGGACGTGGTGATCAGCGTGGACACCTGGCGGCACGAGGTCGGCGAGGCCGTCTGCGAGGCCGGCGCGGACCTGCTGAACGACGCGTGGGGCGGGGTGGACCCCAAGCTGGCGGAGGTGGCCGCCCGCTACGACGTGGGGCTGGTGTGCACGCACGCGGGCGGGGTCGAGCCCCGTACGCGGCCGCACCGGACCACGTACGAGGACGTGATGGCCGACATCCTCGACGTCACGGTCGGCCTGGCGGAACGTGCCGCCGCCCTGGGCGTGCGCCGCGACGCGATCCTGATCGACCCCGGCCACGACTTCGGCAAGAACACCCGGCACTCGCTGGAGGCCACCCGCCGGCTGGCGGAGATGACCGGCACCGGCTGGCCGGTCCTGGTGTCGCTGTCCAACAAGGACTTCGTCGGCGAGACCCTCGACAAGCCGGTCAAGGAGCGCCTGTTGGGCACCCTGGCGACCACGGCCGTCTCGGCCTGGCTCGGCGCCCAGGTCTACCGGGTCCACGAGGTCGCGGAGACCCGGCAGATCCTGGACATGGTCCGCTCGATCCAGGGCCACCGCCCACCGGCGGTCGCCCGCCGGGGCCTGGCGTAGCGGCCGGACGGGCCGACGTAGGGCCGGGGCGGCCGGCGTAGGGCCGGGGCGGCCGGCGTAGGCACCGCGGACGACAGGCGCAGGGACCGGGAAGGGCCGGCGCAGGGACCGGAAAGGCCCGGCGCAGGGGACCCGGCGGCCCTACTTCTGGACTTCCTTCGTCACCAGCGCGATCGCCTCGTCCACGTCGTCCGTGACGTGGAAGAGGTACAGGTCGTGCGCCGACGCCTTGCCCTGCGCCACCACCGTGCCGCGCAGCCAGTCCACGAGCCCGCTCCAGTACTCCGTGCCGTACAGCACGATCGGGAACCGGGTGATCTTCTGGGTCTGCACCAGCGTCAGCGCCTCGAAGAGCTCGTCCAGCGTGCCGAGCCCGCCGGGCAGGACCACGAAGCCCTGGCTGTACTTCACGAACATCGTCTTGCGGACGAAGAAGTAGCGGAAGTTCAGCCCGAGGTCGACGTGCTCGTTCAGGCCCTGCTCGAAGGGGAGCTCGATGCCGAGGCCGACCGAGACGCCGTTCGCCTCACGCGCTCCCCGGTTCGCGGCCTCCATCGCGCCGGGCCCGCCGCCGGTGATGACGGCGAAGCCCGCGTCGACGAGCGCCCGGCCGATCGCCACGCCCGCCGTGTACTCGGGCGAGCCCTCCGGTGTACGGGCCGAGCCGAACACGCTGATCGCCGGCGGCAGCTCGGCCAGCGTGCCGAAGCCCTCGATGAACTCGGACTGGATGCGCAGGACCCGCCAGGGATCGGTGTGCACCCACTCCGAGGGCCCGGCCGTGTCCAGCAGCCGCTGATCGGTCGTGCTTCCCGCCCTGACCTGACCGCGCCTGCGCAGTACCGGGCCGAGCTGCTGCTCCTCCGGCGTACGCCGGGTGCCCTCCGGGTTGCCCATGATGTGCGCTCCCTTCCTGCTGATCGTTCGGATCAGGGTAGGCGCACGAAGGTGACGGGGAGCGGAATTCAGGCGGTCAGCCAGGCGCGGAGTCGTTCTTCGCAGTGCAGGATCGCCTTCGTCTCCACGCGCTCGTCCACCTTGTGCGCGAGCAGGGCGTCGCCCGGGCCGTAGTTGACGGCCGGGACGCCCAGGGCGGCGAAGCGGGAGACGTCCGTCCAGCCGAACTTGGGCATCGCCCGGCCGCCGACGGCCTCCATGAAGGCCGCGGCCGCCGGGTGGGAGAGGCCGGGCAGGGCGCCGCCGGAGGAGTCGTCGACGATGAACTCGGCGATGTCGCAGCCCGCGAAGACCTCCTGGACGTGGGCCAGGGCGTCCGCCTCGCTGCGGTCGGGGGCGTAGCGGAAGTTCACCGTGACCGTGCAGTGGTCCGGGATGACGTTGTTGGCGACGCCGCCCTCGATGCGTACGGCGTTGAGGCCCTCGTGGTACTCCAGGCCGTCGATGACGGGCTTGCGCGGCTCGTACGCCGCCAGCCTGGCCAGGATGGGCGCGGCCGCGTGGATGGCGTTGGAGCCCATCCAGCTGCGCGCGGAGTGCGCGCGCTCGCCGCTGGTGCGCAGCAGCACGCGCAGGGTGCCCTGGCAGCCGCCCTCGACCTCGGCGTCGGAGGGTTCGAGGAGGACCGCGAAGTCCCCGGCGAGCCACTCGGGGTGGGCGGCGGCGACCTTGCCGAGGCCGTTGAGGTCGGCGGCCACCTCCTCCTGGTCGTAGAAGACGAAGGTCAGGTCGCGGTTCGGCTCCGGCACGGTGGCCGCGATGCGCAGCTGCACGGCGACGCCGGACTTCATGTCAGTGGTGCCGCAGCCCCACAGCACGTCGTTCTCGTCCAGCCGGGAGGGCACGTTGTCCGCGATCGGCACCGTGTCGAGATGCCCGGCCAGGACCACGCGTTCGGCGCGGCCGAGGTGGGTGCGGGCCACGACGTTGTTGCCGTAGCGGTCGACGGTGAGGTGCGGCAGGGCGCGCAGCGCCTGCTCCACGGCGTCGGCGAGGACCTTCTCGTCGCCGCTCACGGACGGGATGTCGACGAGTCGGGCGGTCAGCTCGGCGGCGTCGACGGTGAGATCGAGCACGGTATCGGACATGAAGTGACCTTACGCGAACCTTGCCGGACCGGGCTCGTGCGTCCGGCCTCCGGACGCGTCACGTGGCTCAAGTACGGTGGGCCGCGTGCCCGAGACTGATCGACACGCATCGCGCCCTGACCGCCGACGCCCACGCCTGTTCCGACTGGCGGCGGCGCTGCTCGTCCTGCTCGGTGTCGCCGGGTACTTCTACGTGCAGTACGACTCGACCGGCGGGGGCGCGCCCCACTGCCGGGTCGAGGCGAACGGCGCGTCCTACTCCATGACCCCCGAGCAGGCCCGGAACGTGGCGACGATCTCCGCCGTGGGCACCGGCCGGAAGCTGCCGGACCGGGCGGTGGTGATCGCGATAGCGACCGCCATCCAGGAGTCGGGACTGCGCAACCTCGACCACGGCGACCGCGACTCGCTCGGCCTCTTCCAGCAACGGCCCTCGCAGGGCTGGGGTACGCCGCAGCAGATCATGGACCCCGTCTACTCGGCCGGGATCTTCTACGAGCACCTCGCCGACGTACGCGACTACGAGCGGCTGCCGCTGACCGTGGCCGCGCAGCGGGTGCAGCGCAGCGGCTACCCCGACGCCTACGCCAAGCACGAGGAGGACGCGGTGCTGCTGGCGGCGGCCTTCACCGGCCGCGCCCCGACCACGCTGACCTGCCCCGGTCCGGCCCCGCAGCGCCCGGGCGACGCCGAGGCCGTGAAGGCGCAGCTGGTGCGGGTGTTCGGGCCCGGGCTCGCGCCCAAGGTGGGCCCGGCGGCCGGCTCCCACGGGCAGGCGGTGGGCAGCGGGGGCGCTGCCGAGATATCGATCGAGGTCAAGGACCCGCGGCGGGGCTGGGAGCTGGCCCACTGGACCGTGGCCCATGCCACGGAGCTGGGCGTCCAGCGGGTGTCGTTCGACAGCAAGGCCTGGCTGGCCGGGGAGAACCGGGGCGGCTGGGTGCCGAAGGCGCCGGGCAAGGGCGGGGACGACGACCCGCGCAACGTGGGGCCGCAGCACCTGCGGATCTTCGTGACACGGTAGGGCCGGCCCTGGGACCCGGCCTGTCGTTCGGTGCGGTCGTCCGGTGCGGTCGTCCGGTGCGGTCGTCCGGTGCGGTTGTCCGGTGCGGTTGTCACCGAAGCCGATTAACGGACTCATTACTGATCCTTTACCCGAACGATCCGCAACCCCGAGGGGGGCTCGACCTGTTGAGCAGGGCGTACTGGTCGGCTACCGCATAGGAGCACCCATGTCCCTCCCCCTGACCCGCCGTATCGCCCGCGCCGCCCTGCTGATCGCGGCCGGTGCGGCACCCGTGGTCGGTGCGGCCGCCTCGGCGAACGCCGCGGGCCTGGAGCCCGTGACCCAGCCGCTGGGCGCGGTCAGCGCCCTGGACGGTGCCGAGGCCCTGGGCACCACCGACGCCGTCGGCACCGACGCCCTGGCGGGCGGCGACAACGGCGTCATGGGCAGCGTCGGCAAGGTCACCGAGACGACGGACAAGCTGCCGGTGGGCACCCCGCTGGGCGGCCTGCCGGTGGGGTCCCTGACCTCGTAAGGCTGATCCGACGCCGAAGGGGCCCGGAGCGTGCGCTGCGCTCCGGGCCCCTTCGGTGTGTGCACGCGTCGGTCAGCCCAGCCGCTTGACCGCCGCCGCGACCCGCTCGTCCGTGGCCGTGAAGGCGACGCGGACGAATCGTTCCCCCGCCTCGCCGTAGAAGTCGCCCGGGCAGACCAGGATGCCCAGCTGCGCGAGGTACTCGACCGTCTCCCAGCAGGGCTCGTCGCGGGTCGCCCACAGGTAGAGGCTGGCCTCGCTGTGCTCGATCCGGAAGCCGTGGGCCTCCAGCGCCGTGCGCAGCGCGTCGCGGCGGGCGGCGTAGCGCCCCCGCTGCTCCGCCACGTGCGCGTCGTCGCCGAGGGCCACCACCGCGGCCGCCTGGACGGGGCTGGGGGTCATCATGCCGCTGTGCTTGCGGACCTCCAGCAGCTCGCCGAGGACCGCGGGGTCACCGGCGATGAACGCGGCCCGGTACCCGGCCAGGTTGGACCGCTTGGAGAGCGAGTGGACCGCGACGATGCCCTCGTAGGAACCGCCGCACACGTCGTCGTGGAGGACCGAGACCGGGTCGGCCTCCCAGCCGAGCTCCAGGTAGCACTCGTCGCTGAAGACGAGGATCCCGTGCTCGCGCGCCCAGGCCACGATCCGGACCAGGTCGTCCTTGGGGATGACCCGGCCGGTGGGGTTGGACGGCGAGTTGAGCCACAGCAGCTTCAGCCCGGCCGGGTCCAGCACGGTCGGGTCGTCGTCGTACATGACCGGCTCGGCGCCGGCCAGCAGCGCGCCGACCTCGTACGTGGGGTAGGCCAGCCGCGGGTAGGCGACCTTGTCGCCCGCGCCCAGGCCCAGCTGGATCGGCAGCCAGGCCACGAGCTCCTTGGAGCCGACGACCGGCAGGACGTTGCGGTGCCCGACGTTGCTCGCGCCGAGGCGGCGCTGCACCCAGCCGGTGATCGCGTCGCGGTAGGCCGCGGTGCCCCAGGTGGTCGGGTAGCCGGGCGAGTCGGCGGCGGCGATCAGGGCCTGCTGGATCACGTCCGGGACCGGGTCGACCGGGGTGCCCACGGACAGGTCCACGAGGCCGTCCGGGTGGGCGGACGCGGTTGCCTTGTACGGCTCCAGCTTGTCCCAGGGGAAGGCGGGAAGACGAGCGGATACTGCGGCCACGGTGCTCTCTGCTCTCTCTTGGTGGGTCAGGGGCTGGATACGGGCCGGCCGCCGGCCGGCCGTGGGACCAAACGCCTCGGTCCCGTGCGGCGGAAGGGCCGTACGGGACCGAGGGCGCGACTGCCGTGCAGGGCTTAAGGCGCTCAGTGGCCTTCGCCCATGGGGGGCAGTGCGGCGATGAAGGGGTGGTCACGCTCGATCAGGCCGAGCTTGGAAGCACCACCGGGCGAACCGAGCTCGTCGAAGAACTCGACGTTCGCCTTGTAGTAGTCCTTCCACTCCTCCGGGGTGTCGTCCTCGTAGAAGATGGCCTCGACCGGGCAGACCGGCTCACAGGCACCACAGTCGACGCACTCGTCCGGGTGGATGTACAAGGACCGCTGGCCCTCGTAGATGCAGTCGACGGGGCACTCTTCGATGCATGCCTTGTCCTTGACGTCGACACAAGGCTCCGCGATGACGTAGGTCACGCTCTCGTTCCTCCTCGGTAGGGCTTTCCATATCGCGCGGGAGCGCGGCGTCGTCGATGCCCGCACCTAGTATCTCCGTTCCCGGGCACGATCCGAACAGGAGGGGCTGACCAAGCTGTGGAAATCACTGCCGGTGCGCTCATGGAAATCCGTATCACCCCCGCTGACGTGGGAAAACGAGTGTCCGTGCGACGGGTGGAGGCCCGTGCGGACGGGTCCTCGTACATGACGGACACCGTGGGGGTTCTCGGATCGTGGACCGATGGTGTGCTGCTGATCACACGCAAGGACGGCGAAACCGTCCACATCGCGGAATCCTCGCTGGTCGCGGGCAAGGTCGTGCCGCCCGCCCCGGCCCGCCGGCGCGGTCCCGCGGCCTCCTTCGAGGAGCTCGCGCCGGTCATGGCGCGGGCCTGGCAGCCGCTGGAGAGCGAGCGGCTGGGCGGCTGGACGCTGCGGGCGGCCGCCGGCTTCACCCGGCGGGCCAACTCCGTGCTGCCGCTCGGCGACCCGGGCATACCGCTGGAGGAAGCACTCGCGCGAGTGACGGCCTGGTACGCGGAACGTGACCTTCCGGCGTACGTGCAGGCCGCGACGGGCGCCGCGGGCACGCAGGAGGTGCTGTGCGCGGAGCTGGAGCGGCACGGCTGGGTCCGGGAGGTCTCGGCGGACGTCCGCATCGCCGCGCTCGCGCCGATCGCCGACGCGGATGCCGATGTCTCGGACGTGGTCCTGAGCCGGGAGTGCGACGAGGCGTGGCTGGGCCTGTACGGGCGTACGGGCGCGCCGGAGGCCGCGCTGCGGGTGCTGCGCGCGGGGCCCTCGGTGTGGTTCGCCTCGGCGGCGGGCCGGGCCATCGGGCGCCTGGTGGTCGACGGCCGATGGGCCGGTTTCGCGGCGGTGGAGGTCGGGCCCGAGCACCGGCGGCAGGGGCTGGCCACGGCGGTGATGGCGGCGCTGGCCCGGCAGGCGCTGGCGGAGGGCGCGTCGGCGGCGTGGCTCCAGGTGGAGGCGGACAACGCGGGAGCGCTCGCGCTGTACGACGGGCTCGGCTTCGCGGTGCACCACTCCTACCACCACTTCCGGGCCGGGTCGTGACCTTCCGCGAGGAGTTCGCGCAGGAGGCCCGCTCGGAGCGGCCGGACCTGGCGCTGCTGTGCCTGTACCTGGCGGCGGAGGCGGACCCGGGGCTGGATCAGCGGGGCGTGGACGAGGCGCAGATCGAACTGGACCGGCTGGCGGGCATGTTGCCGTACGGGGCGCGCGGCGCCCGGGAGTGGGCGGCGGCGGTCGCTGACCTCCTGGGCCGGCGGCTGGGCTTCCACGGCACCCCGGCGGACTACCAGCGGCTGTCGTCCTCGCTGCTGCACGAGGTGCTGCGGCGGCGCCGGGGGCTGCCGATCCTGCTGTCGGTGGTGTGGCTGGAGGTGGCCCGGCGGGCCGGGGCGCCGGTGTACGGGCTGGGGCTGCCGGGACACTTCGTGGTCGGCTTCGGCGACCCGGAGGAGCGGGTGACGGTGGACCCGTTCGCGGGCGGCGCCGCGCTGGGGACCGGTCCGGCGGATCTCGCGGCGGCGCCGCTGGAGCCGGCCCGGACGCTGGACATCGTGCTGCGCATCCTGAACAACATCCGGGCGTGGGCCGCCGCGCGGCCGGAGCATTCGGGGGTGGCGCTGTGGGCGCTGGACCTGTCGCTGCTGCTCCCCTCGCACCCGGCGTCGCTGCGCTACGACCGGGCGCGGCTGCTGGTGGACCGGGGGGCGTTCCGTGAGGGGGCGACGGAGCTGGACGCTTACGCGGAGGTCATCGGGGCGTTCGACGCGGAGGCGGGGGCGCGGATCCGGGCGGAGGCGAATGCGGCGCGGGCCCTGCTGAACTGACCGGAGGGCGGGGCTGGGCCGGGGCCGGGGGCGGAGCCGGGGCTGGGGCCGCTGCGCGGGGCTGTTCCCCTACCCGCCCCTTCCCGAAACCGGGGCTGCGCCCCGGACCCCGTTCGGGGGCTCCGCCCCCGGACCCCCGCGCCTCAAACGCCGGCGGGGCTGGAAAGGGCCGGGCTCCGCCGGTGGGGCTGGAAGTGGCTGGGTCCGCCGGCGGGGCTGGAAATGGCCGGGCGCCAGCGGCGGAGGGTGTCGTCGGGGTGGGTCGTGAGCCAGGTGCCGTCGCCCAGGGGTAGCGGGTCGCAGCAGGTCGTGCCCTCGTAGGCGAGTTCGGCGGTGGGGCGGAGGGTGTGGGCGTCCAGGAGGAGGTGGCGGTTGTCCTGGCCGTCCTGGTGCTCCGCGACGGCCGCCAGGACGCGGTCCGTGTCCAGGAAGCCCGGTCGGTAGCCGACGAAGCGCAGGCCCTCGGGGAGGACGTCCTCCGCGTCGGCGCTGACGTCCGGGTCGCCCGGCCGGTAGCGGCCCAGCCACTCGCCGCCCACGTCCAGCTTCAGGAACGCCCCGTCGCGGGCCAGGCCGGCGAACGGCTCGTCCTCGTAGCCGACGTGCTCCGCCCGCGGGACGTCGCCGTCCAGGGTGACGAGCAGGGCATGGCAGGTGTCGCCCTGGGGGGCGTCGAGGAAGATCTGGGCCGGGTCGGTCAGGGACTGCTGGAAGCCGTAGCCGGCGGAGGCGGACGGGAGCACCGTCTGCCCGAGGAGCCGGCCGTCGGCGAGGGCGAGGACGACGAGCAGGTCGCCGGCGTACGGGGCACCGGCCGGCATGGGGCCGGGCGTCGTCACCAGGAGCCGGGTGCCCGAGGCGTCGGTGGTGCACGCGCCCGAGGCGGTGTGCTCGTCGGCCCAGGGCTCGTGCTCGTACGTCCACCGCGTCCGCCCGTCCGCCTCGACCACGGCCGCGTACCCGCTGCCGAGCACGGCCAGGGCGCCGTCCGGGAGCGGCGAGGCGAACGAGGTGCGTCGCGCGTCGGGGCGGGGGCCGATGCGGGGCGCCGCGCGTCGTTCCCGTGCGTCGAAGATCCGGACCGGATCCGCGGAGATCCGTGCGAGGAGCAGGTCCTCGCCCTCCCTCCCGACCATCCGGACCGCACCGTCGCGCACCTGCCAGGCATCGGACCGGAAGTAGCCCGGGCCGATCCCCGGCAGGCGCTCCTCGGCCAGCAGCACAGCGCCTACGTGGGTGAGTTCCATGGCGTCCTCGATCCGGCGGGCGGGCGGGCTGGCGGAGCTGCTGGGTGATACGGCTCGGCCCCTGGCCGGGGGTCCGGGCAGGGGCCGAGTTCGGGTGGCGGGCGGTCAGCCGGTCAGCTGGGGTTGGTGTCGATCGTGACCGTGCGCTCCGCGGGGGTCTTGCCGAGCAGGGCCTTGCCGAGCGCGCCGGCGACGTCCTGCGGGGTGACGGCGGTCTTCTCGCCGTTGCCGCGCTGGATCAGGATGCCGTCGAACGTGTTGCCGTAGAGCTCCTTGAGAGCTTCCAGGTCGTACTTCTGGACCAGCTTGCCGTCGACCGCCGTCATGCTCAGGATCTTCGGCAGGGACTTGCCCGGGCCGAAGGCGATCGACTTGGCGCCGGCCTTCACGACGGCGTTGCCGGACATCGCCGGGGTGGCGAACTCCCGCATGGCGCGGTCGAGTTCCGCCTGGTCGACGGTCGGCTCCCGGTTGGCGACGGGGAGTTCGACGGCCGGGGCCTTGCCCGTCTCGACGATGGTCTTGAAGGCGTCCTTGACCAGGCTCATCGACCCCTTCACGTCGAGGCTGGTGCCGGCCTTGCCGGGTACGGCCACGGCCTTGTTGGGCTCGAACTTGATCGTCCCCTCGGAGGCCGTGCCGGCGCTGCCGGCCAGCTCCTGGAGGGCGACCTGGAGCTTCTCCTCGTCGACCGGGATCACGGCCTCGGCGGCGCGTTCCTGGCCGAGGAGCGAGCCGATGACGGTGACCGGGTTGTAGTCGCTGCCGGCCGCGCCGCGCACGGTCGCCTGGCTGTCCAGGCTCAGGCCGGCCTTCTCGGGCTTGAGCTCGACCGTCTTGTCGCCGACCTTGAGCGGGATCGGGGCGCCTGCGCGCTCGCCGAAGGCGGACTCGAGCTTGGCGGCGGCCTCCTCGCGGCTGCCGCTGATGTCCACGCCGAGCACGGTGGTGCCCTTGGGTACGTCGGAGTGGTTGAGCAGCAGCCCGGCGCCGTACGCGATGCCGACCAGGGCCACGAGGCCGCCGCCGACCAGGACCAGCTTGTTGCGGCCCTTCTTCTTCTTGGCCGGGGCCGAGGAGGCGGACGCGGCCGGGGCCGACGGCGAACCGGAGCCGGAGCCGGAGCCGGAGGCGGGCATGGCGGGGCCGGGCGGCGGCGGTACGGGCACCGGCTCGGGGGCCGGCCGGACCTGGGTGGGCCGGGGCAGCGGATCCACGACGGGCATCTGGCCGGTGGGCCCGCCGTCGTGCATCTCGGGGCCGGGCCAGCTCTGCGGGTAGGCGGCGGCCTCGTCGTGCTGGGGAGCGCTGACGGGCATGGTGCCCATCGCGGGGCCGCCGGTCGGGCCGCCGGGGCCGCCGGCCGCGCCGGGGCGGGAGCCGGGCAGGGAGTAGCCGCCCGCGGCACCGGGGCCCGCGCCGTTGGCGTC
>NZ_WTFF01000155.1 GCF_019400985.1 Streptomyces bambusae
TTTTTTTTTTTCAAACAAAAAACGGGCATAAGAGACCGCCCCGGGTTCGGGGGGATCGGAGATGTGAAAAAGAGCCAGCTGCCGGGCCGGGGCGCGGGCCGGCGCGGCCCGTCCGCGACCCCGCCGACGCCGACAGCGACGCCGACCCCGGCGCGGGCGACGCCGTTCCGCTTCCGCTCCTCCCGCCCCGACCTGATCCTCTGCGCCACCCTGCTGCTGGCGATCCTCCTGGTCCAGGGCTGGAACATCACCGACTTCCCGACCCTGTCCGACGACGAGGGCACCTACCTCGCCCAGGCCTGGGCCGTCCAGCAGGGCGAGGGCCTGGCCCACTACACGTACTGGTACGACCACCCGCCGCTTGGCTGGATCCAGGTCGCGGCCCTCACCTGGCTGCCCTCGCTGTTCGTACCGGAGTCGATGACCGTCGCGCCCATGCGGTTCTCGATGCTCGCCGTCTCCGCCGCCAGTGCGGTCCTGCTGTACGTCCTCGCCCGCCGGCTGCGGCTGCCCCGCTGGGCCGCCGGCCTGGCCACGGCCCTGTTCGGGCTGTCCCCGCTCGCCGTCGTGCTCCAGCGGGAGATCTTCCTCGACAACCTCGCGGTCATGTGGATCCTGCTGGCCTTCTGCCTGGCCGCCTCGCCCGACCGGCACCTGTGGCACCACTTCGGCGCGGGTCTCGCCGCCGCCACCGCCGTCCTCACCAAAGAGACGATGCTGGTGGTACTGCCGGCGCTGATGGTGACCATGTGGCGCCACAGCCACCGGGACACCCGGAAGTTCGCCGTCACCGGCGCCGTCACCGCCTGCACCCTCATCGGCCTGTCGTACCCGCTGTACGCCCTGCTCAACGGCGAACTGCTGCCCGGCCCCGGCCACGTCTCGCTCATCGACGGCATCACCTACCAGATGGGCCGCGCCGGTTCCGGCTTCATCCTCGACCCCGGCTCCGGCTCGCACGGCGTCCTGCGCTCCTGGCTCTACTACGACACCGTGCTCCCGCTCGGCGGACTGGCCGGCGCGGCCCTGCTGCTGGCCACCGTGAGATGGTCCGTCACCGCCCGCGCACTGGCCGGGCCGGCGCTCGCCGTCGTCATCCTGGCCCTCGTCGCCCTGCGCCCCTCCGGCTACCTGCCGGCGATGTACGTCGTCCAGGCCCTGCCCTTCCTGGCGCTGGTCCTGGCCGGCGGAGCCGCCGGCATCGGGCACGCCGTCCTGCACCGCCACCTCGCCCCGGGCCTCCACCGCCGCCGCGCCGCGACCGAGCACCGGGCCCCGAACCGGGCCCCGAACCGGGCCCTGCGCCGTGCCCGCTACGCCCTGGTCTGCGTCCTGGCCGCCGGGGCCGCCGCGTACGTCCTGCCGCGCTGGTACGAGGGCAACCGCACCGCCCTCACCGCCGACGCCAACGCCCCGTACCGGCAGGCGGCGGCCTGGCTCGGCAGCGAGGTCGCCGACCCGGCGCACACCCGGGTCCTGCTGGACGACGCCCTCTGGCTGGACGCCGTGCACCACGGCTACGAACCCGGCCTCGGCGCGATCTGGTTCTACAAGGCCGACCTCGACCCGGCCGTCACCGCCACCCTGCCGCGCGGCTGGCGCGACATCGACTACGTCGTCTCCTCGCCGACCGTACGGCGGGACGCGGCCGCCCTGCCCAACGTCAAGGCCGCGCTGGAGCACTCGACGCCGGTCGCGGTGTTCGGCTCCGGCGAGGACCGGATCGAGATCCGCAGGACCGATCCCGGGGACGGGAGCCGGCCGTGAGCGAGAACCTGCGGACCCCGGCGCTCACCGACCCCGAACCGGCCGCCGCGCAAGCACCGGCCGCGCAGGCACCGGCCGCGCACGCACCCGCCGCGCAAGAACCAGCGGCGCAAGCACCCACCGCGCAGGCACCGGCCGCCGGCAGCGTGACCCTCGTCATCCCCACCTTCAACGAGTCGGCGAACGTCGCCGAACTCCTGCGCCGCCTCTCCGCGGCCCTCCCCGCCCGGCTGCCCTGCGAGGTGCTGTTCGTGGACGACTCCACGGACGACACCCCGCAGGCGATCGAGAAGGCCGCCCAGGACTGCCCGTTCCCCGTGGCCGTGCTGCACCGCGAGCAGGCCCACGGCGGGCTCGGCGGGGCCGTCGTCGAGGGGGTGGAGCGGGCCGGCACCGACTGGGTCGTCGTCATGGACGCCGACCTCCAGCACCCGCCCCACCTGGTGCCCGAGCTCGTCGGCGAGGGGGAGCGGACCGGCGCCGAACTCGTCGTCGCCTCCCGCTACACCAGCGGCGGCAGCCGCGCGGGGCTGGCCGGCAGCTACCGGATCGCCGTCTCGCGCGGCGCGACCTGGCTGGCCAAGGGCCTCTTCCCGCGCGCCCTGCGCGGCATCAGCGACCCGATGAGCGGCTTCTTCGCGATGCGCCGCTCGGCGATCGCGTCGCCGCAGACGCTCCAACCGCTGGGGTACAAGATCCTCCTGGAACTGGCGGTGCGGTGCCGGCCCGCGACGGTCGCCGAGGTGCCGTTCGTCTTCCAGGAGCGCTACGCCGGCGAGTCGAAGTCCACCGCCCGCGAAGGCCTGCGCTTCCTGGCGCACCTGGCCGCCCTGCGCTCGGCGACCCCGCTGGCCCGGATGATCGGCTTCGGGCTGATCGGACTGTCCGGCTTCGTGCCCAACCTGGCCGCGCTGTGGCTGCTCACGCACGCCCTCGGCCTGCACTACCTGCCCGCCGAGATCGTGGCCAACCAGGCGGGCGTGCTGTGGAACTTCGTCCTGATCGAGCTCCTGCTCTTCCGCGACCGGCGCCGCCACCGGCACTGGGCGGACCGGATCGGCCGGTTCGCGCTGCTGGCCAACGCCGATCTGCTGCTGCGCATCCCGCTCATCGCGCTCCTGGTCGCCGAGCTCGGCCTCGGCGTGCTGCCGGCGACCGCACTCGCCCTGGTCACCACCTTCGTGCTGCGGTTCGCGGCCACCGAGGCCCTCGTCTACCTGCCGCGCTCCGGCCACCGGGCCACGGGCCGCCACCGCAAGGCCCGTACGCCGAGCCCGCGCGACAGCCGCGACAGCTCCGTCACCGCCTGAGCCCTCCGTACCGCTTCGAGCCTCTTCAAGCCTCCTCGAGCCGAGACGCACAGAGAGGAACACCGACGACGATGCGACGCACCCTACGGCGGCGGGCAGGGTGGCGGGCCGCCCTGCTGGCCGTCGGGGCGATGACCGCCGGCCTGCTGCTGTCCGCACCGCAGCAGGCCGCGGCCGGACCGCCCAACCTGCTCACCAACCCCGGATTCGAGACCGCCGGCCCGGCCGGCTCCGACATGCCCTCCTGCTGGTCGAAGTCCGGCTGGGGCGACAACGACTTCTCCTTCGCCACCGTCACCGACGCGCACAGCGGCACCAAGGCGATGCGCGTCCAGCTCACCCGCCGGGTCAGCGGCGACCGCAAGGCGCTCGTCACCGAGACCGCCGCCTGCGCGCCGAGCGTGGTGCCGGGCAAGCAGTACGACCTGTCGGCCTGGTACAGGTCGAACACCCCGGACGTGTCGGTGACCGTGTTCCGCCGGGACACCACCGCCGGCTGGCAGTACTGGACCGATCTGCAGAACCCGCCGGTCAGCGCGGACTGGGCGCGCACCCAGGTCCGTACGCCCGCGGTCCCGCCGGGCACCGACAAGATCGCCTGGGGCCTGTCGGTGTACGGGGTGGGGACGCTGACCACCGACGACTACGCGATGGAGGAGGTCGGGGCCACCCCGCCGGCCCCCACCTGCACGGGCACCCCGGAGGAGTGCGCGAAGGGCAAGTGGGAGGTGATCCCGGCCAAGAACCCGACCCGGTCCATGCACGCCGTGGTCCTCAAGAACGGGAAGGTGCTGCTGATCGCGGGCTCGGGCAACGACATCTCGCAGTTCAACGCGGGCACCTTCACCTCCGCCGTCTACGACCCCGCGAACGGCTCGTTCAAGACGATCCCGACCCCCGTCGACATGTTCTGCTCGGGCCACGTGCAGCTCTCGGACGGCCGGGTGCTGGTGATGAGCGGCAACAAGGGCTACCCGTCCGCCGACGGCAAGATCGGCTACCAGGGGCTGAAGGACTCCTACATCTTCGACCCCGCGACCGAGTCGTACATCAAGACGAACGACATGAACGGCGGGCACTGGTACCCGTCGGCGACCGTCCTCGGCAACGGTGACGTGATCTCCTTCGGCGGCCTGAAGGAGGACTCCACCGGCAATGTGACCGCGGAGAAGTTCTCGGCGGCGCAGGGCAGGTGGCTGCCGATGAACGAGGTCAACCAGACCTGGTCGTACTGGGGCCTGTACCCGTCGATGATCCTCATGCAGGACGGCCGGCTCTTCTACTCCGGCAGCCACACCTTCGGCAACGGCACCCCGGGCTCGGGCGCGTCGGTCTACGACTACGACGCCAACACCATCACCGACGTGCCGGGCCTGCGGAAGAAGGACGAGCGGGACGAGTCGGCGAGCGTGCTGCTGCCCCCGGCGCAGGACCAGCGGGTCCTGACCATCGGCGGCGGCAACAACGAGACCAACCCGGCCGCGAACCGGATCACCGACATCATCGACCTGAAGAAGCCCGACCCCGGCTACACCGCCGGCCCCGACCTGCCCCAGGGCCTGGTCGACACCGGCACCGGCAAGCGCCCGCAGACCGGGGCCGAGGGCAAGATGTACGTCTCGGCGGTGCTGCTGCCCGACGGCAAGGTCCTGGAGACCGGCGGCGGGCTGCACGACCGGGCCGACCCGGTCTTCGAGGCCTCGATGTTCGACCCGGCCACCAACACCTACCAGGCGGGCATGGCCACCGACCCGATCCCGCGTACGTACCACTCCAGCGCCTTCCTGATGCCCGACGGGCGGGTGATGTCGGTCGGCGACAACCCGGGCAACGGCACGTACAACCACAACGTCTCGATCTACACCCCGCCGTACCTGTTCAAGGGGCCGCGGCCGCAGATCACCTCGGTGATCGACGCGCAGTGGGTCTACGGGGACACCCAGCGGATCACGGTCGACCGGCCGATCGCCAAGGCGGAGCTGATCCGGCCGGCGGCGGTCACCCACTCCTCCGACCCGAACCAGCGGTTCGTGGACCTGCCGTTGACCGTGGTCGGCAACACCACCGTCGACCTCAACGTCACCAGCAACCCCAACCTGGCCCCGCCCGGCTGGTACATGCTCTTCGCCGTCGACGCGAACGGCGTCCCGTCGATCGCCCGCTGGGTCCACCTGGGCGGCCCGACGGCCGCGGCGATGTCGGTGGCGAACACGGACGGCAGGACCCCGGCGCCACACGTCCACGAGTTCGCGGACCGGCTCCAGGCCTCCCCGAAGCAGAACCCGGGCGAGCGGGACTCCGTACCGGTGCCGCCCAGCGTGGCCGGCTGCGACCGGCACTACGGCTCGGTCAACCTGTGCGTGCCGACCCGGTTCCCGGCGGAGGTGAAGAACTCCTCGAAGGCCCGCTGCGACTGGCTGGCCGCGCACCAGTACCCGAAGCGGATGAAGGTCAACGGCAGCGACCCGCTGCGCCTCGACCGGGACGGCGACGGCTACGCCTGCTGAACGTCGCCGTCATCGTCAACGTCGCCCAGCCTACCGGCTCACGCGTGCCGGTAGGCGGCCAGGGCGATCCCCACGAAGTGCGTGATGAACGCCACGAGGGTCAGGGAGTGGAAGACCTCGTGGAAGCCGAAGAAGCGGGGGGAGGGGTCGGGGCGCTTCATGCCGTAGATGACCCCTCCCGCGCTGTAGAGCAGGCCGCCGACGATCACCAGGACGAGGACGGCGATGCCGCCGGTCCGCATGAAGTCGGGCAGGAAGAAGACGGCGGCCCAGCCCATCGCTATGTAGCAGGGCGTGTAGAGCCAGCGCGGGGCGCCGACCCAGAAGACCCGGAAGGCGATGCCCGCCGCGGCCGCGATCCAGACCGCCCACAGGAGCACGCGCCCCGTGGAGTCGGGCAGGAGCAGGACGGTCAGCGGGGTGTACGTACCCGCGATGATCAGGAAGATGTTGGCGTGGTCGAGCCGCCGTAGCACCGCCTCCCCGCGCGGCCCCCACGTGCCGCGGTGGTAGAGGGCGCTGATGCCGAAGAGCAGGCAGGCCGTGAGCACGTAGACCGCGCACGCGACCCGTGCGCGTGTCGAGTCGGTGAAGGTCATCAGGGCCAGGCCCGCGACCAGCACGGCCGGGAACATCCCGGCGTGCAGCCACCCGCGCATGAGCGGCTTGCCGACGACCGCGGCGGCCGGGGCGTCAACGGCTTCGGAAGTCATGGCCGACATGTTACCTACGCGTCCGTAGGTTTCCGGGGCAGCATCGGGGGCACATTTACCGACTGTTCGCTTTGCCGAACGTTGACTCACGTGGCGATGCTCACGTGAGAGGCCCCCTGGACATATGCGCACATGCACCGGATGATCAGATGAGTGCGGTCGGCACCGGATGAGCGGAGCAGCGAAGTCATCCGGGTCGCAGCCCCCACGGGGCATACACCAAACAAACCCCTCAACAAGGAGCAATCGTGGCGCGCGACAACGCGGCTCCCACTTCCGTCCCGACCAACCACGCCGGGCTGACCGCCTGGGTGGAGGAGATCGCTGCCCTCACCGAGCCGGACCGGATCGTCTGGTGCGACGGATCCGAGGCCGAGTACGAGCGCCTGTGCGAGGAGCTCGTCGCGAAGGGAACCTTCAAGAAGCTCGACCCGGCCAAGCGCCCGAACTCGTACTACGCCGCCTCCGATCCGACCGACGTCGCGCGCGTCGAGGACCGGACCTTCATCTGCTCCGAGAAGGAGGAGGACGCGGGCCCGACCAACAACTGGATGGCCCCGGCGGAGATGCGCGAGGTCTTCGCGGGCGACAAGGGCGTCTTCCGTGGCTCCATGAAGGGCCGGACGATGTACGTCGTCCCGTTCTGCATGGGCCCCATCGGCTCCGAGCTGTCCGCCCTGGGCGTCGAGATCACCGACTCCGCCTACGTCGCGGTCGCCATGCGCACCATGACCCGCATGGGCCAGGCCGTCCTGGACGAGCTCGGCACCGACGGGTTCTTCGTCAAGGCCGTCCACACCCTCGGCGCGCCGCTCGCCGAGGGCCAGGCCGACGTGCCGTGGCCGTGCAACACCACCAAGTACATCTCGCACTTCCCCGAGACGCGCGAGATCTGGTCCTACGGCTCCGGCTACGGCGGCAACGCCCTGCTCGGCAAGAAGTGCTACGCCCTGCGCATCGCCTCCGTCATGGCCCGCGACGAGGGCTGGCTCGCCGAGCACATGCTGATCCTCAAGCTCACCCCGCCGCAGGGCGAGGCGAAGTACGTCGCCGCCGCGTTCCCGTCCGCCTGCGGCAAGACCAACCTCGCCATGCTCCAGCCCACGATCCCCGGCTGGACGGTCGAGACCATCGGCGACGACATCGCCTGGATGCGCTTCGGTGAGGACGGCCGCCTCTACGCGATCAACCCCGAGGCCGGCTTCTTCGGCGTCGCGCCCGGCACCGGCGACCACACCAACGCCAACGCCATGAAGACGATGTACGCCAACACCGTCTTCACCAACGTCGCGCTCACGGACGACGGCGACGTGTGGTGGGAGGGCATGACCGAGGAGCCCCCGGCCCACCTCATCGACTGGCGGGGCAACGACTGGACGCCGGAGTCGGAGACCCCGGCCGCCCACCCCAACTCCCGTTTCGCCGTGCCGGCCGCCCAGTGCCCGACGATCGCCCCCGAGTGGGAGGACCCCAAGGGCGTCCCGATCTCCGCGATCCTCTTCGGCGGCCGCCGCGCCTCCGCCGTCCCGCTGGTCACCGAGTCCTTCGACTGGAACCACGGCGTCTTCATCGGCTCGAACATCGCCTCCGAGAAGACCGCCGCCGCCGAGGGCAAGGTCGGCGAGCTGCGCCGCGACCCGTTCGCCATGCTGCCGTTCTGCGGCTACAACATGGGCGACTACATGGGCCACTGGATCAAGGTCGGCGCCTCCGCCGACCAGGCCAAGCTGCCGAAGATCTACTACGTGAACTGGTTCCGCAAGAACGACGCGGGCAAGTTCGTCTGGCCCGGCTTCGGCGAGAACAGCCGCGTCCTGAAGTGGATCGTCGGCCGCCTGGAGGGCACCGCCGAGGGCGTCGAGACCCCCATCGGCATCCTGCCGACCAAGGACGCCCTCGACCTCGACGGCCTCGACATCGCCGACGAGGACCTCGACTTCCTCCTGACCGTCGACAAGAAGGTCTGGCGCGAGGAGGCCGCCCTGGTACCCGAGCACCTCAACACCTACGGCGACCACACCCCGAAGGAGCTGTGGGACCAGTACCACGCGCTGGTCGAGCGCCTGGGCTGAGCCGACGGCCCTGCTGACGGGCCCTTGAACGTGTGGGAGCCCCCGACCAAGACGGCACCCACCGCCCGCGCCGGCCACCTGTCATGTCCGGACTGTCAAGGAGCGCTCGCGCTCTTCCGGACAGGTCGTGTGCACCCGTTGACGGCGGGTCTCTGCTTGCGGAGACCCGCCGTCAGCCTTTTTCAGCCCTTTGCGGCCGGTCCTTGCACTGCTCCCTCCGCTGCTCCCTCTGCTGCTCCCTCCGCTGCGGTCAGGGCCGTGTGCACCACGCGGGCGAGCTGCTCCGGCAGCCCGGCCACCGTGCGGCTCTGCAGGTACAGCACCGCGAACACCGGCCCGGACACCAGGGCGTGCACCAGCTCCGTGTCCGGCGGCGCGGGCAGTTCGCCGCGAACCACCGCCCGGTCGAGCAGCCGGCCGACCCCCTGCTGCTGACGCGTCACGAACGCCTCGTGGAAGCGGGCCGCCAGCTCGGGCGAGCTGCGGACGTCGGCGAGCAGCCCGGGTACGGCGGCCAGCGCGGCCGGGTGCGTCATGTGGTCGCAGATCTCCCGGACCAGCGCGGTCAGGTCGCCGAGGAGGCTGCCCGTATCGGGCGGCGCCGGCAGGTCGGCCCCGTGCACGGCGGCCGCGAAGACCATCTCCTGCCGCGTGGCGTACCGCCGGTAGATCGCGGCCTTGCCGATCCCGGCCCGCTCGGCCACGGAGTCCACCGTCAGCTTCGCGTAGCCGCTCTCGGCCAGCAGTGCGCGGGTGGCGGTGAGGATCGCTGCGTCGACGCGGGTGTCCCTGGGGCGTGCCATGGCGACCATGTTACGGTACTGATAGTTTCGAAACTATGGGTCTCGAAACCATGGCTCGTAACCGTGCGGGCCACGGGACAAGGGGGGTTGGGCCATGACCCGACGAGCCGGGCGGATCCTGATGTTCCTCGGCGCGCTCCACCTGCTGGCGCTGGGCGTACAGAACGCGCACTACCTCGACGAGTGGTTCACCGGCGAGCTGTGGCTGCTGCCGCGCGCCGACTTCGTCACCCCGCACGGCGCGGCCGGCGCGTTCTGGATCTCCCTGGGCAGCTTCGCCGTCCCGATGACCGTCCTCGGCGCCCTGCTCGCCGATCTCGGCCGGCGCGGCATCACCGTCCCCGCATGGGCCGGCTGGGCGCTGGGCGGCTGGGCGCTCGTCGGGGCGGCGGTGGTGGAGCCGACGCCGATGCTGCTCGTGCTGGTGCCGGCCGGACTGCTCGTCCGGGCGGCGGGAGCGGCCCGGCGCTCCGGGGTGGCCGGAGCCGCCGGAGCTGACGGGGCCGCCGGAGCCGAGGGGCCCGCCGCTCAGGAGCGGCCGCGGTCCTCCAGGTAGGTGGTGTGCGTCTGCTGACGGCGGGCCTCGACCTCGCGGAGGCCCGCCGTCAGGCGTTCCGCCTCGTCGAAGAGGACCGCCAGCTGCCGCTCCAGGTGCCGCTCGGGCGACTCCCCGCCCGGCTGGAGCCGGGTCCACCAGCGGGCCCGGTGGTAGGTGTCGACGCACTCCGGCACGTCCTGCCGGATCGCCCGCGACAGGATGTGCACCGACTCCGGGTCGGCGGCGAGCACGTCCGCCGCCCACCCGGGATCGAGCAGGGCCTCGTAGAACTGGGTCAGCTCCGTCAGCTTGCCCCCGGCGGCCGGCGGCAGCTCCACCTCGGTGAGGTAGGCCCGCAGCCGGGCGAAGTCGTCGCGCAGCAGCCCCAACTGCTCGGCCGGCTCCGGGAAGTCGGGCGTCGACACCCGCTCCGGCGGGGCGATCAGCGCGCCCGCGCCGTACAGCCCCGCGACCACCAGCGGCCAGTACGCACCCGCCGCCCCGGCCAGCGTCAGCCCCACCCCGGCCACGCCGCAGGCGCAGCCCGCCAGGTTCTTCTTCGACTCCAGGTACGCGAGCGCCCTGCGGCCCGCCGATGCGGTCCTTCCGGACCTACTGCTGCTCCTACTGGTAGCCACGGATCTCCTCGAAGGCCCCGCCGAGCGTTCCCGTTCCGCCGGTGGCGTCGAACAGCCGGCCGCCGGTCAGCTCCGTGATCGCGGTCAGCTCCTTGCGGTCCGAATCCCCGAACAGCACAGCGAAGACCGGCGTCCGCTTCTGCGCGTCCGGCAGCGTGGCGTAGAAGGAGTTGAACTCCTGCGCGCTGTCCCCGCTCTTGCCGTCCGTCATCAGCACGATCGAGGTGAAGGCGTCACCCTTGTCCTGGCCCAGGTGCTGGTAGGCCGCCTTCAGGCTGGCGTACACGGCCGTCCCGCCCTGCGGCGACAGCGACTCCACGTCCCCGCGGATCGCGTCCAGGGCCGGACCCGGATTGCCCGGCTCCACCACATGCGTCAGCACCTTCTTCACCTTGTCGCCGAACGGCAGCAGCGTCACCTCCTCCCGGTCCCGGAACCGCCGCCCGGTCCCCGAGGCTCCCGTCCCCGTCAGCTCGGTCAGCGCCGACTTCAGCCGCCCGATCCGGTCCTCGTCCGCCATCGACCCCGAGGTGTCGAGCACGTACACCGTCCGCGAGGGCCGGCGCAGCTCGTTCTCGTACGAGGCCAGCAGCCCGTCCGCGACCGAGCGGGTGCCCGGGAACGGCAGCTCGCGCCGCTTGTCGGCACCCAGACCGGCCGCCGGCGCCACCCCGGGCGCCACCGGACGGCGGAAGGTCCGCTCGGTGATCTGCTTCTGCGCCTCGGCGCCGCGCAGGTACTCCGTCAGCAGCCGGCCCGACTCGCGCGCCCCGGCCGGGGCGGAGGTCAGCAGGGTCAGCGGGTAGTGGGCGGTGACCACCCCGTCCTGCGGGCGGACCACGGTGAGTTCGGAGCGCGCGTCCCGGGTCATCGACAGCAGCACCGACTCGTAGTTGACGAGGGCGTCCACGTCGTGGCGCCGGCTGTAGGCGGTGGCCAGCCAGCCCGAGGAACCGGAGGTCAGCGTCTGTCCGGTGAAGAACTCCTTCAGCCGCGGCCCGGCCTGCTTGACGTCCGCGTCGGTGAGCGCCGCCTGCGCCCCCGACAGGCCCGAGGCCACCGACACCAGCGCGGCGAAACCGGAGTTGGAGCGGACCGGGTCCGTCATGCCGTAGCTCAGCCTGCCCTGCGACACCGCCTGGTGCACCGCCGACCAGGTGACCTCCTCGGGCTTCCAGCCCAGCCTGGCCAGCGTGGCCGGCCGGAAGCCGATCGCGACGGGCGAGGACATCACCGGGGTCTCGGAGCTGAGCTTGCCCGCCGCCTCCGGGCGCAGCCGCAGGTAGTCGTTCGAGGACAGCCAGATCGCGTCGTAGGCGCCGTCGGCCTTCCCCGACGCCACCTGCTCGACCGCGTCCAGCGTCCCGGACCAGGTGAACTTCACCGACACCCCGGTGGCCTTCTTCGCCTGCGCCAGCACCGGCTCCATGTCGGCCAGCTCGCTGGAGGCGAGCACCCGCAGCGTGCCCTCCTGGTACGCGGACTTCTTCGGACCGCCGGCCGGACCGGTGGCCGGTCCGTCGGAGGTGCAGCCGGCGGTCGCGGCGAGCAGGACCGCGGTCGCCGCGGCCGCCGCGGCGAGCCGCCGGCACAGCCGCGCGGTACGCAGCGCGGCGGAGCCGTGCGTGGCGGTGCGTTGGTGCGCGGTGGCGGCGGGTGCGGTGGCGCCGTGCGTGGTGGTGCCGTGCGTAGTGGTGCGGTGCGTGCTCATCGGTCGCCGCCCTCCAGCACTCCGGCCGTATTGGTACCGGTACGGGTCCGGGTCCGGTCCAGGTGCGCGGAGGCGGCCTGCAGCTCGCCCGTCAGCGCCTCGACGGTCGCGGCCATCGACTCCGTCGCCTGCACCTTGTACGTGTCGATCGCGTCCAGCGTCCGGTAGATCTGCGCGAACGCCGTCCTCAGGGTCTCCGTGCCGACCGCCGGGTCGGCGGCGATCCGCTGGACCTCCCCGCTCTGCGTGGCCAGCATCTCCGCGTTGCCCCTGATCAGGCCCTCCGTGGTGGAGCGCAGCGTGTCCACCTGCTCGATCACCTTGCGCTGGTTCTCCAGCGCCGAGGCGAGCATCACCGCGATGCGCAGCGCCGAGACCGTGGTCGTCGCCGCCCGGTCCACACCCTTGATCAACTCGTCGTTGTTGCGGCGTACGACGTCCATGGCGAGGTAGCCCTGCGCGCACACCGCGAGCTGCGTCAACAGGTCCTGGTGCTTCTGCCGGACCGGGAAGAGCACGTCCGCGCGGAGCGCGTCCGCCTGCGCCGGGTCGCTCGCCCCGGCCTCGGCGACGCGCTGCTCCACGGCCGCGTCCAGGGCCTCGGTGAGCACCGCGTACTCCTGGAGCTTGCCCATCGTCTCCCACAGCCGGGCCCGCTCGGTGTGCAGTGCGGCGTTGTCGCGGCGCAGCTCGTCCTGGCCGGCCCGCAGCGCGCCGACGATCCGGTTCAGCGTGGCCTGCGAGGAGGCGTACTTCGCCACGTGGTCGCGGAACCGGTTCCCGCCGGGCAGCTTCGCCAGCAGCCGCCGCGCCCCCTTGGCGGAGGACTCGCGCGGATCGAGGTCCTCGACCGTGCGGCGCAGCTCCACCAGGGAGTTTGCGACCCGGGCCTGCGCGTCGCCGCCCTCCCCGCCGGGGCCGCCGCGGGCCGAGCCGAGCGCGCGTACGGTCCGGTCCAGCATCCGGTTGGACTGCTGGGCGGCACTGCGGATGTCGGCGGAGCCCAGCCCCGCGATCTCGCCGATCCGGGCGGTGAACTCCGGGGAGCGGGCGTCGAGTCCGGCGAGCGAACCCACGTACTCCCCGGCCCGGCGCGCCATCTCCTCGCGCACCCCGTCCTGCACCGGGACCAGGCCGCCGGCCTGTTCGCGGCGGACGGGGGCCACCGGCTCCGGCGGCTGGAGGACCAGCGGGGTGTCCTCGGGCGGTGTCAGTGTCATCGGTGCTGTCCCCCTAGCCCTTGGCCCGCTGGGCCAGCGTCATCAGGATCTTGACGTTCGGCGTGTTCACCTGGCGGATCCCGGTCAGTTTCTGGTTGAGGAAGGCGGAGTGCGGCTCGGTGGCCTTCGTGAACTCCGCGAGCCCGTCCCGCGGCCGGAAGCCGTGCCTGATCGCGAGCTCCCGCAGCTTCGGGTCACCGGTGAGCAGCGCGCCGAGCTCCCGGGCCGTCTCGCTCAGGGGGACGAAGGTGTGCTCGGTGTTGACGGTCGTGTCCGGGTACAGCACGGCCATGTCGCCGGGGTCCTGCTTCTGCAGCAGCATCGAGGCGACCTGGGACTCGTAGACCAGGATCAGCGGGTCCCCGGCGCCGCTGATGAAGGCCCGGAACGGGTCGTCGGTGCTGGGCGGCAGCGAGCCCTGGACGCTGATCAGCTTGCGCAGCAGGGGCGCGGTGCGCTCGATGCCGGCCTCGTCGGAGACCACCGTGCTGTTGTTGTGCACGTTGGAGGTCGCGGCGAGGAACAGCGCGCCGGAGTTGGACGAGGTCGGGTCGGTGGTCTTGATGAACACCGTCCCGGTCAGCTCGGCGTACGCGGCCGACCCCTGGAGCTGCTGCCAGGTGCGGTCCTCGCCGGACGCCTTGAGGTAGGGGCCCATCAGCAGCGTGCCGGTGTTCTTGCCGGTCAGCCTGGCCAGGCCGTTGTCGGCGAGGACCTTCGCGGCGTTGGCGCGGGCGACGACGACCAGCGGCGAGTAGAACGGCTTGACCGTCTGCGCGCCCTTCAGACCGGCCTTGGCCTCGATCTCGACGGCGGGCTCGCTGCTGGAGGGGAAGGCGAAGTCGTACTCCTTCAGCGGCAGTTGGTCCATGGCCCAGGATCCGGACGTCTCCGTCCGGACCGTGTAGCCCTTGGCGGCCAGCGCCTTGACCACGTCGGGATCGTCGAAGAACTCGGCCTTCTCCGATCCGATCACTCCTCGCACGGTCTTCGTTGCCGTGCCGCCCGGTTCCTTGTTGCCGATCAGGATGACGGCGATGACGCCGCCGATCAGCAGGACCGCCAGGGCGATACCGAATATGCGTCTCACGGGGGCAGCGTGCTCGCGGAATCCCACATTCCACGCCTGCTTGAGTGAACGTCAGGTGACCAGGACGTCCCACTTCCTTCGTCGCGCAGGGGGCATCATGGGGCTCATGACGCAAGTGCGTGGGTGGCTGGTGTCCCTCGTGGCACTGGCAGCGCTGTTGGTGTTCGGGCCGCTGGGGCTGTACGTCTGGGCGAGCGGGGGCGGGGCGTCGCCGCCGACGGCTGCGGGGGCGGATGAGCTTTCCGGGGCGGACGGGCTTTCCCGGGCGGACGGGCTGTCTCGGGCGGACGGGCTTTCCCGGGCCGAGCGGGAGCGGCTGGAACGGGCGGCGGGAGCCGCGCGGACGGCCCGGACGGACCTGGTGGTGACTGCCTGCCGAATCGATCCGGCAAGCCGCCGGGCAGTCGCCGACGTCGAGGTCGTGGCACACCGGTCCGGGACGTACGTGGCGACCGTCGCGTTCCGCGAGGGCACGTCGGGCCCGACGGCACAGGCGCTGGTCAAGCTGACCGGCCCGGCGGAGGGGCGTACGGCCCTCCGCCGGGCCGGCCAGGGCTCCGGGGGCTCCGCCGGCTCCGTCGGCGAGGCGATCGGGCCGGTCTGGCCGGCCGGGGTCGTCCCGTGGTGCGGGGTCGAGGGCGCGGAGTTCACCCCGGCGGGCGAACCGGGAGCACGCGGCGCGACGGGCGTACCACCGGGCGCACCGGGCATGACGAGCGCACCGGGCGTGACGGGGCGCTGAGGCCGTCGGGGCGTGGGCGCGGGGCCGACAGGGCGCTGGTGCCGAGGGGTAGAGCCGTGCAGGGCCCCGCCGCACGGCCGCGTACGGCCCGGCACGGGAACGTGCCGGGAGACGGCGAGCGGTGGTGAGCAGTGGCGCCCGGTCCGAGGCCTCCCCGGCCTCGGACCGGGGCCGTCAGGGGGCCCCCACTCCGGCGAGGCGGAGTGCGGCGCTGTGCGCGTCCATGCGCTCGGCGGCGAGGATCGCGACGGCCGTGTCGGCGCGCGAGGCGGCGACGAGGAGCGCGCGGGCGGCGAGGTCGTGCGCGCGCCGGTGCAGCGCGGCGTACTCCCCGCCCGTGACGGGCCCGGCGCCGCGCGGCGGCTCCGCCCCGCGTAGGCGGGCCACCTGGGCGGCGATCTGCGCGGCGGGCTCGTCGAGGCCGAGCTCGTCGGTGACGGCGAGCAGGGCCGCGAGGTGCCCGGCGAGCTGGATGTCCAGCTCCTCGCCGCGGCTGCGGTGGGGGTAGTCGGCTCGGCCGCCGCCCATGCGGCTGACCGGCTTCGTGCGGTTCGGCTCGTACATGAGGATGGCCTCCTGCGTGGTCAGGAGACCATCCTACATTGGATTCGTTCTAAAGTTGAGCTGGATCTGGCAGAAAACTGCCGTACTGGCGCGGGAGGTGCGCCGCGGCCGTACGGCAGCCGTCTCGAACCGGTGTCAGTGCTGGCCGTAGCCGTCCAGGAAGTTCCCGATCCGGGTGACCGCGTCGGCCAGGTCCTTGGCGTTGGGCAGCGTCACGATCCGGAAGTGGTCGGGCTCGGGCCAGTTGAAGCCGGTGCCGTGCACGATCATGATCTTCTCGGCCCGCAGCAGATCGAGGACCATCTGCCGGTCGTCCTTGATCTTGTAGACCGCCGGGTCGAGCCGGGGGAACATGTACAGCGCGCCCTTCGGCTTCACGCAGGAGACGCCCGGGATCTGGGTGAGCAGGTCGTACGCCACGTCGCGCTGCTCCAGCAGGCGCCCGCCGGGCAGCACCAGGTCCTGGATGGACTGGTGACCGCCGAGGGCGGTGGCCACGGCGTGCTGCGCCGGCATGTTGGCGCACAGCCGCATGTTGGACAGGATCGTCAGCCCCTCGATGTACGAGGTGGCGTCCTTCTTGGGTCCGCAGACCGCCATCCAGCCGCTGCGGTAGCCGGCGACCCGGTAGGACTTGCTCAGGCCGTTGAAGGTCAGGCAGAGCAGGTCGGGGGCGATGGCGGCGGTGGGCGTGTGGGTGGCGTCGTCGTAGAGGATCTTGTCGTAGATCTCGTCGGAGCAGACCATCAGGTTGTGGCGGCGCGCGATGTCCGTCAGGCTCCGCAGCATCTCGTCGCTGTAGACGGCGCCGGTGGGGTTGTTCGGGTTGATGATCACGAGCGCCTTGGTGCGGTCGGTGATCTTCCGCTCGATGTCGGCGAGGTCCGGCATCCAGTCGGACTGCTCGTCGCAGCGGTAGTGGACGGCGGTACCGCCGGAGAGCGACACGGCGGCGGTCCACAGCGGGTAGTCCGGGGCCGGGATCAGCACCTCGTCGCCGTCGTCCAGGAGGGCCTGCATGGCCATCTGGATCAGCTCGGAGACGCCGTTGCCGAGGTAGATGTCCTCGACGTCCAGTGCGACGCCCTGGGTCTGGTAGTGCTGCATGACCGCGCGGCGCGCGGAGAGCAGACCCTTCGCGTCCCCGTAACCGTGGGCGGAGCCCAGGTTGCGGAGCATGTCCTCAAGGATCTCCGGGGGGCACTCGAAGCCGAAGGCTGCGGGGTTGCCGGTGTTGAGCTTGAGGATGCGATGACCTGCCGCTTCGAGCCGCATGGCCTCTTCGAGCACGGGGCCGCGGATCTCGTAGCAGACATTGGCGAGCTTCGTTGACTGGATCACCTGCATGGCGGGAGCTTACGGGTCCGGCCGCCCGTCCGCTTGGCCTTTGGGGCGGGAGGGCGGACGGCGACGGGTTGGCGAATTGTCCCGTTTCGGGGGATGGGCGGGTGCTCCCGTCCCTTGCCCTTGGAAACGGGGGCGGGGGATCGTCTCAGCCTGCGGAATGGGTGGGTGGGGGGTGCGGGGGCGGGACGGGTGTTGCGCTCGTCACGGTGGGGGTGGGGGGGGGGGGGGGGGTGGGGGCGTGTCCGCTGGGGGCTTGGGTTCGGGGGGGGGGGGCTGACCCGCTGGGGGTGGGGCTTCGGGGGGTGGGGGTGGGCCTGTGGGGGTTGGTTTCCTGTGGGAGGTGGGCGGAGGGGGGGTGGTG
>NZ_WTFF01000156.1 GCF_019400985.1 Streptomyces bambusae
CCCCCCCCCCGCCCGCCCCGCGGCCGGCGTTGGCCCCGCCCCCCGCGTCCCGCGCGGTGACGCGCGGTTGCGGGAGCAGCGTGGGCCCGTGCTGCCCGGCGGGGTCGGCCTTGCCGTCGGTGCCGTTGCGCTCGCCGGCTGTGCCGCCGTGCTCTGGCGGGTCGGGCTGCTGCCCCCCGCCCTCGTCACGGCGTTCGGGGCGACGCCCCGTGCCTACTCCGGGCTGCGCGCGTACCACTGGCCCCCGCTCGCCCTCCTCGGCACCCTCGCGCTGCTCGCCCTCGGCGGCCTCGGCCGTGGCAAGGTCGGCCACGCCTGGGTGCTCACCCTGTTCGGCCGTTACCGCGGCACGGTCCGCCGGACCGGGCTGCTCTGGGTCAGCCCGCTGCTCCTGCGCCGCCGCGTGGACACGCGCATCCGGCACTGGCGCAGCGAGCCGATGCCCGCCGTCGACGCCGGAGGCCTCGCCCTGCGGGTGGTCGTCCACGTGGTCTGGCAGGTCAGGGACACCGCCCGGGCCACCCTCGCGGTCGCCGACCACACCGCGTACCTCTCCGAGCAGGTCGAGTCCGTGATGGCGCGCGTCCTGTCGCAGCTGCCGGCCGACGCCTTCCACGAGGACGCCCCGACGCTGCGCGACGCCGAGGCCGTCGGTGCCGCGCTGACCCGCATGCTGGCCGCCGAGACCGAGGCCGTCGGGATCGAGGTCTACTCCGCGCAGCCCACCCGGATCGAGTACGCCCCCGAGGTCGCCGCAGCCATGCAGCGCCGCCGCGTCGCGGCCATCGACGCCAAGCACCGGGACAGCGTGCTGACCTCGGTCGTGGACGCGGTCGACGACACCGTCAACCGGCTGACCAGCCGCGGTCTGGTCGAGCTCGACGACTACGAGCGCAAGGCCCTCGTCAAGGACCTGACCGTCGCCTTCTACACCGGCCGCGCCGAGTAGTCCACCGCGTCCGGCCGTCCGTATGGACATCGTCAACTGCCGTCAATACTCTGGGACTTGGTCTAGACCTGAAGTGCTCGAAGCGCCCGACCGGCCGCAACAACGGCCGGAAGATCGCCATGGCCGCCACGGCCGCCACGGCTGCAACGGCCGCCGCAATGGTCGCCGCAACGGCCCGAATCCCCACCCCGCGCGCGCTCACCGAACTCCCCCCACGTTCAAGGAGCCCCATGCGTAAGACCCGTACCGCCAGACGGGCCGGCACCGCCGCGCTCGGCCTCGGCGTCATAGCCGGCATATCCCTCGCCGTCGCTCCCGTCGCCACCAGCCACGGCTACACCGACAGCCCCATCAGCCGCCAGAAGCTCTGCGCCAACAAGGCCGTGCCCGACTGCGGCCCGATCCAGTGGGAGCCGCAGAGCGTCGAGGGCCCCAAAGGCTTCCCGGCCGCCGGGCCGGCCGACGGAAGGATCTGCTCGGCCGGCCTCGGCCAGTTCGCCCAGCTCGACGACCCGCGCGGCGGCACCTGGCCGGCCACCCGGCTGACCAGCGGGCAGAGCCACAGCTTCCGGTGGCAGTTCACCGCCAACCACTCGACCACCGACTTCAAGTACTACGTCACCAGGAACGGCTGGGACCCCACCAAGCCCCTCACCCGCGCCGCCCTGGAGTCGCAGCCCTTCCTCACCGTCGCCTACAACGGGGCCCGCCCGCCGATGACCACCACCCACCAGGGCACCCTGCCGAGCGGGAAGTCCGGGCGCCACCTGATCCTGGCCGTCTGGACCATCAACGACACGGGCAACGCCTTCTACGCCTGCTCGGACGTCCAGTTCTGACGTTCCGCTCCGGCATTCAAATCTGACGCAGCGTCAGTTATCCTCCGCGGCATGGCGACACGGACCCCGTCACCCGCCACCGTCGCGGAGCTCGTCACAGCGCAGTGGGGCGACCACCGGCCCGGGCTGAGGTACGGCGATGCCGTCCTCAGCCACCACCGGGTCGCCCAGGAGTCCGCCGTCCGCGCCGCGCTCCTGGGCGACCTTCTGCCGCGTGGCGCGGAACCGCACGTGGGGGTGCTGCTCGACAACACCCCCGAGTTCCCGTTGTGGCTCGGCGCGGCGGCCCTCGCCGGGGCCGCCGTCGCCGGGATCAACCCCACCCGGCGCGGCGCCGAGCTCGCGCGGGACATCCTGCACACCGACTGCCGGGTGCTGGTCACCGAGCGGGCCCACCTGCCGCTCCTCGACGGCTTCGACCTGCCCGGGGTCACGGTCCTGGTCACCGACGGCGAGGAGTACGCCGGCCTCCTCGCCCCCTACGCGCAGGCCCGCCCGCACGACGTGGCCCGCCGCGCCCCGGGGCCCGCCGACCGGCTGCTGCTCTACTTCACCTCCGGCTCCACCGGCGCGCCGAAGGCCGCCATCTGCACCCAGGGGCGGCTGGCCGCCGCCGGGGACGCGCTCGCCCGGCGGTTCCAGGTCACCCCCGACGACGTCCACTACATCTGCATGCCGATGTTCCACGGCAACGCGGTGATCGCCGACTGGCTGCCCGCCCTGGCCGGCGGCGCCGCCGTCGCGCTGCGCCGCCGCTTCTCCGCCTCCGCCTTCCTGGACGACGTACGGGCGCACGGCGCGACGTACTTCACCTACGTCGGCCGGGCCGTGCAGTACGTGCTCGCCACCGAGCCCCGCCCCGAGGACCGCGACCACGCGCTGCGCCTGGGCTTCGGCACCGAGGCGGGGCCCGTCGACGCCGCCCGGTTCGCCGAGCGCTTCGGAGTGCGGCTGGTCGAGGGCTACGGAGCCACCGAGGGCGGCGCCTCCGTCCAGCTGACCCCGGACACGCCCGCCGGGTCGCTCGGCCGCGCCTCCGACGGGGACGACCTGGCCGTCGTCGACCCGGAGACCGGCGCCGAGTGCCCGCCCGCCCGGCTGGACCCCGACGGCCGGCTGGTCAACGGATCCGAGGCGATCGGCGAGCTGGTCAACCGGGGCCGCAGCCTCTTCGAGGGTTACTGGCGCAACCCCGAGGCCGAGGCGGCCCGCACTCGCGACGGCTGGTACTGGACGGGGGACCTCTTCTTCCGCGACGCCGACGGGTTCCTCTACTTCGCCGGGCGCAGCGACGACCGGCTGCGGGTGGACAGCGAGAACCTCGCCGCCGCGGTGATCGAGAACATCCTGGCGCGCTGGGCGGACGTCGCGGCCGCCGCCGTGTACGCCGTTCCGGACGAGGTGGCCGGCGACCAGGTGATGGCGGCGCTCGTCCTGCGCGACGGCGCCGTCTTCGACCCCGACGCCTTCGCGGCCTTCCTGGCGGCCCAGCCCGACCTCGGCACCAAGATGGCACCCCGCTACGTCCGCGTCCTGGACGCGATGCCGGTCACGGCGACGACCAAGGTCCACCGGGTCGCGCTGCGCCGCGCGGGCTTCCTGCCCCGGCTGCCGGCGGGAGGCGTCCCCGGCCGGCCGGACCCCGTCTGGCACCGCCCGCCCGGGGCGCCCGGCTGGACCCGGCTCGACGCGGAGGCCGAGCGGGAGCTGCTCGCGACGTACGAGCGGCACGGCCGGACCCCGCTGCTGGGCCGCTGACCGCTGACCGCTGACCGCTGACGGCTGGCCGCGGGGCTCGGGTGGCGGGTGCGGCGGGGGTGGTCACGAGCACCCCTCGGGACCAGGTAGTATTTTCTCTGTCAGCAGGCGCCGCTAGCTCAGTTGGTTAGAGCAGCTGACTCTTAATCAGCGGGTCCGGGGTTCGAGTCCCTGGCGGCGCACCTGAAGCTCAGGGCGGTCACCGGTTCACCGGTGACCGCCCTGAGTGTTTTCCATGCTTCCGTGTTCTCGTGTTCCCGTGTCGTCGTGTTCTCCGTGCTTTCCCCGCGTGTCAGAGCGTGAGCGACAGCAGCAGTGGCGCGGCCTTGCGGTTCAAGGTGTCCGCCGCGGCCCGCAGCCGGTGCGCGTGCTCGACCGGCATCGACAGTGCCAGGCAGCCCACCGAGGCCCCGGCCGTGATCGGAACCGCCGCGCAGACCGTGCCCACCGCGTACTCCTGGAGGTCCAGCACCGGCACGGTGGCGGGCTGGGAGTCCAGTTTCGAGAACAGGACCCGCTCGTTGACGATCGTCTTCGACGTCAGGCGGGCGATCTTGTGGCGGGAGATGTGGTCGCGCCGGCCGTTGATGTCGAGCTGGGTGAGCAGGCACTTGCCGACGGCGCTGGCGTGGGCCGCCGAGCGGAAGTCGACCCATTCGTGCACCTTCGGGGTGCGGGGACTGTCGGCGAACTGCGTGATCTTGACCTCGCCGTCCACGTACCGGCTGATGTAGACGGCGGCCCCCACCGAGTCCCGCAGCCGGTCGAGCGTCTCCTGGAGCTTGTCGTGCAGGGCCTGCTGGCGGTCGGAGCCCGATCCGAGGAGCACGAGCGAGTCGCCTATCGCATAGGCGCCGTCCGAGACCTGCAGGACGTATCCCTCCCGGCGCAGCATCAGGAGCATCGGGGCGAGATGCACGGCGGGCAGGCCGGTTTCGCGGGCGATCTGTACATCGGTCACGCCGCCCGCGTGCCGTCCGATCGTTTCCAGTACGCGCAGGGCGTACTGCACCGAGTGGAACGGCGCGGTCGGCTCGGGCTTCAGCGCCACGGTTTCCCCCTACCAGGTTGTTACCGCTTGCTCTACCACGATAGCCATCAAGAGGCCCATGTGGAGCGCCTGTTGATGAGATTGATGGCTCAATCAAGCCCCCGGGCCTGTGGCTACTCCACTGGCATATGCCAAGGTCATGCGCCACGTCCGGGTGAAATCCCGGCGGGGCCCTCGGCGAGCCGTGGCAAGGTCTCTGCGCCCCGCGGGTCGTGCCTCCGTGCGGTGCGGGAATGCCTGCGCGGCAGCGACTGTTCGACCTCTTCGTACGGACGGCAGTGGCCGGCGTACGGACGGCAGCGGTGAGGAGAACCAGACGATGAGTGACGCCGGCGACAGCATCCGCGGGACGGCCAGAGGCTCGGCGCCCGTCCCCCTGTCGGTGCTGGACCTGGTCACCGTGGGCAGCGGCAGTACGGCCCGCGACTCCCTGCGCACCAGCGTGGAGCTGAGCCGGCTCGCCGAGTCCCGGGGGTTCCACCGCCACTGGGTCGCCGAGCACCACTCCATGCCCGGCGTCGCCAGCTCCGCCCCGGCCGTGATCCTGGCGCACCTGGCGGCCCACACCTCCCGCATCCGGCTGGGCTCGGGCGGGGTCATGCTGCCCAACCACGCCCCGCTCGTCGTCGCCGAGCAGTTCGGCACCCTGGAGGCGCTGGCACCGGGGCGGATCGACCTCGGGCTCGGCCGGGCGCCGGGCACCGACGGCCGCACCGCCGCGGCGCTGCGCGGGCCCGGGCGGCTGGACGAGGCCGCGGACGAGTTCCCCCGGCGGCTCTCGGAGCTCACACGCTTCCTCGACGACGACTTCCCCGACGGCCATCCGTACGCCCGGGTGCACGCGGTGCCCGGCCCGGTGCAGGGGCCGGTGTCCCGGCCGCCGGTGTGGCTGCTGGGGTCCTCCGGCTTCAGCGCCCGGCTGGCCGGCGAACTCGGGCTGCCCTTCGCGTACGCCCACCACTTCTCGGCGGCGGGCACCCTCCCCGCGCTCGACCTGTACCGGCAGAGCTTCCGGCCCTCCCGGCTGCTCGACGCCCCGTACGCCGTGATCGGGGTGTCGGCGCTCGCCGCCGACGACGCCGCGGCCGCCCGCGCCCAGGTCCGGGCGGGCGCCCTGTCGATGCTGCGGCTGCGCTCGGGCCGGCCCGGGCTGGTGCCGACGCCCGAGGAGGCGGCGGCGTACGCGTACACCCCGCTGGAGCGGGAGTTCGCGGACGCCTGGATGGCCGACATCGTGCACGGGACCCCCGACGAGGTGCGCGCCGGACTCGACGACCTGGCGAAGCGGACGGGCGCCGACGAGCTGATGCTGACGGCGGCCGCGCACAGCGGGGCCGCGCGGCTGCGCTCGTACGAGCTCGTCGCAGATGCGTACGGGATGGCTTTCGAAGGCGTCTGATCCTGCGAACGGCGCGCGAACGGGATATGGCTGGTTCTTTGCCGAAACCTCGCGCCGGGCCTCCTCAAGGGAGTCTTAAGCCGCTCGTCACCGGGGGTGGCGAGCGGCTTCTGATGTGTCTTCAGGCCCCTGACTTGGGAAAGTATGGCCGAAGTGGTCTAGTCCTTCTTTGGTTCAAACCATTGACGACCGCACCGCGAGATCGTTAACACTTCTCCCACCCGGGCTGTCACATCCTCCCCTCCCACTCCCGGAGGCTGTTCATGCACATCCGTAAATCCCTCGTCGCGGCCGCCGCCACGGCCGCGCTGGCCGCCGGTGCGCTCGGCGCCTTCACGAGCCTCGGCACCGCCCAGGCCGCGGATGCCACCGCCACCGCCACGGCCGCCGCCGGCGGGGTGCGCATCGCCTATTACGACCAGTGGAGCGTGTACGGGAACGCCTTCTATCCCAAGCATCTCGACACCCGGGGCATAGCGGGCAAGCTGGACGTCATCAACTACTCGTTCGGCAACATCCACCCCACCAACCTCACGTGTTTCGAGGCGAACAAGGCGGCGGGCGACGACAACAACCCCAGCGCGGGTGACGGCGCGGGCGACTCCTACGCCGACTACCAGAAGTCCTTCAGCGCGGCGGACAGCGTCGACGGCGTCGCCGACAAGTGGGACCAGCCCATCGTGGGCGTCTTCAACCAGTTCAAGGAACTGAAGGCCAAGTACCCCCACCTGAAGATCAACATCTCGCTGGGCGGCTGGACCTACTCCAAGTACTTCCACGACGCGGCGCTGACCGACGCCAGCCGGAAGAAGTTCGTCAGCTCCTGCATCGACCAGTACATCAAGGGCAACCTGCCGGTCGAGGGCGGCTTCGGCGGC
This sequence comes from Streptomyces bambusae, assembly GCF_019400985.1. Lineage (GTDB taxonomy): Bacteria > Actinomycetota > Actinomycetes > Streptomycetales > Streptomycetaceae > Streptomyces > Streptomyces bambusae_A. Next base: position 6,875 of record NZ_WTFF01000156.1, read on the forward strand.
CCCGGCACCGCGGCCGGGATCTTCGACGGCATCGACATCGACTGGGAATACCCCGGCTCCTCCGGCGGCCACCTCGGCAACCACTACGGCCCCGAGGACAAGGCCAACTTCACGCTCCTGCTCAAGGAGTTCCGCGAGCAGCTCGACGGGTACGGAGCGGCAAACGGCGGCAAGAAGTACCTGCTGACGGCGGCCCTCCCGGCCGGCCAGGACAAGATCAAGTACATCGAGACGGACAAGATCGGCGCGTACCTCGACTACGCGAACATCATGACGTACGACATGCACGGCGCCTGGGACGGCGACGGGCCGACGTACCACCAGTCCCCGCTGCTGCCCTCCGCGGCCGACCCGACCGACCCGATCGCCCCCGGCACCCAGAAGTACAGCATCGACAACGCCATCGACTCCTGGATCGACGGCAACCCCGCCTACGGCATCGCGGGCGGCTTCCCCGCGAACAAGCTGACCCTGGGCTACGAGTTCTACTACCGCGGCTGGAAGGGCGTCCCGGCAGGCGCCGCGGGCGGCCTGGCCCAGACCGCGACCGGCCCCTCGGGGGCCCGGCCGGTCAGCCAGCAGGCGGGCATCGCCCACTACAAGGAGCTCGGCGGCATCGTCGACAACCCGGCGACCACCTTCTGGGACGACCAGGCCAAGGCCTCGTACTTCTACAAGGACGGCGAGTTCTTCACCGGCCTGAACCAGAGGTCCGTCCAGGCCCGGGTGGACTACGGCAAGCAGCGCGGCCTCGCCGGCGCGATGATGTACTCGCTGCTCGGCCTGGACGAGGGCACCACGCTGCTGAACCAGATCTCGGACGCCCTCGGCGGCACCACGCAGCCGCCGACCACGCCGCCGACCACCCCGCCGACGACTCCTCCGACGACGCCGCCCACGACGCCGCCGACCACCCCGCCCACCACGCCCGGCGCATGCACCGCCCCGGCGTACGCCGCGGGCACGGTGTACACCGGCGGGAGCGTGGTGTCGCACAAGGGCCACAGCTGGAAGGCCAAGTGGTGGACGCAGAACGAGGAGCCCGGCACCACCGGTGAGTGGGGCGTCTGGCAGGACCTCGGCGCCTGCTGATCTCCCCCCACCCTGCGCCGAGCGCGGACCGCCCCCGATCCCGTAGCGGACCGGGGGCGGATCCGTCGGCACGGCGCCACGCCGCCACCGCCGCCACGGCGGGGCTGCTACGGGCCCGTCCGCGAGGCCCTGCTACGTGCGCGCCGTGATCATCTCGGCGATGCGCTCCGGGGCCACCGCGCGCGAGTACAGCCAGCCCTGCCCGGTGTCGCAGCCCACCCGGCGCAGCCTGGCCGCCTGCCCGGCGGTCTCCACGCACTCGGCGGTCACGGTCAGCCCGAGCCGGTGCGCCAGCTGGACCATGGCCTCGACGATCGTCTCGTCGGCCGGATTGGGGTGGGTGCCCTCCTCGTAGCGGAAGCCGCGGACGAAGGACCCGTCCAGCTTCAGCACCGAGACCGGCAGCCGGCTGAGGTAGGCGAGGTTGGAGTAACCGGTGCCGAAGTCGTCGATGGCGATGCGTACGCCCATGTCGCTGAGCGCCTGCAGGGCCTGCAGCGGCCGCCCCGCCGAGCCCATGACCGCCGACTCGGTCAGCTCCAGCTGGAGCAGCTGCGGGGCGAGCCCGGTGTCGGCGAGGATCTCCGCCACGTCGCCCACCAGGTCGGAGTCCCACACCTGGCGCACGGCGACGTTCACGGACACGAAGACGGGCGAGTCGCTGGGATGCTCGATCTGCCAGCGCCGGGCCTGCCGGCAGGCGGTGCGCAGCACCCACTGCCCCAGCTGGACGATGGACCCGTCCTCTTCCGCAATTCCGATGAACCGATTCGGCGTCAGGGTGCCGAACTGCGGGTGGTTCCACCGCACCAGGGCCTCCACCCCGCGTACGGCCCCACTCTCCAGGTCCACCAGCGGCTGGTACTCCAGCTCGAACTCGTCCCGCTCCACCGCCGGCCGCAGGGTCGAGGACAGGGCCTGACGCGTCATCCGGTGGGCGTTGCGCTCCGGGTCGAACAGCGTCCAGCGGGCCTTGCCGTCCGCCTTCGCCCAGTACAGCGTGGTGTCGGCGGCCTGCATCAGCCCCGTCGCCGAGGTCCCGGCGGCCGCCCGCTCCACCACCCCGATCGAGGCCGAGACCGACAGCCGCTGCCCGGCCAGGTCGAAGGGCTCCTGGACCGCGGCGAGCACGGACCGGGCCAGGTCGGCCAGTTGCTCGGTGCCCGTCGAGTCCTCGACCAGCAGGGCGAACTCGTCCCCGCCGAGCCGCGCCACCAGGTGCCCGCCGGTGCGCCCGTACCCGGCCTGGTCCGCGCACTGGGTGAGCCGGGAGGCCACGGCCGTCAGCAGCCGGTCGCCGACCCGGTGGCCGAGGGTGTCGTTGACCGCCTTGAACCCGTCGAGGTCCAGGTAGCACAGCCCGATCCGGCCCGTGCCGCCGTGCTCGTAGGAGGAGGCCTCCAGCGCGGCCTGGAGCCGCTCGAAGAACAGCGCCCGGTTGGGCAGCCGGGTCACCGGGTCGTGCATCTGGAGGTGCCGCAGCCGGGCCTGGAGGTCGCGCCGGTCGCTGATGTCCGCCACGGACAGCAGGACGTCGCCGGTACCGGGTACGGGTCCCAGGGTGACCTCGGTCCACACCGAGTGCCCGTCAGGATGCTTCAGGCGGCGGGTGCAGCGCAGCCGCGCCTGCCGGCCGCGCAGCACCTCCCGGTACGCCTGCCAGGTGCGGGTCTCGGCGGCCAGGTCGACCAGGTCGGCGGCCTGCTGCTCGACCAGCGCGTGCGGCGCGGTGCCCAGCAGCCCCGCGAGGGCGTCGTTGGCGGCGACGACCAGGCCCTCGCGGTCGACGAGGGCCATCGGGAGGTGGGCGGCGTTGAACGCGGCCCGGAAATCGCGCAGGTCGGAGTCGGTCCTGCACGGCGCCGCCGAGACCGGAACGTAACGCTCCGTAGTGGCCGGTCGGATGCTCTCGGCCGCCGAACCGGTTCCCTCTGAGGTTCCGCTCACCGTTCGCTCCCGCAGTTCTCGTGATGTCCGCGCAGGAAAGTGTGCCGATCATAGAGGCTGCCGCACAGGGCTATCCAGCGGCGTCGCCGTTCTGTGCGCCGCACTTCGCCAGTGTGACGGTTCGTCCCCGTGCACCCGGCCGATCGTTTCTGCGCAGCTCTGAGCGCCCGGAGGCCGCGCCTGATCTCGCGTGATCGGCCGTGACGTTCTGTAGGCGAAGACGTGAAGGCCGGGGGTCACTGTCGCGCCGGGCCCTCACTCGTGTGGGGCAGTGGAACAGGGCATACCCGGCAAAGTCCGCGCAAGGTGGAGGAGTTACGCCAAAAACCCCTGCCGGAGGTCGATGTGCCGCGACAGCAGACACTCGTGGGAGTGGAGCGCGACCGCGTCCGCAGCGCCGCGGCGGCCCTCACCTCCCTGACGGCACTCGCCGCCATGTCGCTCGTCGCGGGGCCCGCGGTCGCCGACTCCGGGGCCGGGCCGTGCGCCCTCGCGCGCACCGCGGCCCACCACTCCCTCGGGCTCGACACGTGGAACGGCGCCTACCCCCGCCCGGTGCGCACCCTGGACGCGGTCATGGTCTTCCTGTCCTTCCCCGACTCCCGCCCGCGCGTCACGCCGCAGGAGATCACCGCCGACTACTTCCCGGCGACCAGCGAGTTCTTCGAGCGCGCCTCGTACGGGAAGTTCCGCCTGGCCCCGCACCCGCAGCCGGCGTGGATCCAGATGCCGAAGACCTCCACCGAGTACCGGATACAGCGCGACTGGGCCCCCGAGGACCGGGCCGCCTACCTGCGGGACGCCGTCACCACGGCGGACCGGACGGTGGACTTCTCCGCGTACGACGTCGTGTACTTCGTCGCCGACCCGGACGCCCCCGGTGTGGACTCCGACGCCACCAAGGTCGTCAACTTCGACCGGCCGATCCGCGCCGACGGCACCGAGCTGCGGCGCATCGTCACCGTCTTCGAGCGCCACCCCCCGGACCGCAACGTGCTGGCCCACGAGACCGGCCACGTCTTCGACCTGCCCGACCTCTACCACCGGCCGACGGACGGCAAGGGCGACTGGGACACGTACGTGGGGGACTGGGACGTCATGGGCAGCCAGTTCGGCATGTCCCCGGACCTCTTCGCCTGGCACAAGTGGAAGCTGGGCTGGCTCGGCCCGCAGCAGGTGGACTGCGTCCGCAGCGGCTCCTCCCTGCACACCCTCGAACCGCTGGGCGAGCCCCCGCTGCCGGGCGGCGGCGGAGGCACCCGGCTGGCGGTCGTCCGGACCGGTCCCGGCAGCGCGATCGCCGTCGAGGCGCGCGGCTCGGCCGGCAACGACGGCGACACCTGCACCGAAGGCGTGCTGATCTACCGCGTGCGCAACGAGGCCTCGTCCGGCGGCGGCCCCATCGAGGTGCTGGACGCGCACCCGGAGACCGAGGCCTGCTGGGACCGCTCGGTGTACCCGCCGCTGGCGGACGCGCCGCTGGAGGTCGGCGAGGCGTTCACGGTGCCGGGGGAGCGGGTCAGGGTCGAGGTGTCGGACCGTACGCCGTCGGGCGCGTACACGGTCAAGATCACCACGTAGCGGCCGGTGGGCTCGGGAAGACGAAGAAGACCCCCATTCTCTCGAATGGGGGTCTTCTCCCGTCGGTGCGCCGCCAGGGACTCGAACCCCGGACCCGCTGATTAAGAGTCAGCTGCTCTAACCAACTGAGCTAGCGGCGCCTGCTGACGTCGTAGACATTAGCACCCCGACCGGCGGAACGAAAAATCGATATCCGCAGGTCCGCGCCCGGGGCCCGTACGGGCGGCCCGGACGCAGGCCCAGAGCAGCGCCTCCGTCCCCGGAAGCCAGGGCAGCCGGGTGTCGGGGGCCACCAGCCAGCGCGAAGGGCCCGGTCCGCAGGTGAGCGGCGGGACGGTCACGGCGTCGCCGTGTCCGTGGCACAGGGGTGCCGGCACGGAGCCGCCCCACTCCTCCCAGTCCAGCAGCGACGGCAGCCGGTGGGCGGTGCCCACGGTGGCGAAGAGCAGCATCCGGCCCCGGTGCACGGCGACCGGCCCGGAGCCCGGGCCGTCGTGCCACAGCAGGTCCAGCATCCGCCGCCCGAAGACGACGGGGACGTTGACGACGTCGAAAGCCGTTCCGCACGGCAGCACGGCCGGGGCGGTGGGGCGCGCCTGCCACTGCGCGAGTGTGCTGCGCGGGTACGGCGCCGCGGACGCGAGCCAGGCGGCGCCCTGCGGGGTGACGTGGGTGGCGGGTGCGGCGTCGCGTGCGTCGCCGGCTTCGCGCGCGGGGCAGCCGGTGTCCGTCGTCATCGTCGTCATGCCACAGGTCTACCGGTCGTACACGTTCCGTTTCGGCGAGTTACCGGAAACGAGGACAGGGCGGGGGGTCCTCGCGTATCTTGACCCGCGCATATGCCCGAATGTGGGCTGCCGTACGCCCGAACGCGGCTGCGCCCACCGCGCGGCCGCCCTGGGCCCGGCGGCTACTGCGGCTCGACCGTGCCCCGCTGGAGCTCCTCGCCGAACTCGATCATCTTGCGGGCGTAGTCCTCGGTCCAGTCGGCCTGCTCGGCGATCTCGGCCGTGGGCAGCCGGTCGAAGCGGCTCGGATCGGCCAGCTGGGCCGCCGCCAGGGCCTGGAACTCCACGGCCCGGTCGTGGGCCGCGCGGAAGGCCAGGGTCAGCTCGGTGGCGCGGGTCAGCAGTTCGAGGGGGTCCTCGATGGACTCCAGGTCGAAGAAGTGCTCCGGGTCCGCGGCAGCCTCCGAGGGCTCGAAGAGCAGCGGCGCCGGCCGCAGCCTCCGCTCGGTCCGCTCGGGCTCTGCCATCCGTGTCCTCCTGCTGCTCGCCTTGTCGCTCGCGTCGTTGCTCGCGCCTGATTGCTCCGGGCCACCCTCCATTGTCCAACGCCGCGCAAGAGCGCCCCGGGTGGTGCCCGGCGGCCGCGGGATCGCCGCGGCCGCCGTGGGTGCCGAAGGTGCCCGTGGGCGCCGTACGCGGGCGGTCGGCGGGTCAGTCGGTGACGACGGGCTCCTGGGCGACCAGCTTGGCGAGCTCGTCGAGGAGTGCGGTGACCTCGTCGGCGAGGCCCTCGGGCGCGGTGAAGCCGCCGTCGGCGACCAGGCCGGCGATGCCGGGGACGGCCGGCCGCCGCTCGGCGGTCCGGGTGCCGACCCGGTTCAGCACCCCGGCCAGCGCCTCGGCGGCCGGCGCGCCGCCGGTCGGGCCGGCGCTGTAGCTGAGCAGGCCGACGGGCTTGCCCTGCCACTCCTTGTAGAGGTAGTCCACGGCGTTCTTCACGGGCGCGGTGAAGCTGCCGTTGTACATCGGCAGCACGAAGAGCACGGCGTCCGCACCGGCGACCAGGGCGCTCCAGTCGCGGGTGTGCTGGTGCTCGTACACGCCGGTGGCGGCCGGCTGGGGCTCGTTCAGGAGGGGCAGGTCGATCTCGGCGAGGTCCGCCGGGGCCACGCTGAAGCCGTCGTGCGTACGGGCGGTCTCGGCGACCCAGGCGGCGAGGGGGCGGCCGGCGGCGGCGGGGCGGGTGCTGGTGGACAGGACGAGCAGGCGGGGCATGCGAGGCCTCCGAAGCGGGTTAGTAGTTGATGTGTCACCGATCTAAACCCGAGAGTGGGTGACGTGTCAACCATGTAGATGACATGTCATCCACGTGACTACAGTGGTTCACATGAGCGACGCAGCCCCCGAGCCCCACTGGCTCACCGAGGACGAGATGCGCGCCTGGTGTGCGTGGCGCCGGATCTTCCCGCTCGTCAACGCCGAGATCGCGCGCGATCTCGGCAAGGACAGCGGGCTCTCCGAGGCCGACTACGACGTGCTGTCGATGCTCAGCCAGTGCCCGGGCCGCCGGCGCCGGATCAGCGGGCTCGCGGAGCACCTGCTGTGGTCGCGCAGCCGGCTCTCGCACCAGCTGACGCGCATGGAACAGCGCGGCCTCGTGCGCCGCGAGGAGGTCGTCGCGGACGGCCGCGGCGCGGAAGTGGTGCTCACCGAGGCCGGCCTCGGCACGATCGGCGCGGCGGCCCCGGCGCACCTGGAATCGGTCCGCCGCCACCTGTTCGACCTGCTCACCCCGGCCCAGCTGGAGGCGCTGATCCAGCTGGGCGACACGATCACGGCCCGCCGCGCGGACGCGCCGCCCTGCGGCTGAGTCAGGCACTGCGTTCTTCGCCCGCCTCCGGCGGGTGCCGGACTCCGTCCGGCGAGTCGGCCCGGGTCGGGCTGGGGTCAGGGGCGCCAGGTGATGCGGTGTTCGGACAGGTGGGCCAGCACCGAGTGGTTGGCTTCCCATCCGTCCGGGAACTTCACCGTCACGCCCAGTTGGACCGGCTCCGTCTCCGGGTGCTCGTCCAGCAGTTCCGCTATGCCCGCGCGCGCCACGACCACACACGCGTGCCGGTGCCGGGAGGCCAGCACGCACAGGCGGCCGGTCTCCAGGTGGAAGGCCGTCGCGTCCGGGCGGCCCGAGAGCGGGTGCAGGACCACGGTGAGGTCGTACTCCCGGCCCTGGAGCCGGTTCGCCGTGTCCACGGTGACCCCCGCCACGCCCAGCTCCGCCAGCGCCGCGCGCACCGCGGCCGCCTGGTCGCGGTGGGCCGTGCCGACCGCGATCCGGTCCGCGGACAGCGGGCGCGGGTCCAGGGACTGCTCGTCCCGGGTGACCGCTCCGCGGTCCAGCGCCCGCCGGACCACCAGCGCCACCGCCCGTACGGCCTCCGGGTCCGTACGCGGGGTGTGCCGGGCGGGCAGCTCCAGCAGGCCCCAGCCGGCCTCGGCGGCCTCGTCCAGCACCCGGTCCGGCCCGGAGCCGTCCGCGGGTACGCCGTAGGACAGCCGGCGGTCGCCGTGAGCCGTACCGCTGCGGAACGGCGTGTACGGGTAGAACGCGCCCGAGACCAGCGGCGCCGCCGAGGCCGGCAGCCGCCAGGACACCGGCAGCCGGTGCTGCGGCAGGTGCGGGTTGTGGGCCAGCAGCGTCGAGACCGCCGACGCCGACGGGTCGTACGACAGCCCCGCCCACTGCTCGGCCCCGACCACGCTGAACGGGTCCAACTGGCCCGGGTCGCCCACGAACAGCGCCCGCTCGAACAACCCGGCGACGGCCAGCAGCGCGTCCGAGCGCATCTGGTACGCCTCGTCCACGATGGCGTGCTCCCAGGGCTCCACGCCCTGCGTGTGCGCCCACTTCGCCGCCGTCGAGATCACGATCGGCAGCTCCGCGAGGTCCCCCGGCTTCGCCGACAGGGTCACCGAGCCCAGCTCCCGCAGCGCGGGGTCGTAGGCGTCGCCGTCGCTGCTGTGCAGCCGGCCGACCTTCAGCTCCGGGTCCTTCTCGGCCAGCCGCAGCACCAGGTCGTCCACCTGCGCGTTGGTCTGCGCCACCACCATCAGCCGGCGCCCGGCCGCCGCCAGCTCCCGGGCCGCCCGGACCACCAGCGTGGACTTCCCGGCGCCCGGCGGGGAGTCGACGACCACACCCCGCTCGGTGCCGTGCAGGGTGTCGTGCAGGATCGCCTCGGTGGCCCGGGCGGCGGCCGCGCCCGGGTCGAACGCGGTCGTGGTCACAGGAGGTCCTCGTCGGTCACGGGGTCGGCGGGGGCGGTGGCGGACGCCGAACCGGGCGGTCCGCCGTGGGTCCAGGGCGTGTGCTCGGGATCGGGCAGCTTCGGTCCGCCCCGGGCGTCGTGCTCGAACAGGGTCCAGCACACCCGGTCGCCCTTCTCCGGCACCGAACCGGGCTCGGGCTCCCGGCCGCGGCCCATCCTGTCCAGCAGCCGCAGCACCAGCAGGGCGCCCTCCTGGGGTGCGACCCCTGCCGGACCGGCGGCGGGGGCGGCGGTGACGGACCCGGCCGGGCCCACGTACCCGACGAACTCGGCCGACTGCGCCTTGCCGTCCACCGCCCGGTACACCTTGCCGCCGCCCGCCTCCGCCAGCTGCGGCACGTCCTGCGTGGCCACCGTCACCAGCGGGCGGGGACTGGGCCGCTTCGACTCGGTCCACTCCATGACCACCTCGGTGACCTCGCCCTCGAAGGCCTCGCCCGCGAGCCGCCGGCCCGCCATCACCAGCGGGTCGTCCAGCGCCTCCTGCGCGTCCAGCCGGGCCTGCTCGGTCTCCCGGACGGCCAGCTTCTGCGCCGCCGTCACCGCGTCGTCGCGGCGCGGCTGCGGCGGCTCGCCCGCGCGCACCCGGTCCCGGTGGCCGGTGTAGGACCAGCGGTCGCGGGTCCAGCGCTCCTCGGTGCGCTCGCCCGGCGGCAGGGCGCGTACGAGGTCGATCGCGCGCCAGACCGCCCGCCAGGTGGCGGCCATCTGCGCCGTGACCAGGCTGCGCACCGCCTCCTCGGCCGCGCGCACCGCAGCCGCGTCCTGCGGCTCCCGCGCCCTGGCCGCGTCGAAGGCCGCCATCGCCGGCGCCAGCAGCTTGTTGTCGAACACCGGGTCGGTCGCCGGACCGGCCGGCGGCACCAGCAGCTGCCCGTGCGCGTCCCGGGCCAGCTCCGCCCGGACCGCCCGCTCGGCGCCCGACTCGCCCGCAGGCGGGTCTATCCATTCCAGCAGCGCGCCCAGGTGCTGGTCCTCCAGACTGCTCTGGCCGGTCGCCCAGTGCCGGGACAGCAGGTCCGTCGCCGACTGCAGCATCGAGGAGCCGGGCACCCGGGAGCGCTCGCCGAGGTGGGTGAACCAGCGCCCCAGCAGCGGCACCTGAGTGGGCACCGGATGCGGATGGTCCGGGTCCTCCTCCGCGGTGCGCCGGAACCGCATCGAGCGCCCCAGCAGCCGTACGTACTCGATACCCGCCCGGCTCGGCACGACCAGCTGCGGCGCGTCCACGCACAGCTCGGTCTCGACCTTGACCCGCTTGCCGCTCTCCGGGTCGGTCTCGGTGCGCTGGGCCGGCTCCACCACGTCCGCGTACGCCTCGATGTACGGCATCACCTGCGCGGCCAGGTCCGCCAGGAACGCCCAGCGCAGATCGCGGTCGCGCGGCTGCGGTACGACGAGCACCCGCGGCTCGTCCCGGTCGGTGCCCACCAGGGCGCCGAGCGGGGCCCCCGCCTCACCGGCCGTGGTCAGCGGCACGAGTACGAGCGGGCGGTCGGACAGGTGCCGGTGCCGTACGGTCGCCAGCGGCTGGGCCCGCTGCGCGCGGACGGCCTCCAGCCGGGCCAGCGTGGCCATCAACGACATACGGGTGCCTCCGCGACCTCGTACCCGGCCGCGACCTCGTACCCGGCCTCGACGTCGTACGCCTCGTCGACGTCGTACGCCTCCTCGGCCTCGTACGCCGCCTGCCTCGCGGCGGCCGCCTCCAGGGCCTCGGCGCGCAGCCGGGCCGCGCGCCGCAGCGCCGCCGCCGTGGGGTCGTC
>NZ_WTFF01000157.1 GCF_019400985.1 Streptomyces bambusae
CACTCTATGACAGCCTCGGTCCGCTGGTACCGGAGCTGTCTAGAATACACGGCCCCGCGGCGGCCCGGCGTCGCGGGTGCGCCCGTGGGGCGCGCTGAGTGGGGTGCACGGGCTGCCCCCCGGCCCCCGCCCCCGGTACGGGCTGCGCCCCGGGCTCCGGCCCGGGCTCGGGCTGGGTCTCGGCGTGCGCCCCAAGTACGGGCTGCGCCCCCGCCTGCGGTCCGGGTGTGGCCTGCGCTTCGGTCCCGGACTGGGCCTCAGCCTTCAGCCCGGGCCCGGGCTGGGCCCCGGCCTCCGGCCCGGGTGTGCGCTGCGCCTCGGTCTCCGGCCCGGGTACGGGCTCGGCCTGCGGCCCGGGTACGAGCTGCGCCCCGGCGTGTGCCCCCCGTACGGGCTGGGCACCGGGCTGGGGCTGGGGCTCGGTCTCTGGCCCGGGTACAGCCTGGGCCTCGGCCTCCGCTCCAGGTACAGGCTGCGCCCCGGGCTCCGGCCCGGGCTCGGGCTGAGCCCCGGCGTACGCCCCAGGCACGGGCTGCGGTCCGGGTGTGGGCTGTGCTTCGGGCTTCGACCCTGGCTCGGACTGGGCCTTGGTCTCCGACCTGGCCGCGGCCTGCGGTCCGGGTGTGGGCTGTGCATTGGTCTGCGGCCCGGCTGGTGTGCCGACGGCTGCGGGGGTACTGGCCGGGGCCGGCCGGTCGCCGGTGCCGGCGCTGCTCCCGCCGGTTCCGCTGCTCCAGCCGGCTGCCGCGTACCCGGCCGCGGACGGCGGGGCCACGCGGTACCCACCGGTCCCGCCATTCCCGCCATTCCCGCCATTCCCGCCATTCCCGCCGACCAGTGCGTACCCGGCCGCGCTTCTGAGCGCGTGGGCCCCGTTGGCGACGGGGCGGCGGGGCCGGCCGTCGGCCTGGCTCTGCCGGGATGCGGCGGGCTCGACGGGCGTGTTGGCGGGCGTGGGGGCTGTCTCTTCAGCGGGGGTTTGCTCCGGAGCCTGGACCCGGACGGCGCCGGCGGCGTCCTCGGCGGGGTGGGGGCCGTTCGGCCCGATGGCGCCGGACGCGGGGGCGGACACCGCTCCCCCGGCCGACGGCGCTCCGTCATCGGTGTCGGCGGCGGGCTGGGCCTCAGGGGGCCGCACCATGCTTCCGGCCCGTTCGGGACCGGCCTCAGCGACGAGGTCGGCCGGTCGCGCGGTGACGCTGCTGCCGTTTCCGGTGCCGACGGCGTTCGCCCCGGCCTCCGGCCCGGCCGGTTCGGTGCACGGCTCCGACGGGGGACCTGCCGCCGGTTCGACGCTCCCAGAGGTCCGCCCGAGCAGCGAGCCCGAGACAGGCACGGCCAGGTCGGGCCGTGGCTCCGGACCGGAAACGGCGGTCGGCGCGGTGTTGTCGAGCGCCGGCTCCCGCTGGGGACCTGCGGACGGTGGGGCGGAGCGCGGCTCGGGCCTGGGGCTCGTCGCCAGTACGGCCGGGGCCGGGTGCGGCCCCGGACCGGGCGTGGCGGTCGACGCGGCGGCATCGCGGTGCGACTCCGACCTCGGGTCTGCGGCCGGGGCGGGGCAGGGCTCCGGCCTGGTGCCCGCCGTCGGCACGGCCGGGTCGGGGCGCGGCTCCAAACCGGGCGTGGCGGTCGACGCGGCGGCATCGCGACGCTGCGGTTGCCGCTGGGGGCCTGTGGTCGGGGCAGCCAGGTCGGGCCGGGGAGCGGAGGTCGGTGCGGGGGTGGCGCGGAACGGGAGGTCCGCCGGGATCTCGGTGGCGGCGAGGCCGCGGACGGGGAGGGACGCGACCTGCGGCAGGTCCAGGGTGTCTTCCTCGCCGACCGCCTCCATCCCCCGTGCGACCGCCTGCGCCACGACCACTGCGACGCCCGGTCCGGGGATCCGCCCGTCCCTGGCGGGCGGTTCGTCGTGACCGCCCCGGACGCCGTGCCGTACGTCCTCGACGGACGGCGCGTACGCGTGGCCGCTCGAACCGGCGCCCCCGGACCAGGCCGGCACGGGGTCCGCCTCGGCCCCGTGCCGGGCCGCCGGCAGGTGCGCGGCCTCCTGCTCTGCGGGGGCAGTTACGGACGGATCGGCCGTCGGCGCGCCGGGCTCCGCCCGTGCGGCGAGCCGGAACTCCAGGGTCGTGTGCGACGGTTCCGGCTCCGGGCGCGCCTCGGCGTTCGGGGCGTACGGCGTGCATGGGGTGCATGGGGCGTCCTCGCCCTGTGGCACCAACGGCTTGCGCCCGGCCACCAAACCCGCCCAGCCGACGCCGGCCGGACCGCCCGCCGGCTCCCGTCCCGTCCCGAGCAGCAGGGCGGAACCCGGCGCCGGGGCCGAAGCCGCAGGCGCGGACGAGGCCGGGGCATGCCCCGAGGGCACCGCGCGGGCCACGGGCGAATCCGGGAGCGCGGCCGCCGCCGCATCCGAGGCAGGGGTCGCGGACGAGGCCGGGTCCGGGGCCGGGGCTGTGCCCAGGGCCAGGTCCGCGGCCGGGAACGGGGCCGCTCCCGGGGCACAGTGCGAGGACAGGGCCGGGGCTGTACCCGGGGCAAGGTGCGCGGCCGGGGACAGGGTGGCAGCCGGGGCCGGAGGCTGGGGTGACGGCGAGGCCGCGGGCACGGGCGGGACCGGGGCAGCGGTCACAGCCGTGACCGGGGCCTGGGGCACGGCTGCGGCCCGGGCGGGGGCCGGGTTCGCAGCCCGGGCGGGAGCCGGGTTCGCGGCCGGGTCGGAGCCCGGGTTCGCGGTCAGGAGAGGGGCCGGGTTCGCTGTCAGGGCAGGGGCTGGGTTCGCAGCCTGGGCGGGCGCCGGGTTCGCGGTCGGGGAAGAGGCCGGGTTCGGGGTCCAGGTGGGCGCCGGGTTCGGGGGCGGGGTGGCTGCGGGGGGCGGGGGGACGGCGGCCCGGGTCAGGGTGCCCGTGGTGAACGTCGTGTGCGTGGGGTACATCGTTGCCTCCGTCATGCGAACAGCCGGCGCCAGGTTTCGGGGCCCGGATAGCCGTCGGCCGAACGGCCGCGCCAGCCCTGGGCGCGCTGGAAGGCCTCGACCGCGCGCCTGTCGGCCTCGGTCCAGCGCGGGCCCGGGCCGGACCGGTAGTACTTGCCGAAGCCCTTTGCCGTCAGGCGACGGCTGAGGGCGTCGATCGCCTCGTGGCTGCTGCCCGGGCGGAACACGCCGACCCCGGGGTACGCCGGGGCGAGGCCGGGAGCGGACGCACCAGGCCTCGCCCCCGGTCGGGCGGGCGCGGTGCCCGGCTTCGCCCCCGCGTGGGTCGGGGCGCCGGGTCGGCCGGGCGTGGTGTGCCCCCCGGCCGGGCGGACCGGGGCAACCGGGCCGGTGCCCGGCTTGGCGACGGGCACGACCACCGGCTTGGCGCCCGGCTTGACGCCCGGCAGGACCGCCGGCTTGACGCCCGGCTTGGCCGCCGGCCCGGCACCCGGTTTGGCCGGGCGGCTGCCCGGGCCCTGGGGGACGTCGGGGTAGGCGTCGGGGCTCGGCCAGATGTCCTTGCCCTGGTTCGTCACCAGCAGCCGCCACGTGTGCTGCCCCGGGAGGCCGTCCGCGTCCGCGCCCGTCCATCCCTGCGCCTGCTGGAACGCCTGCGTCGCCAGCCGGTCGGACTCCGTCCACTTCCTGCCCGGCCCCTTGGGGTAGAAGCGCAGGGCGCCGCGGTCGATGAGCATCCGGCCCAGCCGCAGCACGTGATCGTTCTGGGCGCCCGGCCCGAAGGACGTCGCGCCGGGGTAGGCCGTGCCGGCCGGAGCCGGGGCCGGGACCGTGCCGATGGGGACAGCGGGCTTCGACGGGGGTGTGGGGGTCGGCGTCGGGGTGGGGGTGGGGGTGGGCGCCGTCGGGGTGGTCGGAGTCGTCGGCGGGGTGGTCGGTTGGGTGATCGGCGGGGTGGTCGGGTCCAGGGCCGGGGCTGACGTCACGCCGTTGAAGCGGTACGGGAGGTACTTCGCCGCGTTGTCCCAGTAGCCGTACGGCGTCGCCTGCTTCCGCGTCGCCGGCTTGGTCTGCTCGTACGCCACGTAGTGCGTACGCGTCTCGTCCACCCAGCCGCCGAAGAGCGTGACGTGCGAGCCCCTGTTGGGATCGGCCGGGTTGTGGAAGAGCAGCATGTCGCCGGGGAGCAGCTCGTCCTTGGTGATCCGGGTGGCGAACTTGTCCAGGCTCCCGGTCCACTCGTTCGTACCGAGGTTCCAGGCCATCGAGACATAGCCCGAGCAGTCCTGCCGGTAGCCGTCCGTCCAGTACAGGGCCATGCTGTACGGGACCTTCGCGTCCAGCCACAGCTTCGCCCGGTTGATGATCGCCGCCCGGTCGATCCGCTTCAGCTGCTGCTTCGCCGGCTTGCCCTTCGGGCCGTGCAGCGGGGCCCTGGGGCCCTGGGGCGAGCCCGGGCCGTCGGCCGTCGGTACCGTGGGCGCCGGCCCGGACATGGCCTGCGCGGCGGATGTCCCGCCGCCGCCCAGCACCACGCCGGCCGCGGTCGCCAGCACCAGCGCCCGCCGGGCGCCGTGCGCGGCCGGGTGGCCGCCGTCCCGGAGCGGTATGGCCCGGGCCAGGTCCCGGCGGCGTGCGACGCACCCCTGGCACGCGCAGTCGCCGGCGGGCTCGTACTCCTCGAAGGCCGGCATCGGCATCTGCGGCTGCTGCATGACCTCTCCCCTGCTCGCTTCGTCCACGTCCGTCCGGCCGCCGGCGGCGCAACCTGGCGGGGCGTCAGGTTGCGGACGGCCGAGAGATATCGTGCACGACAAACGCCCGAATATTCGTTAATCGGATAATCCGGGCGTGGCTGGTCACGGGCACCGTGAAACGTGGGGTAGAGTTTTCTCTGTCAGCAGGCGCCGCTAGCTCAGTTGGTTAGAGCAGCTGACTCTTAATCAGCGGGTCCGGGGTTCGAGTCCCTGGCGGCGCACAGACGGAAGAAGCCCCTCGCATCAGCGGGGGGCTTCTTCGTATACGTATGCGCGTGTGTGTGTTGGTGGCGTCAGGCGCGCCGCGGGCTCTCCACGCCCGTCAGGTACGCCGACACCACCACGTTCGCCGTGTACTGCTTGGCCACCTTGTCGTAGGTCCCCCCGCACGTGACCAGCCGCAGCTCCGCCCGCCCCGTCACCCGCGGTCCGTACGCCTTGTGCGCGTCGAACGAGGACCGCTCGTAGACCTGCACGTCCTCGACCGTGAACTCGGCGGTCGATCCGTCGTCCCGTACGACGCGCACCTCGTCCCCCGGCTTCGCCGAGCTCAGCCCGTAGAAGACGGCCGGCTTGGAGGCGGTGTCCACATGGCCGACCAGCAGGGCGGTGCCCGCCGCGCCCGGCCGGGTGCCGCCCTGCCACCAGCCGACGGTGCCCGGGCGGTCGTAGGGCGGCGGGTCGATCGCGCCCTGGGCGTCCAGGCCGCGGGGGACGACCGGGGCCCGTACGCCTATGGACGGTACGTCGACCCGCTGCGGCAGCGCCGCCCCCGGCAGGGGAGCGTGCGCCACGGGCAGGCTGATGCCGAACATCGAGCCGGCCTGCGCCGACGGCAGGGGCCGCACGTCGGTGATCTCGCGGCCCCAGAGCCACAGGCCCAGCACCAGGACCGTCCAGGCGGCGAGCGTCAGCAGCCGGCCTCCGGCGGACGACTTCGGCTCGCCCGTCATCGACGGCCGCCCGTCACTCGCCGCTGCGGCGGCGTCGCACCGCCAGCGCCTTGCCCGCGACGGCCAGGGTCGCCGCGGCCGCCAGCACGGCACCGATCACGGTGTGCGGCAGGCCGGGGCCGCCGTCCACCGGGTGCTTCTTCGCCGCCGAGGCGGGCTGCCCGGCGGAATCGGCCCTGCCGGCGGAATCGGCCCTAGCGGCGGAATCAGCCGTACCGGCGGCCACCTCCGCCGCCATGCCGCCGCCGCCCGCGTGGACGGGCCAGAAGGGGGTGGAGTGCTGGCTGGGGTGGTGCGGCTTCTGGTGGTCGCCCTGATGGTCCCCCTGGTGGTCGCCACGGTGATCCCCTTGGTGGTCGCCGTGGTGGTCGCCGTGCCGGACGATCTGGATCGAGCCGGTGGCCTTGTTCTCCTGGTGGTCGCAGATCACCCGGATGCTGTGCCAGCCGGGCTCGGCGCGCACGCTGATCTTCGCCTTGCCGAACAGCGGGCTGCCGTGCCCGTCCCGTCCGGTGACCTCGGCGTCCGCGACGAAGACCGGGGACTTCGCCCAGCCCCTGCGGCCTTCGCAGCCGTGGACGCGCAGCTCGACCTCCTCCCCGGGCCGGGCCGTGGACGGGCTGACCGAGACGGTCCCCCGGTTCGCGTCGGGGTTCGCCAGGGCGGTGGGGCCGGCCACGGCGGTGACGGCGGTGAGGGTGACCGCCGCGCCGGCGGCACGGAGAGCGAGTGGAGCAATGCGCATCGTGAACCTCCTCGTCAAGGAGGTTCACCCGCCGGGGGCCGCCCCGCATCCGCAGCGGCGCGGCGCTGCGCCGTAAGAGTTCACATGTGAACCCGGATGCGGCTCTACAGGGGACAGGGGACCCGGGCCTCAGACCAGGTCCACCAGGTCGGCGATGGAGTCGACGGTGCGGGTCGGCCGGTACGGGAACTTCTCGGTGTCCAGGGCCGTGGTGAGGCCGGTCAGCACCAGGAAGGTCTGCATGCCCGCCTCCAGTCCGGCCAGTACGTCGGTGTCCATCCGGTCGCCGATCATCGCGCTGGTCTCGGAGTGCGCGCCGATCGCGTTGAGGCCCGTACGCATCATCAGCGGGTTGGGCTTGCCGGCGAAGTACGGCTTCTTGCCGGTGGCCTTGGTGATCAGGGCGGCGACCGCGCCGGTGGCCGGCAGCGGGCCCTCGGTGGACGGGCCGGTCTCGTCGGGGTTGGTGCAGATGAAGCGGGCGCCGGCATTGATGAGCCGGACCGCCTTGGTCATGGCCTCGAAGCTGTACGTACGGGTCTCGCCGAGGACCACGTAGTCGGGGTCGTGGTCGGTGAGGACGTAGCCGATGTCGTGGAGCGCGGTGGTCAGGCCGGCCTCGCCGATGACGTACGCCGTGCCGCCCGGGCGCTGGTCGTCGAGGAACTTGGCGGTGGCCAGCGCCGAGGTCCAGATGTTCTCGACCGGGACGTCCAGGCCCATGCGGCTGAGCCGGGCCTGGAGGTCGCGCGGGGTGTAGATGGAGTTGTTGGTCAGCACCAGGAACGGCTTGCCGGACTCACGCAGCCGCTTGATGAAGGCATCAGCCCCGGGGATGGGGGTGCCCTCGTGGATGAGGACCCCGTCCATGTCGGTGAGCCAGGACTCGATCGGCTTGCGCTCTGCCACGGGCTTCTCTCCGCTCTGCCGTGCTGTGGTCTCTACCACCGTCCCGTTCAGCCTATCGAGCCCGGGCCGCGGGCGCCGTCGGCGTCCACGGCCCGGACCCGCCCCCGCCGGGGCCCCGGCGGGGGCGGACGACTCAGCCGAGCGTGACGTTGTCGATCGTCCAGTACCAGTTGTTGCTGCCGGTGTAGCGGAAGCGGACCTGTACGTCGGTGGCGCCGGCCGGGACCTGGAGGGTGAGGGCCTCGGCCTTGGCGACGGCGTCCGCGGTGTAGTTCTTGACGGCCGTCGGGGCGCCGCCGTTGAAGGAGACCAGGACCTGGGCGCTCTGGCCGGCCTCGTGGCGGTAGTGGGTCTGGAAGCGCAGGGTCGCCGTCGAACCGCTCGTGCCGCCGCTGACCGCCCACCTGGGCGTGACCAGGGTGGAATCGAAGGAACCGGTGTGGGACTTGTCGTCCCACTCGTCGGAGTCGGCGACGGCGAACACGTCACGGGAGCGGACGTTCAGCTCGCGCCACTGGTCGCGCTGGGCCTGCGACCAGAACTCGTCGGTGGTGAAGGCCCACCCGGCCCATTCGGTCACGCCGCCGCTGCCCATCGCGGAGTTGACGATCGACCAGCCCGCGGGCGGGGTGTGCGTGAAGCCCTTGGTCCCGGCCGGTATGCCGGTCTCGTCCACCCGGGCCTGGAGCTGCGGGCGCAGGGTGTCGAAGGGGTCGCTGTCGGGGGAGTTCAGCGGGATGCCGTCGACGGCGGAGCCTGCGGGCACGCCGACGTGCTGCAGGGCGGTGGCGGCGACGTCGACCAGGCGGACGTCGCTGCGGACCGAACCGGCGGGGATGCCCGCCCCCTTGGCGATGACGAAGGTGCCGCGCTCCTGGAAGGAGGAGCCGCCGTGGCCGCCGGAGTCGGTGTGCCCGTGGTCGGTGGTGACCAGGATCTTCCAGTTCTCCTGGGCGTAGGCCGGGCGGTTCCGGACGGCGGTGAGGAGCTGGCCGACCATGGCGTCCACGCGGGCGATGGCGTCGAGGTACTGCTGGCCGGCGGCGCCGTAGGAGTGCCCGGCGGAGTCGACCTGGCCGAGGTAGACGAAGGCGGCGTCGGGGTCGGCGTCGCGCAGTTCGGCGGCCGCGGCCGCGGCGACCTTCGGGTCCTCGCTGCCGTAGCCGTCGCGGTCGCCCTTGAGGAAGAGGCGCTTGTCGACCTTGGCGGAGAAGATCGGACCGTTCTGGTCGGTGGAGGTGATGGGCTCCCAGTCCGCGGCCGCGTACGTGTCGAGCGCCGGGGCGGCGTTCTCGATGCGGGTGAGGAAGTCGGGGTACGCCGTGTAGTTCTTGCCGGTGAAGGAGTTGTCCCTCACGCCGTGCTTGTCGGGCCAGACACCGGTGGCGATGGTGGACCAGCCGGGGCCGGAGGAGGTGGCGGCCATCGGGTTGGCGTAGAGGGTGCTCTGCGCGGTCAGCCCCTGGGCCATCAGGCCTTTGAGGTGGGGGGCGCTTGCGGCCTTCACGCGGTCGAGGACCACGCCGTCCAGGCCGATGACCAGGACCTTGTTCGTGGTGGCCGTCGCCTGAGCGGGGGCGGCGCCGGCGGGGGTGGTGGCGGCGAGGGTGACGCCGAGCAGGGCGGTCGCGGCGGCGGCGACCACCGCGGTACGGCGGCGGGGGCTGAGGCGGGTGCCGAGGCGGGTGCTGCTTCGTCCGGGCAGGACTGTGGACACGTACTCCTCCAGGAGCAAGTGAGCGGGGGGTGCACTGGGGACGTGCGGGGGACGTGCGGACGGGCCTTGGCCGAACGGTACGAGCGGGCCGAACGGTGCGGACGGTGCGAGCGATGCAGACGTTCGGTCCAGACCCGTTATCCACGTGTCATACGATGGCGGCCACGGATGGCCGCCGGGTTACGACTCAGCTGCCCGTTGCGGACTTCCACGCGTCCACGTAGGCGGAAAGGTTCTTGTCGATGTCGGCCCAGTCCGGCTCGAAGACCTCGACCCCGGTCATGATCCGGGTGAGCTCGACCGCGTTGGCGTCGGTGGGCTTGACGTCCGTACGTGCGGGGAAGCCGCCGCCGACCTCGCTGACCAGCTTCTGGGACTCGGCGCTGAGCAGGTGGTCCAGGAGCTTCTTGCCGTTCTCGCTGTGCGGGGCGCCGGCCACCAGGCCCGCCGCGTACGGCAGGGCGAAGGTCGTGGGCTTGGCGCCGTCCTTGGCGGGGAACCAGATGCCGAGGTTCGGCATGGACTTGGACTGGGCGAAGTTCATCTGCACGTCGCCGTTGGCGACGAGCAGTTCGCCCTTGTCGGTCTTCGGCGCGAGCTTGCTGGTGGAGGACGACGGGCCGACGTTGTTGGCCTGGAGCTTCTTGAGGTACTCCATCGCCGGCTCCTTGCCGCCGAAGTCGTGCATCGCCTTGATGAGGACGGCGGTGCCGTCGCCGGCGACGCCCGGGGTGGAGTACTGGAGCTTGCCCTTGTACTTCGCGTCGAGCAGTTGCTCCCAGGTCCTGGGCGCCTCGGGCAGTTCCTTCTTGTTGTGGATGAAGCCGAAGTAGTTGTTGACGACCGAGGTCCACTTGCCGTCGGCGGCCTTGTCGGCGCCGTTGACCTTGTCGGAACCCTGCGGCTTGTACGACTGGAGCAGGCCCTTGCCGTCGGCCTGCTGGATGAACGGCGGCAGCGTGATCAGGACGTCGGCCTGGGTGTTGGTCTTCTCGCGGACGGCGCGCTGGACCATCTCGCCGGAGCCGCCCTCGACGTACTTCACCTCGATGCCGGTCTTCTTGGTGAAGTCGGCGAAGACCTTGTCGTACCAGCCGTCGCCCTTGTCGCTCTTGAGGCCGTCGGCGCTGTAGACGGTGACGATCTTCTCCCCGCCGGCGGAGTCGGCGGAGGAGCCGCCGCCGCAGGCGGTGAGGGTGCCGGCGAGGGCGAGGCTGCCGGTGACGGCGGCGAGGGAACGCAGGAGGTGCGGGTTGCGGGACGTACGGGACATGGCGCGGTAGCTCCTCGGGCGGGAGTGGCGGGGGAGTTGGCGTTGCGGTGGGGGTGATGCGGGCGGTGCTTGGGGTGGTGCTGCGAGCGGTGTGGTGCGAGCGGTGGCGCAGGTGGTGCAGGCGGTGCTGCGGGCCTCAGCGGTACGAGGCCCTGGTGCGGATCCGGGAGACGGCCAGCAGGACGAGCAGGGTGGCGGCCATCAGGACCACGGCGAGGGCGGACCCGCTGAACAGGGAGCCGCGGTCGGTGGCGGTGAAGATCCGGACGGGCAGCGGCACCCAGTCCGGCGGGTAGAGCATCATCGTGGCGCTCAACTCGCCCATGGAGAGGGCGAAGCAGAGCCCGCCGGCGGCGGTGAGCGAGGGCAGCAGCAGCGGGAGCCGCACCCGCCACAGCACGTAGCCGGGGCTCGCGCCGAGCGAGGCCGCTGCCTGCTCGTACGCGGGGTCGAGGCGGACGATCGCCGCCGAGACCGACTGGTAGGCGAAGGCGGTGACCAGCACGGTGTGGGCGAGGACCACGATGCTGCTGGTGCCGTTGAGCAGCAGCGGCGGCCGGCTGAAGGCGACGAGCACCGCCAGGCCGATCACCACCGACGGGACGGCGACGGGCAGCATGAACAGGGCGTCCAGGGACCGCTTCGTCCGCCGGCCCAGGCGCGCCGCGGCGAGCGCGGCCCAGGTACCGAGGACCAGGGCGAGCAGACTGGCCACGACGGCGGTGACCAGGCTGGTCGTCAGTGCCTGGAGGGACTCGCCGCGGACGGCGGCGGCGTAGTGCCCGGTGGTCGGGTCGGAGGGGAAGGCCCCGGACCAGTGGCCGGCGAACGAGGCCGCGACGACCACGACGAGGGGCAGGGCGAACAGCGGCAGGAAGAGGACGGCGAACAGGGCCCAGGCGGCCCACCGGCCGGCCTTGCTATGCACCAGCACGCTTGCTCACCACCCGGTAGAGGCCGAACAGGCCGACGGAGATCACGATGTTGACGACGGCGACCACGCAGGCGGCCGGGTAGTCGGATTCGAGGATGGCCTTGCCGTAGACGAGCATCGGCAGGGTGGTGACGTCCTTGGCCCCGGTGAACAGGACGATCCCGAACTCGTTCAGGCACATCACCAGCACCAGGCTGCCGCCGGCGGCGAGGGCCGGCAGGGCCTCGGGGAGGATCACCCGGCGGATGACGCGGGCGGGCCCGGCGCCGAGCGAGGAGGCCACCTCCAACTGGGCGGTGTCCAGCTGGGAGAAGGCCGCGAGCAGCGGGCGCACCACGAAGGGTGTGAAGTACGTGATCTCCGCGAGGAGTACGCCCCAGGGGGTGGTGAGGAAGTGGAACGGTCCTTCGGACGCTCCGGTGACATCGGTCCACACGCCGTTGGCCATGCCCACGGTGCCGTAGATGAAGAGGAGGGCGAGGGTGATGAGGAAGGAGGGGAAGGAGAGGAAGACGTCGATGAACTTGGCGACGGCCCGAGCGCCGGGGAACGGCACGAAGGCGATGATCAGCGCGAGGACGAAGCCGAGCAGGAGGCAGCCGACGGTGGCACCGGCGGCCAGCCACACGGTGGTGCCGAGCGCCTCGCGGAAGGCGGCCGAGCCGAGGACGGCGGTGTACCCGCTGAAGGCGCCCCCGCGGTCGGGGGCGAGGGACTGCTGCACGACGAGCGCGAGGGGGTAGAGCAGGACCACACCGAGCACCGCGACGGGGGGCAGGGCCCAGACGACGCGGGGCAGGCGCCGGCCGCGGGCCGCCGGGGCCGGCGGGGGTGAGGACGGTGCGGACGCCCCGGCCGGGGCGTGCAGCGTGGCCTGGTCGTCGTCGGCGGCGGCGGGTGCGGCCAGGCCGGTCGCCTCAGCCATGGGACACCCCAGCTGTCAGCAACACGGCGTCCCGGGGCTCGAAGTGGAGCGTCACCTCGTCGCCCAGGGCCGGGGTCTCGCGCAGCTCGGGCAGGTCGGCCTTGATGCGGTGGCCGGCCACCTCGACGTAGAGGCGGTGCGTGGAGCCCCGCCACTGCACCTCGGTGATCCGTCCGCGCAGGGCGTTGGGTCCCTCGCCGAGGGCCAGCAGGTGCGGGCGTACGCACAGGGTGGCGGTGGCGCCGGGTGCGATCCCGTACGGGGCCTGCCCGGCGGGGCCGACGGTGAGGGTGCGGCCCTCGAAGACCGCGCCGCGTTCGGCGACGGTGACCGGCAGGAGGTTGGCGTTGCCGACGAAGGACGCGGTGAACTCCGTGCGCGGGGTGCGGTACAGCTCCTGCGGGGTGCCGCAGTCCTGCAGGCGCGCCCGGTCCATGACGGCGATCCGGTCGGCCAGGGTCAGGGCCTCGACCTGGTCGTGGGTGACGTACAGGAGGGAGACGTCGGGCAGTTCGCGGTGCAGCCGGGCCAGTTCCGCGAGCATCCCCGA
Source organism: Streptomyces bambusae (assembly GCF_019400985.1). GTDB lineage: Bacteria > Actinomycetota > Actinomycetes > Streptomycetales > Streptomycetaceae > Streptomyces > Streptomyces bambusae_A. The sequence goes on from NZ_WTFF01000157.1 coordinate 12,699, forward strand.
GCGCAGCTGGGCGTCGAGCGCGGACAGCGGCTCGTCCAGCAGCAGGACCCCGGGCCGGATGGCGAGCGCGCGGGCGATGGCCACGCGCTGCTGCTGGCCGCCGGAGAGCTCGCGGGGGTAGCGCTCGGCGTAGGCCCCCATGCCGGTCATCTCCAGGGCCTCGGCGACCCGGCCGGGTATCCCGGACCGGGGCGTCCGGTGGGCGCGCAGTCCGAAGGCCACGTTCTCCTTGACCCGCATGTGCGGGAAGAGCGCGTACTGCTGGACGACCATGCCGATGCCGCGCTTGTGCGGCGGCAGGTGGGTGACGTCGCGGCCGCCGATCAGCACCCGGCCGGAGGCCGGGGTGACGAAGCCGGCGACGGCCCGCAGGGCGGTGGTCTTGCCGGAACCGGACGGGCCGAGCAGCGCCATGACCTCGCCGGGCTCGACGGTCAGGTCCAGCGAGTCCAGGACGGTGTGGCCGCCGTAGGCGACGGAGACCGACTCGAAGCGGATGCCGCTCACGGCCGCTCCAGGAGGCCGGGCAGCTGGTACGGCTGCTCCAGGAGGCCGGGCAACGGCCGCTCCAGGAGGCCGGGCAGCTGGGCGACGGAGTCCAGGACGTGGGTGGCGCCGTGCTCCTGGAGCGCCTCGCGCCCGTGCGCGCCGGTCAGCACGCCCACGACCAGGCCGGCACCGGCCCGTACGCCGCTGAGCATGTCGTACGCCGTGTCGCCGGCGACGACCACGTCGCGTACGTCGGCCACCGCGCCGGTGCGCAGGAACGCCGTGAGCACCATGTCCGGGTACGGGCGCCCGCGCCCGCCCGCGTCGGCGGGGCACAGGGTGAGGTCGGCCAGGTCCCGCCAGCCGAGGGCGTCGAGCAGGGCGTCCTGGGTGACCCGGGCGAAACCGGTGGTCAGTACGACGGTGCGGCCGTCGGCGCGGAGCTTCTCGACGGCCTCGCGGGCGCCGGGGACCTCCGCGACGAGGCCGGCGTCGACGAGTTCGGCGTACGCCTGCTCGAACGCGGTGTTGGCCTGCTGGGCGAGGTCCTCGGTGCCGAAGAGGTGGCGGAAGACCGAGATCTTGGACTCGCCCATGGTGTCGCGGACGTACTGGAGCTTGGCGGCGTGGTCGGCGCTGCCGGGTTCTACGCCGAGCTGCTGCGCGGCGCGGTCGAAGGCGCGCTCCACGAGGCCGCCGTCGGCGACGGTGGTGCCGGCCATGTCGAGGACGACGAGCTTGCGGCGGCTCTGGCGCAGGCGCTGGCGCCGGCTCTGGCGGGCGTCGGTCATGTCGGGTGCCTCGGTGGTGTCGGGTGCCTCGGTGGTGTCGGTGGTTTCGGTGGTGTCGCTGGTTTCGGTGGTGTCGCTGGTGTCGTAGGCCCGGGTCATGCGGCTCACCAGCCCAGTTCGTCGGCGGTCGTCTCGGCGATGGCGGGCGAGCAGGTCATTCCGCGGCCGCCGGGTCCGGTCACCAGCCAGACCCCGTCGCGTACCTGCTGGCGGTGGACGACGCGGCCGGTGTCGGTGCACTGCGCGTACACGCCCGCCCAGCGCCGCCGGATCTTCGGCAGCGGGCGGCCCAGCAGGGACTCGACGACCCCGGTGAGGTGCTCGTAGGGGTCCTCGACGGTGTCGAACGCGAAGGGGTGCTCGTACTCGTGGGTGTCGCCGATGGTCAGGCCGCCGTCGAGCCGCTGGACCATCAGCAGCTGCATCCGGTGCTCGGCCGCGACCGGGGCCTGGGCCTGGCCGGCGTTCAGCGCGTCGAGCGCGGCGCCCCGGTAGGCGGGGTAGTAGCGGAAGCTGTCGGCGTCGGCGATGGAAGTGGTCAGCGGCTCGCCCAGCGGCTCCGTCTGCATCATCTGCAGCCGCACCCGGCGCACGGGCAGGTCGGGGACCAGCTCACGGACCAGGCCGGACAGCCAGGCGCCGGTGGCCAGGACCACGCAGTCGCCGGTGTGGACGTCGCCGTGGTCGTCGCGGACGGCGGCCGTACCGACGACCTCGCGGACCTCGCGGCCGGCCAGGAAGGTGTAGCGGCCGGTGGCGTGCAGCGCCTCGCGCAGGGCCCGCTGGGCGGTGCGCGGCTCCACGGCGGCGTCGCGCCGGCACCGCAGGGCGGCGTCGAAGTCGCCGCGCAGGGCCGGGTTGAGGGCCCGGGCCTCTGCGGCGGTGAGCAGCTCGTAGCCGCGGGCGGCGGCGTCCGGGCGGGCCACGGCCTCCTCGGCGACGGCGCGTTCGAGGGCGCCGCGGACCGGGGTCAGCGACCCGTTGGCGCGAAAGCCCAGACCGGGCACCCGGGCGCCGATCCCCTCCCACAGTTCCCGGGCGCGCAGGGCGGTGGCGAGCTCCTCGCCACCGGCCCGTCCGCTGACCCAGATCTGGCCGAAATTGCGCAGTGAGGCGCCGCGCGCCTCGGCCTCGCGCTCGATCTGGACGACCTCGTGGCCGCGTTCCACTGCTTGCCAGGCGTGCATGGTGCCGACCACGCCGCCTCCTACGACTATGACTCTCACGCCGCTCACGCTCCTGGCCGCCCGTAACCCTCCGAGGTCCGGACGGCGACGGGGTGGTGAACAGACCCCGACAGTTGGCCTAGACCCGTTATCTTCTCGTGACATTTGCTGGGGTTGCATCGTGTCGATTTGCCTTCCTTTTATGGCTCAAGGTCCGGTTCTTTGTGGCTCAGGTCCGGGACGGCGTGCGCCTATTCGGGGCGCAGGCGGGTCGTGAAGCTGAACCGGTCGCCACGGTAGAGCGAACGGACCCGCTCCAGCGGCTGCCCGTCCGTGTCCCGGGAGAAGCGGTGGATGAGGAGCATGGGCAGGGCGGGCGGGGTGCCGATGAGCAGCGCCTCGCGGGGGGTGGCGAGCACGGTCTCCAGCTTCTCGTCGGCGTCCCCGAAGGAGATCCCCAGGCGTTCCTTGAGGTACCCGTAGAAGGAGGAGTCCGGCTGGAACTCGCTGTCCAGGCGCGGCGCGCGGGCCACCCGTACGTAGGTGCTCTCCAGCCCGACCCGCTCGTCGTCGGCGAGCAGTACCCGTTCCATGTGCCAGACCGGCTCACCCGGCTCGGCGCCGATGCCGGGGGCGAGGTCGGCGGGGCAGGGGAACTGCTCCAGGCCGATGAGGTGGCGGCCGGGGCGGCGGCCCTGGCGGCGGACGCCCTCGGTGTAGCTGGCCAGGGACAGCGGCTGCTCCAGCTTGGGCCCGGCGACGACGGTGCCCCGGCCGGAGCGGCGCAGCCGGCCTTCGAGCAGCAGCTCGCGCAGGGCCTGGCGCACGGTCTCGCGGGACACCTCGTAGCGCTCGGCGAGATCGCGCTCGGTGGGCAGCAGGCCGCCCTCGCCGAGCTCCTCCAGCATGGCGGAGAGGCGGGCCTTGACGGCGTAGTACTTGGGGATGCGCCCGTGTTCGGGAATGCCCGAGCGGACGGGCGAACCGGGGCGGTGCTGGGTCGGATCTTCCACAGGGGGACTGTACGGGGGCGGGGCGAGGGGGGATCGACGGGCGCCTTCTATGTGATCACCGCTGGGTCCGTGCGGGTCCGTGCGGGGGCGTGTGTGCCTGTGTGCCCTTGCTGGTTTCTGGGCGGGGCCCGGCTCTGCTCACGCCGCCTGGCGGGTCGGGGCGTGGCCTTGCTGGTCTGGCCGTGCCGTTTCGGGTCCGGGCGTGCGCTTGCGGGTCCGGTCGTGCCGTTTCGGGTCGTGCGTGCCCTTGCGGGTCCGGGCGCGTCTGCGTGTATCCGTGCGCGTCCGATGGCGGTGCCGGCGGTGGCGGTGGCTGCGGTGGCCCGCTTTGCGGTGACTGCTCAGCGGCCGTTCGGCCGCCGCCTCGCCAGCCGCCGGGCCCCCAGGATCAGGCCGGCGCCGGCCAGCAGGGCGGCCGCGGACGCGGAGGCGACGCCGAGGGTCACCGCCGCCGCCTGCCGCTGGTCACCGGTGTGCGCGAGCGATCCTGCGGCCGCCACCGGGTCCTCGGACCCCTCCACGGAGAACCGGTAGCCGCCCGCCTCCCCCACCCAGTCCCCGTCGTCGCCCTTGCGCTGCACGAGCGCGGCGTCGGCGACGACCTCGCCGACGGGCGCGTCCGGGGCGAACGCCAGGCGCACCTTGACGGTGGCGGAGCCGCCGGCGCCGATGGTGAAGCCGGGGAAGGAGGTACCGCCGTCGAAGACCGCGATGATCTCATCGCGGTCGCTGCGCTCCAGCGTCACGGGCTGGGTGCCGGCGGGGGTGTCGAACTCCATCCTCAGGTGCGCCGGGCGCAGGGTGCGCGCCGTGTCCGTGAACACCACGACCGGGTGGACGGCCGTGCACTCGCCCTTGGTGGTGTTGGTCAGGTCCAGGTACCAGGACTGGGGGTCGCCACCGGCGCGGTAGACGGACGGGCCGCCGCGGATCCGGGCCCCGATGGGGAACTCGGTGCTCTTGGCCGCGCCGCAGGTGGCCTCGGCGCGCGAGGGCAGCGCAGGGGCGGGGCGCGCGCCGCCCCCTGTCCTTTATACCCTTCTCACGATGCCGACGACCTAACGGGGACTGGCTCTCTACGTCATCCCCGAGGGGTGCGACCCAACTGTCGACACAG
>NZ_WTFF01000158.1 GCF_019400985.1 Streptomyces bambusae
ATACGAAACACGGGGCGGTCGCGTGGGCGCGGAGAGGGGTATAAGAGACAGGGTGCCCCACCCCCCTACCGGGCCGACTCCGCGGGCCGAGGCGCCGCGGCTGCCGCAGGCCGCCCAGCCGGAGGCCCTGCCGCCGGCCCCGGCCGCCGGTGAGGCGCGCAGCCCGATCTTCGACACGCTGGAGTCGAACTGGTCCCGCCCGGAGGGCAGCGGCGCGCCGCAGGCCCCCTCGCACGGACCGGCCGCCTCCCAGCAGCCGCAGCAGCCGGCTCCGCAGCAGCGCATGCCGCAGCGCGGTCAGGAGCGGGCCGCCGAGACCCCCGCCCAGACCACCGGCGCCACGCCGACGGTGAGCTGGCGGTCCTCGCCCAACGACGAGCTGATGCGCCAGGCCGAGCGCGTGCGCCAGCCCGCCGCGGGCGGCATCACCACCTCGGGGCTGCCGCGCCGGGTACCGCGGGCGAACCTCGTGGCCGGCACCGCGCAGCAGCAGGCCGACAGCCAGTCCGGCCCCCAGGTCTCGCGTGCCCCGGACGACGTCCGCGGCCGTCTGACCAACCTCCGACGGGGTATCCAGCAGGGCCGCCAGGCCGGAAACACCGGCAACAGCGGTCCGGCGACGGGCAGTTACCACATCGACCCCACTTACCAGCAGGAGCGATAGTTGAGTTCGATGAGCCAGGCGGCACAGAACCTGAACTGGTTGATCACCAACTTCGTGGACAACACCCCCGGGGTGTCCCACACGGTGGTGGTCTCCGCCGACGGCCTCCTTCTGGCGATGTCCGAGGGCTTCCCGCGCGACCGCGCCGACCAGCTGGCCGCCGTGGCCTCCGGTCTGACGTCGCTGACCGCAGGAGCCTCCCGCATCTTCGAGGGCGGGCCCGTCAACCAGACCGTGGTCGAGATGGACCGGGGATTCCTGTTCCTCATGTCCATCTCGGACGGTTCCTCCCTGGCCGTGCTCGCGCACCCGGAGTGCGACATCGGCCTCGTCGGCTACGAGATGGCCCTCCTCGTGGACCGCGCGGGCAGCGTCCTCACCCCGGACCTGCGCGCCGAACTGCAAGGCAGCCTGCTCACCTGACCTCTCATCTCCCGGCCGGACGGTACTGCCGGCCGGGAGACCGGGGCCCCCTCCCTGGCCCCGGGACCCAGTACCACCATCAGGCCGTCAGCTCTCCCCCCACCGGCCCCGTCAGACGGCACGCTGACCACTTGCTGTCCAGCCCGGAGGACTCATGACCCCGCCCCCCGCCTATTCCGATTCGTACGGCGACTCGTCGTACGCGGAAGGCGACCAGCCGCTGGTGCGTCCGTACGCGATGACCGGTGGCCGGACCCGGCCCCGGTACCAGCTCGCCATAGAGGCGCTGGTCAGCACGACGGCCGATCCGATGCACCTGTCGGGCCTGCTCCCCGAGCACCAGCGCATCTGCACGCTGTGCCGTGAGGTCAAGTCGGTCGCAGAGGTGTCGGCCCTGCTGTCGATGCCGCTCGGTGTCGCCCGCATCCTCGTCGCCGACCTGGCAGAGGCCGGCATGGTGGCCATCCACCAGCCGGGCAATGGAGAGGCCGGCGGCACGCCGGACGTAACGCTGCTCGAAAGGGTGCTCAGTGGACTTCGCAAGCTCTAACGGCGGGGCCGCCCGTTCCACGACTTCCGCGAAGATCGTGGTGGCGGGCGGCTTCGGCGTGGGCAAGACCACGTTCGTCGGCGCGGTCTCCGAGATCAACCCCCTGCGCACCGAAGCCGTCATGACGTCCGCCTCCGCCGGCATCGACGACCTCACCCACACCGGCGACAAGACCACCACCACGGTCGCCATGGACTTCGGCCGCATCACCCTCGACCAGGACCTCATCCTCTACCTGTTCGGCACCCCCGGACAGGACCGCTTCTGGTTCATGTGGGACGACCTCGTCCGCGGCGCCATCGGCGCCGTCGTCCTCGTCGACACCCGCCGCCTCGCCGACTGCTTCCCCGCCGTCGACTACTTCGAGAACTCCGGCCTCCCCTTCGTCATCGCCCTCAACGGCTTCGACGGACACCAGCCCTACACCCCCGACGAAGTCCGCGAAGCACTCCAGATCGGACCCGACGCCCCCATCATCACCACCGACGCCCGCCACCGCGCCGACGCCAAGAGCGCCCTCATCACGCTCGTCGAACACGCACTCATGGCACGTTTGAAGTAGACGGGTTGTAGACGGGTTCACGTAATCTCCACGTATTGCGGGGCGGGCTGTGTCGTAGGACACGACCCGCCCCGTGGTGTTCATAACGTTTCGACAGAGGTTTGAACCGAGTTGGCGACTCCGTGCGTTCACGCGATGCCGCTACGCGCACAACTGCCCTCATTTTTGCCGCAGCTCGTTCTTTATGTCCGTTTTACGTGAGGCCTACGTCTCTGTGAATGGCCGGATTCAACTGTTTGGAACACGACGGTTGGACATGCTGGAATTCAAGGAACTAGCTAGTAGCACCGCCGAGAGGTTGTTGGTCGAGTGAGGCGAAGCAACTCGAGCCCCGCGGAGGATCCCGCGCGCGGCAACTTCACCCCGCCGCCGCGCGCGGCCGCGTCTCCCGTCGACGTGCCCGTGGAGCCCCCTGTGAGCAGCGGCAGCTCCAGCCGGTTCTCGCCGCGCAACTGGCGCGTGCCCACCCGCCTGAACGCCATCCTCCTCGTGCCGTCCCTCGTGGGACTGGTCATGGGCGGCTTCCAGGTGAAGGGGTCGATCGACACCTGGAACGAGGCCAAGGACGCCGAGAAGACCGCCCGCATCGTCCAGGCGGCGTCGGAATACGGCCAGGCCCTCCTCAACGAGCGTGACGTGACCGCCGAGCCGCTCCTCAAGGGCGACCGCAACAATGCCGCGGTGGCCGAGGCGTACGCCGTCACGGACGAGGCGAAGGCGAAGTTCCACCAGGCCGTCCAGGGCATGCCGCAGAACCAGGGCCTGGAGCGGCGCCTGCAGCTGGTCAAGGCCGAGGAGCCCAAGCTGGAGCAGATACGCAAGACCGCGTATCTGAAGGACATCGAGTCGGCGAAGAAGAACCCGCCGACCACGATGGGCCCCCTGCCGACGGAGGAGGGCTACGTCCTCGTCCACCACAACCTCATGCAGTTCTCCAACGAACTGGGTCTGGGCACCGGCAACGTCACCAGCTACGGCCGCATGGTCTACGCCATTTCGCTGGCCAAGGCCGCCAACTCGCTCCAGCGCTCCATCGGCACCCACCTGCTGATCCGCCCGAGCGACAAGGAAGACGTCCGCAAGGGCCAGCTCGTCGCCTTCTCGTCGTACGCCTACCTGGAGGAGATCGCCCTCGGCGAGTACGTCGCCGCCGGCACCCAGGAGGACACCGACCGCCTCAAGGAGGTCATGGGCAACAAGTCCGCCCAGGGCCAGGCCAAGCTCGCCGAGGCCAAGGCCAACGCCGAGCGCACCGGGCAGCCGTTCAAGGCCCCGCCGGTCGTCAACGGCTCCGCCCTGACCGGTATGACCGAGGCCATCGCCGGCGGTGAGTCCAAGGAGAAGCTGGCCGCGGGCGGCACCAACTCCGTGTTCTGGCAGGCGGCCGCGACCGCGAAGTTCGAGGGCTACTCCGAGATCGAGAAGGAGCTCCTCGACAAGGCGGTCAAGGACACCATCGCGATCTCCGACGAGGCGCGCACCGACGCCATCGTCAACGGCGCGATCGTCGTCGTCGCCCTCAGCGCCGCCTTCATCATGGCCGGCCTCATGGCCCGCCAGATGGGCCGCTCCATGCGCCGCCTGCGCGGCGCCGCCTTCGACATCGCCGAGCAGCGCCTGCCGAGCCTGGTCGACCAGCTCTCGCGTACGGACCCGGGCAAGGTCGACACCCGTGTCGCGCCCATCCCGATCGACTCCCGCGACGAGATCGGCGAGGTCGCCCGCGCGTTCGACCAGGTCCACCGCGAGGCCGTCCGGCTCGCCGCCGAGCAGGCGCTCCTGCGGGGCAACGTCAACGCGATCTTCACCAACCTCTCGCGCCGCAACCAGTCGCTGATCGAGGGCCAGCTGACCCTGATCACCGACCTGGAGAACAACGAGGCCGACCCGGACCAGCTGGAGAACCTCTTCCGCCTGGACCACCTGGCGACCCGTATGCGCCGCAACGGCGAGAACCTCCTCATCCTCGCGGGTGAGGAGCCGGGCCGCCGCTGGGACCAGCCGGTCCCGCTGGTCGACGTGCTGCGCGCCGCCTCCTCCGAGGTGGAGCAGTACGAGCGCATCGAGCTGGCCGGCGTCTCCGACGCCGAGATCCACGGCCAGGCCGTGACCGACCTCGTGCACCTGCTGGCCGAGCTGCTGGAGAACGCCACCACGTTCTCCTCCCCGCAGACCAAGGTCCGCGTCAACGCCACGCGTCTGCCCGACGGCCGCGTCATGGTCGAGATCCACGACAAGGGCATCGGCCTGACCGCCGAGGACTTCGCCGACATCAACCACAAGCTGGCCAACCCGCCGACCGTGGACGTCGCGATCTCGCAGCGCATGGGCCTGTTCGTGGTCGGCCGGCTGGCGGACCGGCACAGCATCCGCGTCCAGCTGCGCCCCTCGGGCGAGCAGGCCGGCACCACCTCGCTGGTCATGCTGCCGGACGCCATCACCCATGGTGGTGGTGGCGAGGGGATCCCGGACGACGACTTCACCGTCTCCTCGATGATCCCGCAGCAGCAGGCCTTCGACGGCGGCGCGGCCCCGATGCGCACCGCCGCCGAGCTCGGCTTCGACGACTCCCGCTACGACAACCAGGGCGCCGAGGGGCACGACCTGGACCCGGTGGGCCGCTCCCTCGGCCACGCCGAGCGGCGCGCCCAGCTGGAGGCCAACATGGCCCAGCAGCAGCCGCAGCAGGAGTACGCGCAGGACTATCCGGAACCCCAGCCGGAGCATGACTACCAGCAGTACCAGGGCTACGAGCAGCCGTCGGAGCAGGGCTACGACCCGGCGTACGGCGCGCAGCAGGCCCAGGGCGGCTACGAGGGGTACTCCCAGGACGGCTACGCCTATCCGGAGGGTTCCTACTCGGACCGCCAGCAGGACGCCCAGGGATACGACGCGGGCTACGACGGCCAGTCCCACCAGGCAGAGTGGCCGGAGCAGAGCTCCTACTCCGGCACCTACCAGCAGGACTACCCTGCCGAATCGGAACCCCCGTCCGCTCCCGAACCGGCCCCGGACCGCGTAGGCTTCGACCGTCCGGGCGCCGCTGCCGACAACGGCCACCAGCTGACCGGTGCGGGCCTGCCGCGCCGCGGCAGCCAGCAGCAGTGGCAGCCGGCACAGCAGGAAGCGGAGTCCACTCCCTCCCTCTTCGACGACCGGCCGCAGGCGCGCAAGCAGCAGGCGGCGGCGCAGACGGAGCAGGGTGGCGAGGAAGGCGGCGGCTGGCGTTCGCGCAACGACGAGCGCTGGCAGCAGGCCGGCAAGCTCCGTGAGCCGAAGGCGGGCGGGGTCACCTCGTCCGGTCTCCCTCGGCGTGTGCCCAAGGCCAACTTGGTCGAGGGCACAGCGGAGCAGACCCCGCAGGGCGGCCCCCAGGTCTCCCGCGCCCCGGAGGACGTGCGTGGCAGGCTGAGCAACCTGCGGCGCGGTGTCCAGCAGGGACGCAGCGCGGGGTCCGAGCAGTCGACTAGTAACAGCTATGACCAGGAGCGTTAGTGTGAGCCCGATGAGCCAGGCGGCACAGAACCTGAACTGGTTGATCACCAACTTCGTGGACAACACCCCTGGGGTGTCCCACACCGTGGTGGTCTCCGCCGACGGCCTTCTTCTGGCGATGTCCGAGGGCTTCCCGCGCGACCGCGCCGACCAGCTGGCGGCCGTGGCCTCCGGTCTGACGTCGCTGACCGCAGGAGCTTCCCGCATCTTCGAGGGTGGAGCCGTCACCCAGACGGTGGTGGAGATGGAGCGCGGCTTCCTCTTCCTGATGTCCATCTCCGACGGATCGTCGCTGGCCGTACTCGCGCACCCGGAGTGCGACATCGGCCTCGTGGGCTACGAGATGGCCCTCCTGGTGGATCGAGCGGGCACGGTTCTGACCCCGGACCTGCGCGCCGAACTGCAGGGAAGTCTTCTCAACTAGCAAACAGGCAGTGCGTTTCGCGTCACCGCGCCTTAAGGTGCGGTGGCGCGGTTCCACAGGGAGTACTGCGTTCTTGGAGTCGGAGGAGGAAACGTGACAACACCCGGAGGTCATCCTTATGGCGGCGCTCAGCCGCAGGGTGGGCACGACCAGAACCGCTTCAACTTCCCCTCCGCTCCCAGCCGGCCCGTGCCGGAGCACAACCCGTACCAGCAGCAGCCCTACGGCCAGCCGCAGGCGCCCCAGCAGCCCACGCGGGTTGCCCGGCCGCAGCAGCAGGCTCCGAAGGCGCACAACCCGCTGGTGCGTCCGTACGCGATGACCGGTGGCCGGACCCGGCCCCGTTACCAGCTCGCCATCGAGGCGCTGGTCAGCACGACGGCCGATCCCGCGCGCCTGCAAGGGCAGTTGCCCGAGCACCAGCGCATCTGCCGGCTGTGCCTCGAAATCAAGTCGGTGGCCGAGATCTCGGCCCTGCTCTCCATTCCCCTCGGCGTCGCCCGGATCCTCGTTGCCGACCTGGCAGAGGCCGGACTCGTCGCCATCCATCAGCCGGGCGGCGACGAAAACGCCGGCGGCCAGCCTGACGTGACACTGCTCGAAAGGGTGCTCAGTGGACTTCGCAAGCTCTAACGGCGGGGCGGCTCGCTCCACCACCTCCGCGAAGATCGTGGTGGCGGGCGGCTTCGGCGTGGGCAAGACCACGTTCGTCGGCGCGGTCTCCGAGATCAACCCCCTGCGCACCGAAGCCGTCATGACGTCCGCCTCCGCCGGCATCGACGACCTCACCCACACCGGCGACAAGACCACCACCACGGTCGCCATGGACTTCGGCCGCATCACCCTCGACCAGGACCTCATCCTGTACCTGTTCGGCACCCCCGGACAGGACCGCTTCTGGTTCATGTGGGACGACCTCGTCCGCGGCGCCATCGGCGCCGTCGTCCTCGTCGACACCCGCCGCCTCGCCGACTGCTTCCCCGCCGTCGACTACTTCGAGAACTCCGGCCTCCCCTTCGTCATCGCCCTCAACGGCTTCGACGGACACCAGCCCTACACCCCCGACGAAGTCCGCGAAGCACTCCAGATCGGACCCGACGCCCCCATCATCACCACCGACGCCCGCCACCGCGCCGACGCCAAGAGCGCCCTCATCACGCTCGTCGAACACGCACTCATGGCACGCCTGCGCTAGCCGCCGGCACTCCGCGTCGCGTGAGGCCCCCTCCCCCGAGCAGCTTCGGGGGAGGGGGCCTCACGCATACGGCCTCGTGCATGCCGGAAGGGGTACACCGGAAGGGATACGCGGGTACGCAGAAGGCCCCGCACCCCCTGAACGGGTGCGGGGCCTTCCGGCTGCGGGTCTCAGCCCTGCCAGGAGTGCGGGGCGCGGAAGCCCGGGGTGCGCTCCAGGCGGCGCCAGCCGGCGGTGGAGCGGGTGCGGGCGGTCGGGGCCTCCGGCGAGTTCGCGGCGCGGGCCAGCAGGATCGCGGTGATCGCGGCCAGCTCCTCGGGCTCGGCGTTGCCCTTCTCGACGCGCAGCAGCATGTCGGTGCTCATGTGTGGCTGTCTCCTTACTGCGGCGGGTTGCCGTGCTTGCGGGACGGCAGGTCGGCGTGCTTGTTGCGGAGCATCGCGAGGGCGCTGATCAGCGTCTCGCGGGTCTCGGCGGGGTCGATGACGTCGTCCACGAGGCCGCGCTCGGCCGCGTAGTACGGGTGCATCAGCTCGGCCTTGTACTCCTTGACCATGCGGGCGCGCATGGCCTCGGGGTCCTCGGCGTCGGCGATCTGCTTGCGGAAGATGACGTTGGCGGCACCCTCGGCGCCCATCACGGCGATCTCGTTGGTGGGCCAGGCGTAGGTGATGTCGGCGCCGATGGACTGGGAGTCCATGACGATGTACGCGCCGCCGTAGGCCTTGCGCAGGATCAGCGAGATCCGCGGGACCGTGGCGTTGCAGTACGCGTAGAGCAGCTTGGCGCCGTGGCGGATGATGCCGCCGTGCTCCTGGCTGACGCCCGGCAGGAAGCCGGGGACGTCCAGCAGCGTGATGATCGGGATGTTGAAGGCGTCACACATCTGGACGAAGCGCGCGGCCTTTTCCGAGGCCTCGATGTCCAGGACGCCGGCCAGGTGGCCGGGCTGGTTCGCCACGATGCCGACGACCTGGCCGTCCATCCGGGCCAGGGCGCAGATGATGTTGCGGGCCCAGCGCTCGTGGATCTCCAGGACCTCGCCGTCGTCGACGACCTCCTCGATGACCTTGAGCATGTCGTACGGGCGGTTGCCGTCGGCCGGGACGAGGTCCAGCAGGACGTCGGAGCGGCGGTCGGCGGGGTCGTCGGTCTGGTGGACCGGCGGGTTCTCGCGGTTGTTGGAGGGGAGCATCGAGATGAGGTAGCGGACCTCGGCGATGCAGGTCTCCTCGTCGTCGTACGCGAAGTGCGCGACGCCGCTGGTCTCGGCGTGCACGTCGGCGCCGCCGAGGCCGTTCTGGGTGATCTCCTCGCCGGTCACCGCGCGGACCACGTCCGGGCCGGTGATGAACATCTGCGAGGTGTCGCGGACCATGAAGACGAAGTCCGTCAGGGCCGGGGAGTAGGCCGCGCCGCCCGCGCACGGGCCGAGCATGACCGAGATCTGCGGGATGACGCCCGAGGCCTTGGTGTTGCGCTGGAAGATGCCGCCGTAGCCGGCGAGCGCCGAGACGCCCTCCTGGATACGGGCGCCGGCGCCGTCGTTGAGCGAGACCAGCGGGGCACCGGCCGCGATGGCCATGTCCATGATCTTGTGGATCTTCGTGGCGTGGGCCTCGCCCAGCGCGCCGCCGAAGATCCGGAAGTCGTGCGCGTAGACGAAGACCGTGCGGCCCTCGACCGTGCCCCAGCCGGTGATGACGCCGTCGGTGTAGGGCTTCTTGGCCTCCAGGCCGAACCCCGACGCCCGGTGCCGGCGCAGCTGCTCGACCTCCTTGAAGGAACCCTCGTCCAGCAGGAGGGCGATCCGCTCGCGGGCGGTCAGCTTGCCCTTGGCGTGCTGCGCCTCGGTCGCACGGTCACTCGGTCCGCGCCGCGCCTGCTCACGCAGAGAGTGCAGCTCGGCCACGCGGCCGCGAGCGTCCGTCGGCTCGCTCGGAGTCTGGTCCACAACGGTCATGTACCGACCTTACGAACCCGACCAAGGAAAACCCTCCGTTGATTCCGCACAGTCTCGGAACCGATCCGCTGTACGGCCCGGACAGTAGCCCATATGGATGCATGGACATCACCAGTACGGACCAGCGGCCTTTGTGGGCACCACACAAATCGGCGCACTCGACCCCGGACTGTTGAAATTTGAACGGAATGGGTCTAGCGTCGATGTTGTTGAAAGTTGAACCACTCCCGAGGAGGACATCATGGGATTCTTCACCCGCCGCAACCAGACCGCCGCCCGGCCGACCGCCACCGCGGACACCGCCTCCGGCGTCGCCACCCTGGCCGTGGACCCGGCCCTGGCCGCCCTCACCGGTGACTACGCCATCGACCCGGCCCACAGCTCGATCGGCTTCACCGTCCGCCACGCGATGGTGACCAACGTGCGCGGCAGCTTCGCACAGCACGAGGGCACCCTGCACCTGGACGGCTCCGACCCGTCGCGGTCCACCGCCTCCATCGACGTGCAGATCGGCTCGGTCGGCACCGGCATCGCCGACCGCGACACGCACCTGCTGAGCAGCGACTTCTTCGACGCCGAGCGCTTCCCGCTGATGACCTTCCGGTCCACCGGGGCGAGCGCCCTGGGCGGCGACAAGTACCGCATCAGCGGCAACCTGACGATCAAGGACGTGACGCGGCCGCTCTCCATCGACCTGGAGTTCACCGGTTCCGCCACGGACGTCTACGGCAACGAGCGGGTCGGTTTCGAGGGCGGCGCCGAGATCCTGCGCTCCGAGTGGGGCCTGACCTGGAACGCCGCGCTGGAGGCCGGCGGTGTGATGGTCAGCGACAAGGTGAAGCTGACCTTCGACATCTCGGCGATCCGGCAGGCCTGACCCGCCCCGAACCGGCCGGACACGCGGGACACGCTGGACACGCCGGACCGGGGGCGGCTTAGAAGCCGCCCCCTCCGTCGAACCCGCCGCCCCCGTCGAAGAACCCGCCGCCGCCGAAGTCGGACGCGTCGAAGTCGGCCCCGGAGACGTCCCCGCCCTCGAAGCCGCCGCCGTCGCCGTACCCGCCGGCGCCCCAGTCCGAGGCGTAGGCCGGGCTGGACATCATGGATCCGAGCATGGTCCCCATCAGCAGGCCGGGCAGCATGCCGCCGCCGAAGTATCCGCCCGCCCAGGGGCCGTACGCCGGCCCGGCGTCGTAGTACGGGCGCGGCCCGTAGTCGGTGGCCACCGTGCGCACCAGCGGGTCCTGGCCCTCGCTCAGCCGTACGCCGTCCGCCGCGCAGACGGGCACGGTCCGCACGGCCCCGCCGGGCGGGGCCCACTCGGCGTCCTGCGTGCTCGGGCCGTGGCGCGGATCGAAGAAGCAGGGCGCCCGGCGCTCGGGCAGCGGCCGGTTCTCCCGGCGCGCGGCCAGCACGGCGAGCGCGAACCGGCCGTCCTCCAGGGCCTGGGTGACGCCCCGGACCTCTTCGGGGTGCTGGACGGCCCCCATGAGCTGCTTGGCCCGGTCGTACGAGTCCAGGGCCTGCCCGTAGTCCTTGCGCATGGCGTCGTCGGCGCCGGGCTCGCCGGGACGGAAGTCCAGCCGGTCGAGCTCCTCGCCGAAGGCGGTGATGTCCTCGTCCACGACCACGCGCAGCTTCTCCACGGCCGCCCGCTCGGCCGCCTCCTTCTTCCTGCGGCTGCCCCTGACCAGGGCGTACGCTCCGCCACCGCCGACCAGCGCCACCACGCCCAGGCCCACCAGGCTCGCGACCGGCACACCGGTGTCGGCGCCGGTGACGCCCCAGGAGGCCGGGGCGCTGCCGCCGGCCTGGGTGAGGGCCTGGTCGACGAAGTTGTTCAGCTGGGTGGACGCGTCCACGGGACCGCCGGACTTCACGGCGTCCGTCAGGTTCCGCACGGCGTTCACCGGCATCACGGACCGGTCGGCGCCGGCGTCGAAGCCGTCGCCGAGCCGGATCGCGTAGAGCCCGGTGATGCCGGTCTGCGTCCGCACGGTGCGCAGCACGCTGTCGGCCGGGAACTCGGGCGCCTGCGGCAGCACGGCGACGAACACCGGCTTCCCGGCGTCCTTGATCTTCTGTGCGAGGGCGTCCGCCTGGTCCTTCGACAGCTGCGCCTCGGCGCGCGGATCGACGTAGACAGGCCCTTCCTTGAGGGCCTCCGCCACGGCGGCGGGCCCGGTCGCGGCGGAGGCGGACGGCGCCGCCGCCAGGGCCCCCGCCGCCAGCGCGAGCAGGAGGCCGAGCAGTACGGATATCAGCCTGGTCCTCATGCCTACGACGCTACCCGAACCGGCACCTACCTGCGTCAAAGGGAGATAAGGGACAGCTGCGGCGGCCGAAGGCTGTTCGGCGGCTATTCGGCCGGTTCCACGCCCGCGCGCAGCAGACCGTAGGTGTAGGCGTCCACCAGGGCCTGCCAGGAGGCGGCGATCACGTTCGGGGCGACCCCCACCGTGTTCCACTCGCGGACCCCGTCGGTGGTGCTGATCAGCACCCGGGTCGTGGACTCGGTGCCGTGCTTGCCCTCCAGGATGCGGACCTTGTAGTCGACCAGCTCGAACTTCGCCAGCTGCGGGTAGAAGCGCTCCAGGGCCACGCGCAGCGCCCGGTCCAGGGCGTTGACCGGGCCGTTGCCCTCCGCGGTGGCCACGATCCGCTCGCCCTTGGCCCACAGCTTCACCGTGGCCTCGTTGGCGTGGGTGCCGTCGGGGCGGTCCTCGGCGATCGCCCGCCAGGACTCCGTACGGAAGTACCGGCGGGCCCGGCCCTCGGCCTCGGCGCGCAGCAGCAGCTCGAAGGAGGCGTCGGCGGCCTCGTACGTGTAGCCGGCGAGCTCGCGCTCCTTGACCCGCTCGACGACCCGGGCCACCAGGGCGCGGTCGCCGCCGAGGTCGACGCCGAGCTCCTTGCCCTTGAGCTCGATCGAGGCGCGGCCGGCCATGTCGGAGACCAGCATCCGCATGGTGTTGCCGACCCGCTCGGGGTCGATGTGCTGGTAGAGGTCCGGGTCCACCTTGATCGCCGAGGCGTGCAGCCCGGCCTTGTGGGCGAAGGCCGACACGCCGACGTAGGGCTGGTGGGTGGAGGGGGTGAGGTTGACGACCTCGGCGATGGCGTGGGAGATCCGGGTCATCTCGGCCAGGGCGCCCTCGGGGAGGACCTGGCGGCCGTACTTGATCTCCAGGGCGGCGACGACCGGGAAGAGGTTGGCGTTGCCCACCCGCTCGCCGTAGCCGTTGGCCGTGCACTGCACGTGGGTGGCGCCGGCGTCGACGGCGGCCAGGGTGTTGGCCACGGCGCAGCCGGTGTCGTCCTGGGCGTGGATGCCCAGGCGCGCCCCGGTGTCGGCGAGCACGGTCGAGACGACCGCCGCGACCTGGGCGGGCAGCATGCCGCCGTTGGTGTCGCACAGGATCACCACGTCCGCGCCGGCCTCGTGCGCGGTGCGGACGACGGACTTCGCGTAGTCGGGGTCGGCGCGGTAGCCGTCGAAGAAGTGCTCGCAGTCCACGAACACCCGCCGGCCCTGCTCGCGCAGGTAAGAGACGGTGTCGCGGACCATCTCCAGGTTCTCCTCCAGCGTGGTGCGCAGCGCCAGCTCGACGTGCCGGTCGTGGGACTTCGCCACCAGGGTGATCACCGGCGCGCCGGACTCCAGCAGCGCCCGCACCTGCGGGTCCTCGGCGGCCCTGCCGCCGGCCCGGCGGGTGGCTCCGAAGGCGACCAGCTGGGCGTTCTTGAAGTCGATCTCGGCGCGGGCGCGGGCGAAGAACTCCGTGTCCCGCGGGTTGGCGCCGGGCCAGCCGCCCTCGATGAAGCCGACGCCGAAGTCGTCCAGGTGGCGGGCGATGGTCAGCTTGTCCGCGACGGTGAGGTTGATGCCCTCCCGCTGGGCGCCGTCGCGCAGCGTCGTGTCGAACACGTGGAAGCTGTCGTCGGGACCCGCCGTCGGCCGGCCGGCCTCTGTCGGAGCTGCTGGCGTCATGATGATCTGAACTCCTGTCGGATGAGTGGCTCCGGATGCCCGGGATCCACCTGCCCCCATCATCGCGCGCGGCCGGTACCCCGGCAGTTGGGCCGGGGAAACGAAAAGACCCCTCGCGGGTGCGAGAGGTCTGCGCGCGGGTCTGGGGCACGGTGGCCGCCGCCGCGAAGGTCTTCCACGGTGTCAGCGGCCCCTGCGGACCGGCGCGCTGCTGCCGATAATCATGGGCTGAGCAAGCACGCCCGCAGTGTTTCACACCTGTCCGCGCGGCGGGGTCCGCGTCTCACGATACGAGCGTCTCGTCCAGGAACTCCATGGCGTGGGCCAGGATGTCCGCCCGCTCGATGCCGGGCAGCCCGACGGCGAGCTGGATGCTGAACCCGTCGAGCAGGGCCCGGGTGCGGGCGGCGAAGCGCTCGGCGTCGACCGGCTTGAACTCGCCGCGCGAGATGCCCTCGGCGAGCAGTGCGACCAGGTCGCGGTGCCAGGCCCCCTCGATGGCGGCCTGCCGGTCGCGTTCCTCGGGGCCGGCGTTCTGGGAGCGGTTCCAGACCTCCAGCCACAGGGTCCAGTGCGGGTCGCGGGCGCCGTCGGGCACGTACAGGTCGACGTACGCCCGCAGCCGCTCGCGCACCGGGCCGCGGCGGGCGAGCAGGGCCCGGCGCTCGTCGCCGAGCGCGGCCTCGCTCCACTCCAGGGTCTGCAGCAGCAGCTCGTCCTTGCTGCGGAAGTAGTACAGCAGGTGGCCGCTGCTCATGCCGACCTGCCGGCCGAGGCCGGCCATGGTCAGGCCCTCCAGGCCGCGCTCGGCGATCGTGGCCATGGCGGCGACGAGTACGTCCTCGCGCGGCGGCGCGTTCTTCCGCGCGCGCACTCCACCCGCCGCCATGGGCCACTCCTCGAATCCCGCCTGCGGTCGTCAGACCTTCGGCTGCTGCTGGGTGATGCAGTGGATACCGCCACCCCCGGCGAAAATCGTACGTGCGTCGACGAGGGTCACGGTGCGCTCGGGGAAGAGGCCGCGGAAGATCTCGGCGGCCTCCTCGTCGCGCGGGTCGTCGAAGGAGCACAGCACCACGCCGTCGTTGCACAGGTAGTGGTTGATGTAGGAGTAGTCGACCCACTCCCCGTCCTCCACCAGCACGGTCGGCGCCGGGACCTCCACGACCTCCAGCTGCCGGCCCCGCGCGTCGGTGGAGGCGCGCAGGATGGCGGCTATGGTCCTGCCGCGCTCGTGGTCGGGGTGGGCCGGGTCGGGCTGGGTGTGCACCATCACCACGCCGGGGCGGGCGAAGGCGGCGACGATGTCGACGTGGCCCTGGGTGCCGTAGGTGCCGTAGTCGCCGGCCAGGCCGTACGGGAGCCAGATCGCCTTGGTGGTGCCCAGGTGGGCGTGGATCTCGGCCTCGACCTGCTCGCGGGTCCAGCCGGGGTTGCGGCCCTCGCCGAGCTGCACGGTGTCCGTGAGCAGGACGGTGCCCTCGCCGTCGACGTGGATCGCCCCGCCCTCGTTGACCAGCGCGGTGGAGTACGTACGGGTGCCCGCCAGGTCGGAGACGTGCCGGGCGATCTTGGAGTCGTGTTCCCAGCGGGCCCAGTCCTGGGCGCCCCAGCCGTTGAAGGTCCAGTCGACGGCGGCGAGGCCGCCCCGGCCGTCGGTCACGAAGGTCGGGCCGATGTCGCGCATCCAGGCGTCGTCCAGCTCCCGCTCGACCAGCTCGATGGGGTGGCGCTCCCCCTCGCCCACGACGGCGCGGGCGCCCTCGGTGCCGCCCGGCGGGACGACGAGGGTCACCGGCTCGTACGCGCTGACGGCGCGGGCCACGGCGCCCCAGGCCTGGCGGGCCTCGGCGAGCTCCGCCTCGTCGGTGAAGGTCGGGTTGGGGCTCGGCCAGGCCATCCAGGTGCGCTCGTGGGGAGCCCACTCCGGGGGCATGCGGAATCCGGCGTCGACGGGCTTGTTCATGGGATGGAAGTCCTTGGTCTCTACAGGAAGTACAGGCGGTTGAGGGCGACGGAGTCGGCGGCTTCGGAGCGCAGCGGGTCCCCGTCGAGGGTGACCAGGCCGCTGCGCGCGTCCACATCGACCGCGCCCACCCGGGAGTTGAGGAGGAGGTCGGCGGGTCCGATGCCGCGGGTGCCGCGGACGGCGACCCGGCGCCGGCGGGTGGGCATCGCGTCGCCGCCGAGCGCGGCGGCCGCGGCCGAGACGAAGGCGACGGAGATGTCCGCGGCGGTGGCGCCGTAGGAGCCGAACTGCGGGCCGAGGACCAGGGGTTCGCAGGTGTCGGTGGCGGCGTTGGGGTCGCCGGTGACGCCGTACGCGGGGAAGCCGGACTTGAGCACCAGCTGCGGCTTGGCGCCGAAGAACGGGGGCCGCCACAGCACGATGTCGGCGAGCTTGCCGACCTCGATGGAGCCGATCTCGTGGGCCAGGCCGTGGGCGATGGCCGGGTTGATGGTCAGCTTGGCCAGGTAGCGCAGCACGCGGGCGTTGTCGTCGCCCGCGCCGTCGCCGTCCATCGGGCCGAGCTCGGCCTTCATCTTGGCCGCCATGGCGAACGTACGGCGTACGGTCTCGCCGGCCCGGCCCATGCCCTGCGCGTCGGAGGAGGTGATGCCGATGGCGCCCAGGTCGTGCAGGACGTCCTCGGCGCCCATGGTGCCGGCGCGGATGCGGTCGCGGGCCATGGCGGCGTCGCCGGGCAGGTCCGGCTTGAGGTCGTGGACGGAGACGATCATGCCGTAGTGCTCGGCGACCGCGTCCCGGCCGAAGGGCAGGGTGGGGTTGGTGGAGGAGCCGATCACGTTCGCCACGCCCGCCATCTTCAGGACGTTGGGCACGTGGCCACCGCCGCAGCCCTCGATGTGGAAGGCGTGGATCGTCCGGCCGTCCAGGACGCGCAGGGTGTCCTCGACGGAGAGGCACTCGTTGAGGCCGTCCGAGTGCAGGGCGACCTGCACGTCGTGCTCCTCGGCCACCCGCAGGGCGGTGTCCAGGGCCCGGGTGTGCGCGCCCATGTCCTCGTGCACCTTGAAACCTGACGCGCCGCCCTCGGCGAGGGCCTCGACCAGCGGGGCCGCGTCGGAGGAGGAGCCGCGGGCCAGGAAGCCGATGTTGACCGGCCAGGCGTCGAAGGCGTTGAAGGCGTGCTTCAGCGCCCACGGGGAGTTGACGCCGACGCCCCAGACCGGGCCGAACTCCTGGCCGATGACGGTGGTGACACCGGCGGCCAGCGAGGCTTCCATGATCCGCGGGGAGAGCAGGTGGACATGGGTGTCGACGGCGCCGGCGGTGGCGATCAGCCCTTCGCCGGGGACGATCGAGGTGCCGGTGCCGACGACCACGTCCACGCCGTCGAGGGTGTCGGGGTTCCCGGCCCGGCCGATCGCGTGGATGCGGCCCTCGCGGATGCCGATGGACACCTTGCGGATGCCCAGCACGGCGTCGATGACCAGCACGTTGCTGATCACCACGTCACAGGTCTCGCGGACGGCCGCCGCCTTCAGGTGCAGCCCGTCCCGGGCGGTCTTGCCGAAGCCGGCCAGGAACTCCTCGCCCGGCTTCTGGGCGTCGTGCTCGACCCGTACGGTCAGCCCGGAGTCGCCGAGGCGGACCCGGTCGCCGGCCCGGGGGCCGAAGACGGAGGCGTACTCGTGGGGGTCGATGTGGCGGCTGCTGCCGGGGGCGCAGTGGTCGCTGTGCCGGGTCCGGTAGTCGGCCCGCGTCACGATCTCGTGGCGGGGCGTCTTGCTGGGTACGACGAACATTGCCCACGGGGGACAGGCCGCCTAGTACACGTTGATGTAGTCGCCCATGGTCAGGGACGCGTCCACGTCGGTGACG
>NZ_WTFF01000159.1 GCF_019400985.1 Streptomyces bambusae
GTCCAGGCTGTGATCGCTCTGGCTCGCCGCCGGGCAAGCGTCCTGTGGGCGCTGCTGCGAGACAATCGGGTCTTCACCCCCACTCCGCCGGTCACGCAGACGGCTTGACTCCGTCATTGAGACTCCTCGCATCTGCTCCAGCAGGCGGATGGTGGCCTCGCGGCCAAGAGCCTGCGCTCGTAGCCTGCCATAGCGCTGGAGCATTGTGCTGACGTCATTCTGGCCAGTGATGAGGACGCTTGACTGCTGACCTTCGGAGTAGCCGACCCACTCGTGTCGCGAGGTTTGTGCGAGGTACATGAGGCCATCGACGCCGGCGTGGTCCTCCTGTCGCAGCGGCATCACCTGGATCTCGACGTTACGGCGTTGGCCCTGGGTCAGCAGGTGGTCCAGGACACTGCGGGTCACTTCCGGCCCGCCCAGGCGGCGTTCGAGCACCGCCTGCTCGATGATGAAGCTGAACTCGGTGTTCGGCCGCCTATCCAGAAGTTGCTGACGCTCCAAGCGCGCGGCCACTTGGCGCTCGACCTGCTCCTCGGAGAGGGGCGGCAGGCGCAGGTCGAAGATCGTCCGGATGTACGGCTCCGGCTGTAAGAGCCCAGGTATGGCCCTGCACTCGTAGGTGTACAGGCACCGGGCGTCCTCTTCGATGTCCGCCCACCTGTGGAACCAGGAAGCCAGTCCCGCCTTGCGCGTCAGGCTCCGGGCAGCGGCTTCCAGGACGCGCATACCGGCGTTGCCCAGACCCTCCTCCGCCCGCGGAGCCAGATCCCCGGGCGGGAACCGCTTGCCCTGCTCGATCTTTGCGATGTAGTGCGGCGAGTAGCCCACCTTCTTGGCGAACTCGTCCTGGGTCAGGCCCGCCTCGTCACGCAGCGCCTTCAGGACGGCGCCGAAGGTCTTGAGGCAGTCCGAAAGCTCAGATTCGCTGCTCATGCGCTCCATGTTCACGGAACGTGACACGTACGGTCCAGAGCGTGAACTGGTACAGCGGAATCTGTACGGGTCGGCGGCCCGCCCGGGGTGGCCCGGTTTGGCTCACAGCCGGAACAGCACCCCGCGCCACGTCCACCCTGCGTCGAGGACCGCGCCCTGCACCGGGCGCTTCATCTCCGCCGGGCGGTCGCGGATCACCTCCGTCTTCCGCATGCGGCCGTCGGGGCCGCGGTCCCACGTCCATTCCCGTCCGTCCGCCACCCGGCCCCGGTTGTACGTGCGGTTCACCGTCGCCCCGGGGGTGTTGCCCAGCGCGACGCTAGTGACCTCCCACAGTTCCTCCAGGGCGCGGACCTCGCGGGTCTCCGGAACCAGCCGCATCCGTATCTTGACGGTCCGTTCCTTCAGGCGCCCGGTCCCGGCGGGGAGCGTCCGGCTCCACTCCGCGACCAGGTCGGCGCCTTCCGCAGGGGTGGCGTTGCGGACGCGGAACGGCGTCTGCGGGCCGTTCAGGGCGAGCAGGGCCGACCGGAGTTCCTCAGGGGTACGCGGTACGGCGTCGCCGCTGGGGTGCTTGGTGCCGGTCAAGATGTCGAGAAGGGCCATCGGGTCAACCTACAAGCTCCCGTTCGGGAGGCGTTCGATGGCCACGATCGCCGCGTCGTCGCCCAGGTGCCCCGCCGGGGCGTGGGCCAGGAGGTCGGTGCACAGGTTGCGCAGGAGGAGGTGGGGGTCCTGGTCCGACCAGTCCGCGAGGCGGTCCTGCAACGGGTAGAAGGTGCCGGAACGGTTGCGGGCCTCGATCACCCCGTCCGTGTACAGCACCAGCATGTCGCCCGGCTCGAAGGGGAAGGTCTGGGCGGTCAGGCCGGACGGGCCGAACTCGGTGAGCCCCAGCGGCGGGGCCGGCTGGTCCACCTGGAGGGGGATCACCTTGCCGTCGCGCAGCAGCAGCGGCGGCGGATGGCCGCAGCTGATGAGGCGGAGGGTCGTATCGCCGTCGGGGATGTCCAGTACGGCGGCCGTGGTGAAGCTCTCGGTGACGCCGGCGGGGCCGGCGGAGCCGTTCGGATCGGGGCCGACGGCGCCTTCCAGGTAGGCGACCAGGCCCGGCAGGTCGGCCTCCTGGTGGGCGGCCGCCCGGAACGCGCCCAGGACCAGCGCGGCGTCGCCGACCGCCTCCAGGCCCTTGCCGCGGACGTCGCCGATGATCAGGCGGGTGCTGTGTGCCGTACGGGCCGCGGCGTACAGGTCCCCGCCGATCTGTGCCTCGGCCTCGGCCGCCAGGTAGACCGAGGCCAGGTGCAGCGGGCCCATGCGGTCCCGCAGCGGCCGCAGCACCACCTGCTGGGCGGCCTCCGCCACCGACCGCAGCCGGCTCAGCTGCTCCTCGTGCACCTCGCGCAGATGGGCGAACAAGGTCACGAAGACCGAGATCATGACGAGGGCAGTGAGCTGGAGGGTGTGATTCAGGTCGGTCACGGTGGTGCGGGCCGCGGCGACGACCGCCTGGGCGAGCACCGCCACGGCACCCACGAAGGCCGTCATGCGGGGGCCCGCGAAGGACGCCGTGACGGCGGGCGCCGCGGCGAGGAACGGGCCGAGGTGCACATCGGCCGGCGCCAGGACGTCGCCGATCGAGATCAGGGCGATCAGGAGGAACGGGACCGCAAGCAGTAGCTTGCGCGGTTGCGTGGGCCCGTGATCCATGACTCCTGGATACACCCGGGTTCCGCTTCCCGCGCAGTGGCGGGGCCAGAGCCCGGGCATCCGTCACCTCGGCGGCACGCCCGTGCGGTCCTTGAGATCCGTCACGTCCGTCAGCCCGTCACGCTTGTCACCTCCGTCACGCCCGTCACCTCCGCCACTCCTGTCACCTCCGCCTGGTCCGTCACCTCCGTCACGCCCGTCACCTCCGCCTGGTCCGTCAGTCCGTCACGCCTGTCACCTCCGCCTGGTCCGTCAGTCCGTCACGCCCGTCACCTCCGCCTGGTCTGGCAGGTCCGTGAGGTCGTTGAGGTCCGCCAGGATCTCCGAGGCCAGCACCGGGTCGAGGTCGGCGAGCTTCCACCGGTGCTCGGCCACCGGGAAGTAGTCGCCCGGCACGGTGTCCAGCCAGACCGTCTCCAGCTTCTGCTCCGGGTACTGGTCCAGCGCCCCGACCGCGATGCCCGGATCCAGCTCGATCACCACGTGGCACGACGGGCCCAGGCGGCGCGATATCCAGCGCTCCACGCCCGCGTCGGCCGGTATGCCGCGCTCCCAGCCGCGCCGGGTCAGCCCGAGCACCTTGCCGACGGGAACGGTGAGGTCCTCGAAGCGGGTGAGCCGGTGCCGGCCGGCCTCCTCCTGCGTCGGGGCGGACACCGGCCGCGCCAGCTGCGGGAACGGCTGGGCGACCGCGCCCGCGAGCGAGTCGAACGCCGCCGACCACCGCGCCACCGCGTCCCGGCCCAGGTGCACGGGGTGCGCCAGGGTGACCACCGCGTCCTCGGCCACCGCCACCGGGGCTCCCTCGGCATCGACGTAGGAGCCGAGCGGCCGGTCGTCCGTGACCCGGAAGGCGGTGCCGGGCCCGACGGTGCCGGGTCCGGCGGGGACGGGCCCGCCCGGGGTCGGGACGGACGTGCCGAGGCCGGTCGGGACGGGCCCGGTCCCGACGGGGCCCGCCGGGGCGGAGTCCTCCGGCCGCCCGGCGCCGGGTTGGGCGGCCAGCCACACCAGGCGCCGGGCCAGGTGCCCCACCAGCGGGTGTTCCACGAACAGCCGCCGGAACTCGGCGCCCGTCCACGACCGGCCCGAGACCATGGCCGCCTCCAGCCGCTGCAGCTGGACCGGGGCGACGGCCCGCAGCTCCTTCTTCAGCGCCGCGTACCGCTTGCGTCCGGCCGGCGCCAGCTCCGCGTCGTCCTGTGCGCCCGGCTTGGGCAGGTCCTTCAGGCGCTTGCCCGACCCGTCCCGCACGTACGGGGTCAGCCGCTCGTCGAGGCCGACCGTGAAGCGGCGGGCGCCGTAGTCGACGACCGCGGACCCGTCCGTGGCCAGCCCCAGGTCGGGCACCAGCCGGTCGCCGAGCTGCTCACCGGTCAGCCCGAGCCCCGCTGCCACCTCGTCGATCTTCTCAGCGGCCCGCGCCTTGAGCGCCTTGAACCGCACCCGCTGCGATATCCCGTACAGGGCCAGCAGGGCCGCGTCCGTGCCGATCGCCGCCAGGGCGTCGAGCCCGTCCACGGCACGCTGGTGCGCGCCCTCGCCCGGCCAGGCCCGGATCACCGGGGTGAGCCGGCCGACCGTCACGTCGTCGCCCAGCAGCCCCAGCGCGTGCACCGCCCAGGCGTCGGCGGGCGGCATCCCGGCGAAGCGCCACTCCTCGAACACCGCCCAGGCGAACTCGGCCAGCGACTCCGGCTCGCACAGCTCGCGGAGAGCGGCCAGCCCCGGGTAGGGGGAGTCGGACCGGGACAGCGCCAGCATCATCAGGACGTGCGGCACCGCGGCGGCCGGCAGTGCGGTGGCGGATTGCCCGTCCGCCGCGCGCAGGGCGATCTGCGGCAACACAGGCAGCACCGACAGCACCGGCAGCTCGGCCCAGCCGGACGCGGCGCCGGGCTCCGGCAGCTTCACGGGCAGCGCGGCCACCAGCGGATCGGCGCCCAGCAGGGCCTCCAGCCCGGCGAGGGCCTTCGGCCCGTACCCGGCGGCGGCCGCGCGGACCGCCTCGTCACCGTGCTCCAGCGCGATCAGCCGCAGCGCCGCCTCCGCGGCCGTACGCGCCCGGCCGGGCTTCGCCAGCGCGTCGGGGACCAGCAGGGGCGCGGCCTCGGGGCCGTGCCGCAGCAGCCAGGTGCGCGCGGTGCGGCCGGCGGCCCTGAGCCGGACCAGCCAGTCCGCCATCAGGCGGGCCACGCGCACGTCGACGTAGGGCATCAGCAGCGGCCCGAGGGCGGCCGGGAGCCGGTTCGCCAGGGTCAGGGCCATCGGCAGCGCCACCGGTCCGTGGGCGGCGACGATCGGGGTGAAGGAGTCCATGCCGCTGTGCGACCACGTCGGGCCGTCCCACTCGGCCAGCAGCGGGCGGACCAGCTCGGCCGGGCCCTTGGCGAACAGGCGCAGGGCGTCGTGCTCGCTCAGCCGGCCCGCGCGCTGCCGCTCCGCGAGCTTCTCCACGTCCTGCTCGGCCCACGGGTTGGTCCAGGTCTCGGCGGCCGCCCAGGCCTCGCGCTCGCCCGGCCGCCAGGCGAGGACGGTCTCCCCGGGCGCCGTCAGGCCGGCCACCACCACGGGCTTCACGACCACCCGCTCGCCGGCCCACGGCGGGCTGGTCAGCAGCGCGGGCAGGGCGTCCGCCGCGGCCTCGGGCAGCCGCCCCTCTTGCCGGGCGAGGAGTCCGACCAGCGCGGCGGCCTCCTCGGGCAGGTCCGGCAGGGCGGCCAGGGCTGCCGCGCGGTGGACGGCGACATGGCCGACCAGCAGCCGCCGGGCCGCCGTGGCCCGGGCGCCCTGGCCGAGGGCGGCCTGCGCCAGCATCCGCAGCGCCCGTACCGGGTACTTCCGCGCGGCCGTGAGCAGGGCGGGCCGGACGTGCTTGTCGGCCACCCGGTCCAGCAGGACCGCGAACGTCGCGTCGCCCGGCAGCTCGGCGAGAGCATCGGCGAGCAGCCGGGTGGTCTCGGCCTCCGGCTGGTACGGCGCACCGGTCAGCTCGGCGGCCAGTACGGGGCCCAGCGCGGCCCCGACGCCCTCGGCCACGGTGGCGATCTGCGCCGCGCTCCAGCCGCGCCAGCCGAGGGAGAGCCGCTCCGCCCCGCCCCGCATCAGGTCGAGCTGCTCGGCGGAGCCGAGCGCGCACGCCAGGAGGGCGCGGACGCCGTCGTCGGGGTGGGTCGCGGTGGCGCTGTCCGACACGCACTCGGTGACCCAGTCCTGCTCGGCGGGAACGAGGTAGGAGACCCGCACGCGGCGGCGCGGGCTGTGCCGATGGCGCGCGAGCGCCTCGACCGCGGCCCCGTACTCCGCGGCGTCCGCCACGGCGAGCAGGGCACGGGCCCGGTCGACGACCGGCCGGGGCGCCCGGCCCCAGCCGCCGTTGGGCTCCGGGATCCGCTTCACCCCGAAGAGCTCGCAGCGGGTGCTGCTCTGTACGTACGAGGGGAGGACCTCGTCGAACTCCACGGCGGCACAGGCCGCGAAGGGCAGCCCGAACGCGTCGGCCCAGGCGTCCACGAAGAACCCGGGGTCCGGCGCTCGCCTCGTCGCCAGCCGGGCCAGCACGGCGGCGCCCAGCGGGTCCGGGCTCCCGCCCTGGTGGGCGCGGGCGGCCCCGACGAGCTCCGGGTCGCTCTCCGCGACGCCGAGCATGTCCGCGATCCACCGGGCGTCCCCGGCCACCAGGGCCTCCGCCTTCTCCCGGGCGTCCGGGTCGACGGCGGGCACGGGCCGCGGGACACCGCCGCGGCGCGGGTGCAGATTCCGCTTCCACGCGTCGGGCAGCACGAAGACGTCCTCGGCGTGCGGGCCGTACTGGCCGCGCTCGCCGTGCTCTGCATGCTCTGCGTGTCCTGCATGCTCTGCGCGGCCCCCGCGCCCCTCGTCCGCGCCGCTGCCCTCGCGCACGTCGTCGTCCCAGCCGTCCACGGCCCCTCCGCCTCTCCCCGTGTGGATCACTGGAACGACCGTAGCGGCGACCACTGACAGTGACCGCATCGGTGGGGATCAGCGGTCGACCGGTTCAGCGGTCAGACCGGAAGGCCCGTCGGCTCCTTGATGCGCTTCATGATGATCTGCGAGTTCACCTCCGTGACCCCCGACAGCGCCGTGAGCTGCTCGATCCACAGCCGCTCGTACGCCCGCAGGTCGGCCACCGCGATCCGCAGCAGGCAGCCGGGGCTGCCGAAGAGGCGGTACGCCTCGACCACGTCGGGGATGTTCTCCAGCGCCGCCTCGAACGCCTCGACCGCCTCCCGGTCGCGCCGGACCTCCACCGACACCAGCACCTCGAAGCCGCGGCCCACCGCATCGGGGTCGATCACCGCGCGGTAGCCCTGGATCACCCCGTCCTGCTCCAGCTGCCGCACCCTCCGCATACAAGGGGAAGGCGTCAGTCCGACGCGTGCGGCCAGCTCCTGGTTGCTGAGCCGGCCGTCCTTCTGGAGCTCACGCAAGATTGCTCGGTCAATGGCGTCCATGGCGCAATTATCCGCCATGGAATGTTGCGGGGGTGGGTGAGAACGCAATCCGATTGCGGCCCGCTCTTCCTATGATTGCTGTTTACCGTAAACACATTCGAGGCGTATGCGAGGGAGGGCGGGGCGTGGGACGGATCGTCGTCATCAGCACCGGCGGGACGATAGCGAGCCGCTGGCAGGGTTCCGGTTTCGCCGCTGACGCGGACGGGCGCGAGGTCATGGCCACCGCCCCGCTGCCCGAGGGCATCACGGTCGAGGTCGTCGACCTGTTCAGCGTGAACAGCCCCCGGCTGACCACCGACCACCAGCTGACCCTGCTGCGCACCGTCCACGAGGTGCTCGCCGACCCGGACGTGGACGGCATCGTCGTCACCCACGGCACCGACACCCTGGAGGAGTCGGCCTTCCTCGTCGACCTCCACCACCACGACCCGCGCACGGTCGTCTTCACCGGGGCGCAGCTGCCGATGGGCACGGAGGGCGGCGACGGGCCCGGCAACCTCTACGACGCGCTGCTGACGGCCGCCACCACGCGGGGGCTGGGCGTCCTGGTGGTCTTCGCCGGCCGGGTCCACGCCGCACGGGGCACGGTCAAGACCCAGACCGTGGCCCACGACGCCTTCGCCGACCCCTCCGGGGAGTGGGTGGGCAAGGTCGGCTTCGGCAAGGTGACGGTGCTGCGGCAGCCGCGGCGGCCGGAGCCCCTCGTACTGCCCGCGATGCCGGAGCAGGCGCCGCGGGTGGACATGGTCATGCACCACGTGGACGCGGACCCGCTGCTGTTCCGCGCGGCCGTCGACGCAGGTGCGCGGGGCGTGGTGCTGGTCGCCACCGGCGCGGGCAACGCCACCCCGGAGTTCACCGAGGCGGTCGCCGAGGCCACCGCACGCGGTGTGCTCGTCGCGCTGACCACCCGGGTGCCGGCCGGCCCCGTCACCGAGATCTACACGCAGGGCGGCGCGGTCGACCTGGTCGCCGCCGGCGCCGTCCCGACGGGCACGCTGCGCGCCGGGCAGGCCCGTACGGCGGTCCTGGCGGCCCTCCTGACCCCCGGCGGGCGCGCCGATCAGGAGCGGGCACTGCGGGCGGCACTGGGCGACGCGACCGCTGCGGAGCCGCTGGCCGTCGCGTAGCCCTCGGCGGGCCCCCTGAGGCGGGTCGGAGCCGGGGGTCGGTGAACTCCGGCCGTTCCCGGCGCCGTTCGGGAGCCGAGACGTAAGATCACCCCGGGGATCGACCACGGCTCGGCGGGGGACACGTACATGGAACCGGGGACCATCGGCATTCGACTGGCGTCGAGCGTGCTCGGCCCGCTGGTGCGCAGGCTCTTCGTCAGCGAGGGGCCGGGCGCCGGAGTCGTCGACAAGCCGATCCGGATCTCCGGGTACGTCTCCTTCCGGGGCGAGAAGCGGAGCCTGACCGAGGCGGACGTGCGCGGCTTGGCGGGGAAGATCGTCAAACACGCCCTGCGGACCGGCGGCGAGCGGCCGGTCGCCCCCGACGAGGAGCAGGCGGTCGCGGACGCGCTGACCACCACCCTGCGGGCCCTGGGCGAACTGAAGATCACCGATCTGGACGCGGTCCGGCTGGGCGCGCCGGAGTTCGCCCGTGCGCTGCGGGACGCCGCTGCCGCCACGTACGGCGACCCGACCCGCGAACTCACCGCCGACGCCACCTACTTCTACGAGCGGCTGCTCGACTCCGCGTGCCTGCACATCCTGCACTTCTTCACCCAGCGGTCGACGTTCATCGCCCACGCCCTGGTCGAGCAGACCCGCGCGGTCGCCGGCCTGACGGCGAAGGTCGACGAACTGATCCGCCGCCACCCGCTCCCGGGCGCGGAGGACGCCGCGTTCGAGCAGGAGTACCTGCGGTACATCGCGAAGAAGCACGGCAAGCTGACGATCTACGGCATCGACCTCAACCGGTCCCCGGCCCGGTGGCCGCTGGACGTGGCGTACCTGAGCCTCGAAGCCACCCTCAGCCCGCCGTGGCCGCACTACGACGACCCGTGTGCCCCCAGGTACGACGACTACTTCGACGGCCCCCCGGACGAGATACCGGACACGCCCCTGGCACTCGAGGACATGCCCGACGAGGTCGCCGAGCGGATCTACCGGGAGGTGTACCTGGAGACGGAGGAGCCCCCGGAGGGGGAGGAGGAGGCGGAGCAGGACCCGGTACACGCGGAGTACCACCGGAGGGTCAGCGAACACCTCCTCAGGCACCTGCTCGGCCACCAGCCCGCGGACGAGGTGCTCGCCGACAGCCGCCGCGTGCTGCTACGGGGCGAAGCCGGATCGGGCAAGACCACCCTGGTGCAATGGCTGGCGGTGGGTGCGACCGGACAGGGCCGGGACCCGGGGATGGCGTACCTGCACGACCGGATCCCGTTCGTGCTGACCCTCCGTACGATCACCCGCAACGGCGGCCGGCTGCCCGCGCCCAGGGACTTCCTCAGTGCCGTCGACTCCCCGCTCGCCGGGTCCCAGCCGGCCGGGTGGGAGCAGCGCGTTCTCGCCGCCGGCCGTGGCCTCGTCCTCATCGACGGCATCGACGAAGTTCCCGAACGCGAGCGCGAGTGGACCCGCCGGTGGCTGCGGGACCTGATGGAGGCGTACGACGGGGACAACCGCTGGCTGGTCACCTCCCGCCCGTCCGCCGTGAGCGAGCGATGGCTGGCGGAGGAGGGGTTCGACGAGCTCACGCTGTCCGCGATGGGTCCCGCCGAGGTCGCCACGTTCATCCGCCGCTGGCACGCGGCGGCCCGCCCGGACGCCGACGACCCGGCCGAACTCGACGCGTACGAGGAGCAGCTGCTGGCCGCCGTACGCGCCAAGCCGGACCTGGGCCGGCTGGCCACCAACCCGCTGATGTGCGGCCTGATCTGCGCCCTGCACCGCGACCGGCGCGGCTATCTGCCGCACGGCCGCAAGGAGTTGTACGAGGCCGCGCTGTCCATGCTGCTGAGCCGCCGCGACCGCGAGCGGGACATCGACGTCCCCGAACTCGGGGAGGACGCCCAGCTGGACCTCTTCCAGCGGCTCGCCTACTGGCTGATCAAGAACGGCCGGACCGAGATGGACCGTTCCCGCGCCGAGGACATCATCGGGCGGGCCCTGCCGTCCGTCCCCGAGCTGACCAGGCTGGGGGACGCCTCCGCCGTCTTCGATCACTTCCTGCTGCGCAGCGGCCTGCTCCGGGAACCCGCTCCGGACGCGGTCGACTTCGTCCACAAGACTTTCCAGGACTTCCTCGGTGCCCGCGCCGTGGTCGAGGAGGGCGACTTCGGTCTGCTCTCCGCGAACGCCGGGAACGACCAGTGGGAGGACGTCATCCGGATGGCGGTGGCCCTCGCCAACAAGCGGGAACGGGCGGAGATCTTCCGGGGGCTGCTGGCGGTCGGGGAGCGGCGGGCCGACCTGCTGGCCGCAGCCTGCCTGGAGCAGGCCACCGTGCTGGACCCGGCCATCCGGGAGGCCGTACGGGCACGTGTCGCCGGTCTCGTACCGCCGGGTAACGGAGAGGAGGCGCGAGCTCTCGCGGAGGCCGGACCGCTGATCCTGGAGTTGCTGCCGGGACCGAAGTACCTGCACCCCATCACCGCGAAGTGGGTGACGGTCGCGGCCACTCACGTGGCCTCGGACGCCGCCATTCCGTTCCTCCGCGCGTACGCCGATCACCGCTCCCTGGGGGTCCGCTCCCAGCTCATGTGGGCGTGGTCGCGGTTCGATGCCGAGACCTACCTGGAGGAGGTCATCGCAGAACTGGACCCGGACGGCCTCGACTACACCGTGCGGACCCCCGAACAGCTGGCCCTGTTGGGCCGTCTTGCGGACCGGCCGACGGCACTCGACGTCCGCCCCGGGGTCCCGTTCGACGACGTCCTTGCCTACGACGCCGAAGCCGGGGTCACCTCTCTGGTGCTCCCGGACCCCGAGCAGTCCGTCCTGGAACGGCTGCCGAGCCTGCCACGGCTGGCACGGCTCGGGGTCGGGGCGTATTCGGCCCGGATCGACCTGTCGCCGGTCGCCTCACTGTCCCTGGAGTCCCTGGAGATGGACGGAGCTCCGGACCTCCAGGCCCTCGGACCCATGCCCACACTGCGGAACCTGTGGATCACCTTCGGCGAGGCTGCGGAATGGGACGTGCAGTCACTGCCTGCCACGCGCTTCCTCCGCGCCCTCACCTTGGGCGGCGAGGCCGTGCCGCGCGAGGGGCTCTCCGGCCTCGGCACCTGTACCGGGCTCGTGACCCTGGATCTCGGCGCCAGCTGCGCGCCGGTCTCCGCCGCCGACTGGCGGGAGATCGCTGCCCTGCCGCTGCTCAGTGAACTGACCTTGGAACTGGGTTCCTGCGAGAGTGCGCCTGACGGGCTCGTCCTCAGCAGCGTCACCACCCTCCGGATCCTGGGTGACGGGGCGGACGACGTGCAGCCTCTGGTGGGCCGTCTGCCGGAGATGTGCCCCCGGCTGCGTAACGTGCGCATTGCCGCGGGCGTCGACCTCGACCTGGCACCGCTGGCCGGGCTCCCGGACCTCGAAGCCGTCATCGTGCCCGTGTCGGCGGACCTGATCCGGAACGCCCGCGCCCTGCCCGAGCACGTCACCCTGACGACGCTCTGACCCAGGTCGGGCCCAGATCAGGCCCCCGCCCCCTCCCCGAACGCCGCCAGGATCCGGTCCGCCGCCGACGTAGCCGTCAGCCGGCCCTCCCTGACCTCGGTCTCCAGGTCAGGGGCCACGGCCCGTACCCCGGAATGCGCGTGCAGCCGTTCCAGCAGCTCGTCGCGGACCATCGACCAGGTCCACTCCACCTGCTGGGCCGCCCGCTTCGCCGCCAGCCGGCCCGTGCCGGACAGCAGTTCGCGGTGGGCCTCCAGGCGGGACCAGACCTCGTCCAGGCCCGTGGACTCCCGTGCGCTGCACGTCAGGACCGGCGGGGTCCAGGCCGCGTCGGCCGGGTGCATCAGGCGCAGGGCGCCGGACAGTTCGCGGGCCGCGGCCTTGGCGTCCCGCTCGTGCGGGCCGTCCGCCTTGTTGATCGCCAGGACGTCCGCCAGCTCCAGGACGCCCTTCTTGATGCCCTGCAGCTGGTCGCCCGTACGGGCCAGGGACAGCAGCAGGAAGGAGTCGACCATGCCCGCGACCGTGGTCTCGGACTGGCCGACGCCGACGGTCTCCACCAGCACCACGTCGTAGCCCGCCGCCTCCATCACGATCATCGACTCGCGGGTGGCCTTCGCGACCCCGCCCAGGGTGCCCGCCGAGGGGGACGGGCGGACGAAGGCCGACGGGTCCACCGCCAGGCGCTCCATCCGGGTCTTGTCGCCCAGGATGGAGCCGCCCGTGCGGGTCGAGGACGGGTCCACGGCCAGGACCGCCACGCGGTGGCCCAGACCCGTCAGCATCGTCCCGAACGCGTCGATGAACGTGGACTTGCCCACGCCCGGCACTCCGCTGATCCCTATCCGGCGGGCGTTGCCCGCGTGCGGGAGGAGCTCCGTCAACAGCCGCTGTGCCAGCACCCGGTGCTCCGCGCGGGTGGACTCGACGAGGGTGATCGCGCGCGCGATCTGCGCGCGCTTCCCGTCGAGCACTCCCTTCACGTACGCATCGACATCGATCCTCGGTGGCATCCCCCGCGCCCGCCTAGAGCTCGTGGCCGAGGTCCGCGGCCAGCCGTACCACCAGGTCGTGCGCCGCGTCCGGGATCACCGTGCCGGGCGGGAACACCGCCGTCGCGCCCATCTCCAGCAGGGTGGGGACATCGGCCGGCGGGATGACACCGCCCACCACGATCATGATGTCCTCGCGGCCCTCCTCCGCCAGCTGCTCGCGCAGCGCCGGTACGAGGGTCAGGTGGCCGGCCGCCAGCGACGACACGCCCACCACGTGGACGTCCGCCTCGACGGCCTGGCGGGCCACCTCCGCCGGGGTCTGGAACAGCGGGCCGACGTCCACGTCGAAGCCCAGGTCGGCGAAGGCGGTGGCGATCACCTTCTGGCCGCGGTCGTGGCCGTCCTGGCCCATCTTGGCGACCAGGATGCGCGGCCGGCGGCCCTCCGCCTCCTCGAACCGGTCGACCAGCGCGCGGGTCCGCTCCACCGACGGGGACTCCCCTGCTTCGTTGCGGTACACACCGGAGATCGTACGGATCTGGCTCGCGTGGCGGCCGTACACCTTCTCCAGGGCGTCGGAGATCTCGCCCACCGT
Source organism: Streptomyces bambusae (assembly GCF_019400985.1). Taxonomy (GTDB): domain Bacteria; phylum Actinomycetota; class Actinomycetes; order Streptomycetales; family Streptomycetaceae; genus Streptomyces; species Streptomyces bambusae_A. The sequence goes on from NZ_WTFF01000159.1 coordinate 13,337, forward strand.
GGCCTTGGCGCGCGCCGCGTCCACGGCCAGGGCCAGCAGGTTGCCGTCACCGCGGTCTGCGGCGCCCGTGAGGGCGCGCAGCGCGTCCTGGGTGACCGCCTCGTCGCGCTCCTCGCGCAGCCGCCGCAGCTTGGCGATCTGCTGGGCGCGCACCGAGGAGTTGTCGACCTTCAGGACCTCGATCTGCTCGTCGTTCTCGACGCGGTACTTGTTGACGCCGATCACCGGCTGGCGGCCGGAGTCGATCCGCGCCTGGGTGCGGGCCGCGGCCTCCTCCACGCGCAGCTTCGGGATGCCCGCGTCGATGGCCTGCGCCATGCCGCCGGCCGCCTCGACCTCCTGGATGTGCTGCCAGGCCCGGCGCGCCAGGTCGTACGTGAGCTTCTCGACGTACGCGCTGCCGCCCCACGGGTCGATCGACCGGCAGGTGCCCGACTCCTGCTGGAGCAGCAGCTGGGTGTTGCGGGCGATGCGCGCGGAGAAGTCCGTCGGCAGGGCCAGTGCCTCGTCGAGGGCGTTGGTGTGCAGCGACTGGGTGTGGCCCTGGGTCGCCGCCATCGCCTCGATGCAGGTGCGGGTGACGTTGTTGAAGACGTCCTGCGCGGTCAGCGACCAGCCCGAGGTCTGCGAATGGGTGCGCAGGGAGAGGGACTTGGTGTTCTTCGGGTCGAACTGCTTGACGAGCTTCGCCCACAGCAGGCGGGCGGCGCGCAGCTTGGCGACCTCCATGAAGAAGTTCATGCCGATCGCCCAGAAGAAGGACAGCCGCGGCGCGAACGCGTCCACGTCCAGCCCCGCCTCCTGGCCCGCCCGCAGGTACTCCACACCGTCGGCGAGGGTGTACGCGAGCTCCAGGTCGGCCGTGGCCCCCGCCTCCTGGATGTGGTACCCGGAGATCGAGATGGAGTTGTAGCGCGGCATCTTCTGCGAGGTGAACGCGAAGATGTCGGAGATGATCCGCATCGAGGGCTTGGGCGGATAGATGTAGGTGTTGCGGACCATGAACTCCTTGAGGATGTCGTTCTGGATGGTCCCGGCCAGCTTCTCGGGCGGTACGCCCTGCTCCTCCGCCGCCACGATGTACAGCGCCAGCACGGGCAGCACCGCGCCGTTCATCGTCATCGACACCGTCATCCTGTCCAGCGGGATCCCGTCGAACAGCTGGCGCATGTCGTAGATCGAGTCGATCGCCACGCCCGCCATGCCGACGTCGCCGGTCACCCGCGGGTGGTCGCTGTCGTAGCCGCGGTGCGTGGGCAGGTCGAAGGCGACCGAGAGGCCCTTCTGGCCCGCGGCGAGGTTGCGGCGGTAGAAGGCGTTGGACTCCTCGGCCGTGGAGAAGCCGGCGTACTGCCGGATCGTCCAGGGCTGGTTGACGTACATCGTCGGGTACGGGCCGCGCAGGTACGGCGCCACGCCCGGGTACGTCGCCAGGAAGTCCAGGCCCTCCAGGTCGCGCCCGGTGTACAGCGGCTTGACCCCGATGCCCTCGGGGGTCTCCCACAGCAGGTCCCCGGCGGCGGTGCCGGTGGACTCCTTCACCGCGGCCCGCCACTGGTCCTCGGTCGCGCCGGCGGGGGTGCCGCCGCCGAGCGCCAGCTCGGAGAAATCGGGGATGCTCAACGTGCCACTCCCATCCGGTCGAGTACGGAGGACAGCACGGCCACGGCGTCGCAGCCGGCGAAGACGTACTCGTCCACGGCCGGCGCGGCGGTCCCGGGCCGGCCCGCGAGGAACACCGTGGTCGCGCCGGCGTCGCGCAGCGCGCCCGCCACCGCCTCGGCCTGCTCCTCGTACAGCGCGTCGCTGGAACACAGCACGGCCATCGTCGCGCCGCTCGCGGCGAACGCCTCGGCGGCCGTCGCCGCGTCCACGGACACCGGGTCGTGGACGGGCTCGACGCCACCCGCCTGGAAGAGGTTGGCGGCGAAGGTGGCGCGCGCGGTGTGCGCGGCGGCCGGGCCGAGCGCCGCGAGGAAGATCCGCGGGCGGGAGCCGGTCGCGGCCAGGTGCGCGTCGGAGCGGGCGCGCAGCTCCTCGTACGCCTCGTCGCGCCGCACGCGCGGCAGACCGCCGGTCAGCGGGGCCGGCGCGGCCTCGCGGACGACCGGCTTCTCCGCGAGCAGCGGGAACTCGCTGACGCCGGTGATCGGCTCGCGCCGCTTGGCCAGCTTGGCGCTGCGCTCGGCCCAGGTGGCGGCGAGGCGGTCGGCGACCAGCCCGGAGCGCAGGGCGGCCGCCTGGCCGCCCGCCTGCTCGATCGTCTGGAAGAACTCCCAGGCGGCGTGGGCGAGTTCGTCCGTGAGCTGCTCGACGTACCAGGAGCCGCCGGCCGGGTCGATCACGCGGGCCAGGTGCGACTCCTCCAGCAGGATGGTGGAGGTGTTGCGGGCGATGCGGCGGGCGAACGCGTCCGGCAGGCCCAGCTCGTGGTCGAAGGGGAGCACGGTGACGGAGTCGGCCCCGCCGACGCCGGCGGCCATGCAGGCCACGGTGGTGCGCAGCATGTTCACCCACGGGTCGCGCCGGGTCATCATCACCGGCGAGGTCACCGCGTGCTGCCGCTGGGCGCCGGCCTCCGCGGCCCCGCAGGCCTCGGCGACCCGGGCCCACAGGCGGCGGGCGGCGCGCAGCTTGGCGATGGTGAGGAACTGGTCGGCGGTGGCGGCGTAGCGGAACTCCAGCTGGCCGAGCGCGGCTTCGACGGAGAGGCCGCCACTGGTCAGGGCACGGAGGTAGGCCACGCCGGTGGCCAGGGACAGCCCGAGCTCCTGGGCGGCGGAGCCGCCGGCCTCGTGGAAGGGCAGGGCGTCGACGGTCAGGGCGCGCAGCCCGGGCCACTCGGCGACGGCCAGCCGGGCCAGTTCCACGGCGGGCGCGAGGTCGAGCGCCTCGCCCGTACGGGCCTCGTGGCCCAGCGGGTCGGCGCCGAGGCTGCCGCGGGCCGCGGCGGGGGCGACGCCCCGCTCGGCGTACAGGCGCAGCAACTCGGCGGCGGCTTCGGCGTACTCGCTGCCGGCGTCGAGGGCGACGGGCGCGAGGTCCAGGTAGACACCGTCGAGGGCGCGGGCGAGCCCGGACACCGGGATGCCGGCCCGGCCGACGGTCAGCCACAGGGAGGTGACGCCGTTCTCCAGGTCGCCGAGGGCGGCCTCGTTCACCCGCGCCGGGTCGTCCCCGACGAGGCGCTGCCGCACGTCCCAGCCGCCGGCCGCGCTGCCCTCGGCCCGCCCGGCGCGCACGAAGGGCGCGAAGCCGGGGAAACCGTCGAGGCCGCCGTGGCCGCCGTGGCCGGCGGCCCCGGCGGGCGCGGTGTAGAGCGGGCGGGTGTTCAGCCCGTCCTCGAGCGTGGTGGAGAGGGCTGCTTCCGCGGCTTCGCCGGTTACGTCCTTGCCCGACTTGCGTAGTACGCCTTCTACCAGGCGCTGCCACTGCTCATGCGTCGCGTCAGGGAACTCGGCGGCCAGGGAGAGCCCGTCGTCAGGCAGGACCGTCATGGCTCGAATGCTAGGGGGGTGCCCTTAAGCGCGCCTATAACCTCCGGATGTGATCTCCCCCTCTCATGTGAGACGCGGTGCCTCACGAAAGAGCGGGGTCGGACCGCGCGGGGGCGGGGCCGTGTCTGTTATACACATCTGACGATGCCGACGAACGTACGCGTGGTGATGGCGAACAGACACGGAGGATTCCAAGAAGTCGGCAGCGAAGGCGTGCGTGGGGCGGACAGTCTCGACAAACTACACAGTCTCGCGCTGCGAGAGGG
>NZ_WTFF01000016.1 GCF_019400985.1 Streptomyces bambusae
CCCCGGCAGTCCTGGGTGCTCCGGCCGTCGTGGGCGCGCCCGCCGTCCCGGGAGCCCCTGCCGTCCTGGGGGGCCCGGCCGTCCTCGGTGCCCCGACCGTCCTGGGAGCCCCGGCCGCACTGGGGGCACCGGCCGCGCTGGGAGCCCCGGCCGCGGTGGGGGCACCGGCTGCCGTGGGGCCCCCGCTCGTCCTGGAAGCTCCCCCCGCCGCAGGGGCGGCCAAGGACGAAGGACTGGCCGCCTACCTCATCGACCCGGACGGCGCCCGGGCCCCCGTCATGCTCTTCCGCGAAGCGGGCGCGGCCTCCCTGCGCGTGTGCGACATCGGCGCCGACGGCCGGTTCGCGCTGCTGCGGCGCGGACCGCGCGGCCGCCGCGAGGCCCTCCTGCTGGACACGGTCTCGGGCCGCGTCACCTTCCGCCTCCCGGTCGCCGACGGCGACCCCTGGATCGGCCGGCTCTCCGCCGACTCGCGGGTCCTGTGGCTGCGCAGCGACGCGGACCGCGAATTCGCCGCCCTCTTCAGGGCCCGCCTGGACGAGGACGGCGCGCTGCAGGAGCTGTCCGTGGCCGCGGAGCGCGAGGAGGACCCCCTCGACCTGCTGAGCCTTCCCGACCACGGCCGGTGGGCCCTGCTGGCCTGGAACGTGCACGGTGCGAGCGAGCTGGAGAGCGTCGGCCTGCCGGCCACCGACTCCGACGGCGGGGTCGGACCGCGCAGCCGGTCCACGCTGCCGCACGAGGTGGTCACCCGCATGGCCCCCGTGCGCCGCGGCGGACTCTTCGCGGCCCTGGCCGGCTCCCGCCGCAGGCCCGGCATCTGGGACCTCACCGGCGGCGGCTTCGCGCCAGAGCGCACCGGCTGGTCGGCGAGCGACGAGGAGGCGCGGCCGCCCGGCCGGCCCCCCGTACGCCCCGTTCCCCTGCGCTGTCGCGCCCGGGACGGGCTGCGGCTCGGCGGCTGGTACTACCGGGCACCGGAACGCGACCCCGGCCGGCCGGCCGCCTGCGTGATCCACCTCCACGGCGGCCCGGAGGAGCAGGAGCGGCCCGTGTTCAGCCCGCTCTACCACGAACTCCTCGGCCGCGGCCTGGACGTGTTCGCCCCGGACGTGCGCGGCTCGTCGGGCTGGGGGAGGTCCTTCGTGGACGCCGACCTCGGCACGGGCCGCTTCGCGGCCATCGACGACGTCGCGGACTGCGCCGCCCACGTCGTCACGCTCGGCTACGCCGACCCGCTGCGGCTGGCGGTCATGGGCCGCTCGTACGGCGGCTACCTCACCATGGCCTCGCTGGTCTGGCACCCGGACCTCTTCCGTACCGGCGTCGCCGTCTGCGGCATGTCGGACTTCGCCACCTTCTTCGCCGGCACCGAGCCGTGGATCGCCCAGTCGGCCGCCGCCAAGTACGGCCATCCCGAGCGCGACCGGGAACTGCTGCACGCCCTGTCCCCGATGAGCCGCATCGACCGGCTGCGCGCCCCCGTGCTGGCCGTCCACGGCGAGCACGACACCAACGTGCCCCCGACGGAGTCGGAGCAGTTCGTCCGGGCCGCACGGGAGCGCGGCGTGCCGGCGGAGCTGCTGACGCTGCGCGACGAGGGCCACGAGTTCCTGCGGGCGGACAACCGCCGCCTCTACCGGAGGGCGGCCGCCGACTGGCTGGAGCAGTACCTCGTCCCCGACACGGCCGCGCAGCCCCGCCAGTGACGGCCGGTCCGCCGAACCGACGGACGCCGCGCTGCCGCCCGGCGAGGTCAGTCCAGGCAGAACTCGTTGCCCTCGGGATCGGTCATGACGATGAAGCCCGTGCTCATTGGGGGAGCGGGCTCGTGGCGGCGCACCCGGGTCGCGCCGAGTGCGACGAGCCGGTCGCACTCGGCCTCCAGCGCCGCCATCCGCTCCGCTCCCTGGAGCCCGGGTGCCGCCCGGACGTCGAGGTGGACCCGGTTCTTGGCGACCTTGTCCTCGGGCACCTGCTGGAAGAAGAGCCGTGGGCCGTGCCCTTCCGGGTCCTCGATGGCCGCCCGCGAGTTGTGCTCCTCCTCCGGTACGCCGATCCGCGTGAGGAAGTCGTCCCACGCGGCCAGCGGGTCCGCGTTCTCGGGCACGTCGACCCCGGGCGGGCCGGGGTGGACGTAGCCCAGTACGTCGCGCCAGAAGGACGACAGCGCTCGCGGGTCGTGGGCGTCGAAGGTGATCTGGACGTGGCGGCTCATCGGTTGCTCCGTTCAGGATGACGTCCGGGTACGGGGCGTCGCAGTACGGCCGTGCCTAGCTGCCCGTGCAGCTCATGCGGGAGCCGTCGGGGGTGGCCTCGGCGGACAATATGTACCAGGTCCGGGGCCCCGTTCCGTCGGCTCCCGGCCCCGGGTCCACCCCGTAGAACTCACGCAGTTGTCGCGGTGACGGGAAGCCGAGCGTGACGCTCGGCTGCGTGGCGGACTCGAAGCAGAAGACGGCGCGCCGGCCGTCCGGCCCCAGGTCGAGATCGTCCACCGGTCGCCATCCCGCTGCCGGCGCCTGCCGGCCGTAGTACTCCAGCACCTCCGTGCGGCTCCCCTCGTACGCGTACAGCCGCCCCGCCTGCAACCAGGCGCCGGCGGTGTCGTCGACGCAGTGGGCCCCGAGCGCCTCCCCACCGTCGACGGGCGTGGCCCGCGGCGGGCGCACGTCCAGAATGGGCAGTTGCGCCAGCTCGGTCACGGCCGCTTCGGTGCCTTCGCAGCTCTCGGCCAGGGAGAGGAGGGAGCAGCCGCTCAGCGTGGTCCCGACGAGCAGGACCGCACAGAACAGCGGAAGTCGAGGCATGTTCATGGCGGAAGTATGAGCCACCGCCCCCGTACGTCCTCCAGGGCCGGCCGCCCGCGCGCGCCTTCGGGCCGGCCGCGGCCGCCGAGGTCAACGGGATCCTGCGGCCCTGAGGGCGTGTCCGGTGGTTCAGGCGGCCGGTTCGAGGCGGACGCAGCACCGCCCGGGCTCGGGTGCCAGGCGTGCCACGAGGCGGTCCTCGCCGAGCCCGGCGAGGACGCCTTCGAGCAGGTGGAGGTTCATCCCGCACACGGTCCGGGTGTGCTGCCGGGCCAGGGCATGGAAGGGGCAGTTCGCCAGCGCGATGGCCCCGTCCTCACGCCGGGGCTCGAAGCCGCCGCGCTCCAGCACCTCGAAGATTCCTGCCGTGGCCTGCCTGCCCAGCTGTTGGCCCCGTTCCTCGGCCTTGCGGTGCAGCACGGCGGCGACCGGCTCCCCGGTCTCCCCGGCTTCCTCGACGGCCTGCGCGAGCAGCCCGGCGGCCAGCTCGTAGCGCCGGTCGGGCAGGCTGACCGCGATGTCCCTGGCCGCGCGCCGGTAGAGCTTGGCCGGCCGGCCGGCCCCCGGTCCCGTGCGTCCGGTGCGCCGCTCGTAGACGACGTCGAGCAGCGATTCCTCGGCGAGGCGGTCCAAGTGGAACGCGGCGGTCTGCCGCGCCAGGCCGAGTGCCTCGGCGGCCTCGTCCCGGCTGACGGGCTCCGGCTGGCGGGCCACGTGGGCGTAGAGCCGCCAGCGCGTCGGCTCGTCGAGTGCCGCAACGGCGGAGACGTCCGCGCGCAAGGCGTCCTGTTCCCGTGACGGGTCCTTCGACTGGTCCACGGGCCCAGTGTAAAACCAACGACTCTTGACGAAAGACGCCGACCGGAGTTTCTATTGTCAATGAACCCTATTTTTAGAAGGAGGGTGTCATGGCGACCACACCCGCCCCCGCTCCCGCCCCCGCCACCCGCGGACGCGTCGGGCTCTCCGACCCGGGACGCCAGGCGTTCCTGATCCTGCGGACCGGCTTCACGGTGGCCCCGATCCTGTTCGGCCTCGACAAGTTCGCCAACCTGCTCGTCGACTGGCCGACCTACCTCGCGCCTTGGATCGACGACATCGTCCCCGGCAGCGCCCAGTCCGCCATGTACGTGGTCGGCGTGATCGAGATCGTCGCCGGCATCGTCGTGGCCCTTGCCCCGCGCTTCGGCGGCTGGCTCGTGGCCGGCTGGCTCGCGGGCATCATCGTCAACCTGCTGACCGTCCCCGGCTACTACGACATCGCACTGCGCGACTTCGGCCTCCTCCTCGGCGCCGTCGCCCTGGCCCGACTCGCCCAGCACTACCACGACGAAGACGCCTCCGAGGCGGTGCGCGGCTGATCCCGGAAACCTGGCGCAGGTGCACCCCGCAGTGCTAACTTGAACGCGTTCAGTTGAACGCGTTCAAGTTAGGGGAGGGGCAAGGTGGAGGAAGGCCGGAGAGTTTCCACTCTGCAGTGGGCGTTGATGGTGTCGGCGGTCGTGGCGGCAGGGGTCGCGACGGCCCTGGGGTTGGTACTCGCCCCGTTACTGGGCGGGTTCTTCCTGTTCACCGCGTTGGTGACCATCACACCGCTGCCGATGCGGGAGAATCCGAAGGCGTGTACGCGAACCTGTTTCGCCATCGGGCTCTGCCTGCTGGCCTGGGCGCTGATCGGCACGATCATCGGCATGTTCGTCTTCCTGCCGGCGGCCCTGCTGATGCTGGTCGCGCCTTTCGCGGACCGCGACAACCGACCCGGCGCCTGGTTCACGGCGCTCACGCCCGTCGCGGTCGCGGCACTCGTCGCGCTGATCGTCCTTCCTTAGGACGCGGAGAGCGAAACACCCCCAGCTTCCGCCGCCGACCGGGACCGGTACGAAGACAGCGGCCGGTGGTGAGGCCTCGCCCTCGCCGTCATAGCGCACGCTGGTAACGGAGTTCAGGGAGTGTGATGCCGTCGTAGACGTCGTTCTGGGTCGTGCCGTCGGCCTGGTAGCCGGCTCGTTCGTAGAAGCGTCGGGCACGTCGGTTGTCGCTGAGGACCCACAACACCGACGTCCCGAAACCCTGCCCCTTCATACGGGCATGAGCCTCGCCGAGCAGCAGCCGGCCGACGCCCTGCCCGATCAGCTCGGGCAGAACGTACAGGGCGTAGACCTCGCCGACCCGTTCCGCGCCCGGGGTCCCAGGTCCGTAGCAGATCCACCCGACGGGGCCGTGGTCGCCGGATGCCACGAGGTCCGTCGACCGTCGGCCGGACCGGAAGAACCGCTGCCGTCGCTGATCGGCGTCGTCCTCGACCGTCATCGCGTCCAGGTAGGTCCCGGGAACGATACCCGCGTACGCCGCCTGCCAACCTCGGACACGGATCGTCGAGACGGCCTCGATGTCCGCCTCACTCATCTCCCGTACGTGCGTCATCGCGCCACCCTAGGCGAGCAGGCGGCTCCGGGCGTACGGGGTTTTTCCCGCAACGCCCGGCGGGCTCAGCCGGTGTGAAGGACGCGGAAGCGATCGGGAGCCGCCGGGTCCCGGTCGACGACCTGGATCGGCGCCCCGGCCCATTGCCACACGCCGATGCCCGGCGTGCGGGAGAACCGGATCTCCCCGCGCGTGCCCTCGACCGCGACCCGCGGCCACGATGCGGCAATGCCCGCCCGGTCCGGGTCCGCGCCGTCGGAACGCAGGGAAGTCAGGGAAGGCAGAGACCGCAGCACATCGGCGAGGACGGCGATCGTGTCGTAGCCCTCGAAGGCGACGAAGGACGGCGCTTCGGCCAGCCGCTCGCGCAGTGCCGTCCCGACGCGTGCACCGAGTGGACCGAGGCGCTCGGGCAGATAGCGCAGGAACGGTATCGCGGCGCCGTCGTCGCCCAGCAGCGCCGCCCATTCGGCGAACTCCGGCTGTCCGGCCGGAGCACCGATCACGACCTCGGCGAGGCGCCGGTCGCCGCGGACGGACCGGACGATCGGCACTGCCGGTTCCGGGTGGCCGACCAGCAGGAGGAGGACCGTCGCACGACGGGCGACGAGTTCGTTGCACACGGCCGCAGCGGTGAGCGTGCCCATGTCGAGCTCGACGACGGTCGCGCCGCGTGCAGCGAGGCGGTCCCGCAGGATGCGGGTCCCGGACGCCCAGTAGACACTCGGCTCGGCTGCTACGGCGATGCGACGGTGGCCCGCGCCGAGGAGGAAGTCCGCGTAGATCTGCCAGCCGCGGGACTGCGGCGGGGCGAGGCGCGCGACCCGTTCCGTCGGCTTCTCGGTGAGCGTGTCGAGAACCGCTGACGACACGAGGAACGGCAGGCCCAGGGCGTCGGCCCGGGTGGCGGCGGCGCGGGCGACGACGCTGTGGAACTCCCCGGCCAGCGCGGCCACGCCGAGGCGGGCCAGTTCGTCCACCGCCGCAGCGGCCCGCTGCGGATCGGCCGCGGTGTCGCGGACCACCAGCTCCAGCGGTCTTCCGGCGATCCCACCGGCGTCGTTGACCTCGTGAGCCGCCAACTCGAGCCCGGCGAGCAGGTGCCGGCCCGCCTCGGCCCAGCCGGGCCGACTCAGCGGAGCGAGGGCGCCGATCCGGACGGACGGTCCGTCAGTCCGATCCGCTCCGATCGGGGAGTGCGCCGTCGTCTCGTCCCGCCGTGGCGGGCGTGCCTGGATGACCATGCCGGACATTGCATCCACCACCGTCGACGACAGGCAACCGATTATGTCAACTTCTCGGCCCTGAAGGACCGAGCTTGTCACCCGATCCGCGAGAGGCCGTGATTGCAAGTGGAGCGCGACTGGCTGCCGCGTGGTCCCCTGCGTCCGGAACTAGCTTGCGCTGGTTCTGGGGCGGTTGACTGCGCCCCGCTTCCACACAGCATCGGCCCGGTGGGCGATGTTGCGGGAGCCGTTGTGGTCCGCGTGCATCACGGTCCCGCAGGACCGGCAGACGAACCGGGCTTGATCCACCCGGTTGGTGCGGTGGGTGTGCCAGCACTCGGAGCACTGGCGGGAGGTGTTGCGGGGGTCCACGTGGACCACGGGCACACCCGCCCGCTGTGCTTTGTAGGCGATGAACGCGCCGAGCTGGGCGAAGGCCCAGGAGTGCAGTCGTGCCCGCTGGTCTTTCCTGGCCGTGACCCTCTGCCGGATGCCGGACAGGTCTTCCAGTCCGATCCCCCGGGAGGTGCGTTCAGCGGTGGCGACGATTCGCTTGGCGATGATGTGGTTGGTGTTCGCCGCGTGCCGGGCTTCCCGGCGGCGGATGCGCTTCAAGACCCGCTTGGCGGACTTGGTGCGCTTCTTCTGGAGCTTGGCCCGCAGGTCACGGTCCCGCTTGCGGTAGCGGTTTAGGCCGCGTCCGGCGAGGACTTCTCCGTCGCTGGTGGTGGCGATGTTGACGATGCCGAGGTCCACGCCGAGGAACCCGGTGGGCTCGGACAGGGGCGGCTCGGGGATGTCGATGGTGGCGACCAGGAAGAACATGCCGTCGCGCATCACCAGATCGGATTCGCCCTTGCGGGACGCCAGCAGCTTCAGTGCCTGCGGGGAGCAGACGAACGGGATGCCCTTCAGGCGTCCGGCCACGGTCCAGATCGACACAGTCCGGGCGTCCAGGTTCCACGTCAGGATGCGGTCGTCGTACGGCTGCGCCGAATCCTCGCGGAAGACGACCGGCTTGGACTCCGCCCGGACCCGGCGCTTGGCGCCTTCCCGGCCGAGGTTCCCGGCCTTGATGTTCGCCTTCAGCGTGGCGTACGCGTCGCACACCTTCTTCACCACCCGCACCGCCGGCTGGGCCCCGAGGTCGAAGTCGGCCTTGATGCGGTGGTAGACGGCCTCTTGCAGCACGTTGCGCCGCTTGAGGTCTCGGGTGAACGCCACCTCCGAGGCCGCGTTCGCGGCCCGGTTGCAGGCACGCAGAGTCGCTGCCAGTGCGTCCGCGTCATGAGCGGACGCAGGCAACAACTTCACCTGCACGACAATCTTCACGCAGAACACGCTAGTAGAGATGGTGACGGGGAATCAAGTTGAGGTACCAACAGATGCGCAGCGGACTCCGGCGCTTCGCACCTCCCACCCAAGGACCCATTCTCCCCCGCAAGCGGGAGGTACCCCCACCCGGGGCTGAAGCCCCCGGGCTTCCTGGGAGAAATCAGGTGAAGACCGGTCTGACGTGGGCGAACGCGCTGCGCGCGTTCCAGGTGGGGAAGGCCCGGACGAGCCACGAGGGGCCGTGGAGCCGGATACGGCCCTCCCGGGTGGCTTCGGCCCAGGTCAGCTGGCCGGCGTGCCATTTGACGAAGGCCTCGGCCTCCGCGGTGATGTAGAGGTCTTCGTCGACGCCGGGATACGTCCGGCAGATCTCGGTCTCGCCGCGGTCGATCAGCAGCCAGTAGCGGTCGTGGTGCCGGCCGCGGGTGAAGTCGAAGCTGATGACGACGCGCCGGTCCGGGAGCCGGTCCCGGCGCAGTGCGTTGCACATCGACCACAGAGCCACGTACGGGTCCAGGTGCGCGGGGGCGATCTCCAGCCAGGCCGCACCCCACTCGCCGAGCGACACGCACACCTTGAACAGGTCGTCACCCGCAGGCGTGAGCGTGTAGTGGTGTCCGCGTCCGTCGTCCTTGGGCGCCGACTCGACGATGCCGAGCCGTTCGAGCTGCTTCAGCCGCTGCGAGAGCAGCGTACGGGACAGCCCGGGCGCGCCGTCCAGGATCTCGCCAAAGCTTCCGCAGCCCAGGTGCAGGTTGCGGATGATCACCGGCGTCCAGCGCTCGGCGAAGATCTCGGCACCACGGGCGATCGGGCAGTACTGGCCGTAGGTCCGCACGATCCCAGTGTGACGCGGGTGACCATCGGGTGGAAAGTCCAGATTGTTGACTTCACCGCCACGACCCGCGGTGCTGCCATGGTGCTGTGGAGACGGGAGGGGCAAGGAACGGAGGGGAGCAAGGAGCGGAGGGGAGCAAGGAACGGAGGGGGCAAGGAGCGGAGGGGCAAGGAGGTGACCGTCATGGACATCGACGGCTTCCGGGGCCGGCTGATCACCGCCGGCGACGCCGACTACGACACGGCCCGAGCCGTGTGGAACGGCGCCGTCGACCGGCACCCGCGGATCGTCGCCCGCTGCGGCGGCACAGCCGACGCGGCCGCGGCGGTGCGCTTCGCCCGCGAGCACGACCTGGAGATCGCCGTGCGGGGCGGGGGCCACAACGTGGCCGGCACCGCGGTCTGCGACGACGGGATCGTCATCGACCTCTCGGACATGCGGGCCGTGTGGGTGGACCCCGCCGGCCGTACGGCCCAGGTGTCGGGCGGGGCGCTGTGGGGCGACGTCGACCACGAGACACAGGCCTACGGTCTGGCCACCACGGGCGGCATCGTGGGCCACACCGGTGTCGGCGGACTCACCCTCGGCGGCGGCATCGGCTTCCTCATGCGCAAGCACGGGCTCGCCGTGGACAACCTGCTCGCCGCCGAGGTGGTCACCGCCGACGGCAGCATCGTCCGGGCGTCCGCCGACGAGCACCCCGAACTGTTCTGGGCACTGCGCGGGGGCGGAGGCAACTTCGGCGTCGTCACCTCCTTCCGGTTCGCCCTGCACCCGGTCGGCCCGACCGTGCTGGCCGGACCGGTCTTCTGGGCGGCCGAGGACACCACCGACGTACTGCGCTTCTACCGGTCCTTCGCCGCCGAAGCCCCCGACGAGCTGGGCAGCGTCGTCCGGCTCGGCACCGTCCCCCCGCTGCCGGTCGTCCCCGGGGAACTGCACGGGCGGCCGGCCGTCGCCGTCGTCTGCTGCTACGCCGGCGCCGTCGAGGACGGCGAGCGGGCGGTCCGCGCCCTGCGCCGGTTCGGCACGCCGCTGGTGGACCTGCTCGCACCGACGCCGTACGCCGCCTTTCAGGGCGCCCTGGACGACACCGTCCCCCATGGCTGGCACTACTACTGGAAGGCCGCCGGCCTCGACGGCCTCTCCGACGCGGCCATCGCCGTCATCGCCGACCACGCCTACCGCGCCGGCTCACCCCTCTCGTACGCGTCCTTGTTCCACCTGGGAGGCGCCGTCGCCCGCGTCCCCCGCGAAGCCACCGCCTACGCCGGTCGTGACGTGGCCCACCACATCGTCATCGACGCCGTGTGGCTCCCCGGGGAATCCGGCGAGCGGGCCGCGCCGGAGACCGAGTGGGCGCGCCGCTTCCTGCACGCCCTCCGGCCGCACAGCGCCGAGGGCGTCTACGTCAACTTCCTCGACTCCGACGACGGCGCCGACCGCGTCCGCCAGGCGTACGGCGGGCAGGTCCACCGCCGCCTGGGGGAGGTGAAGGCCAAGTACGACCCCGACAACGCCTTCCACCACAACAAGAACATCCTCCCCGGCTGAGCGGCAGCGCCCGTACGCCGCCGGGCGCCCCGGGAAGGGGGCGGCTAGCGTGGGCCCGAGGGGTGACGAGAACTGCCGGCCGGTGAAGGGAGCAGGGGAACTGCCGATGGGACCCGACCCGCGGAGCCGAGGCCGACGGCGGATCGGCACCTCGGCGGCCGTGGGACTCACCGTGGCCGTCCTGGTGGCCGCCAATCTGGCCGTGCACCGCTGGACGGGCCTGCCCGGCCTGGTGACGGCAGCCGTGGCCTGCGTCGTACTGCTCGGCGTACTCCGGTGGGCCGGCGGCACCCTGGCGGACGCGGGCCTCGCGCCCGGCACGCTGGCCCGCGGTGCCCGGTGGGCGCTGGCCCTGATCGCACTGGTCGGGGTCGTCTACCTGGCCGCAGCCCTGCTCCCGGCCACCAGGCTCCTGTTCGAGGACCGGCGCTACAGCGGGATGGACGGGGGCGAGCTGATGCTCCGTGTCCTCGTGCTGGTCCCCCTCGGCACGGTCCTGCTGGAGGAGACCGCCTTCCGCGGCGTGCTCTACGGGCTGGTGCTCCGGGCCCGCGGGGCGGCGTGGGCGACCGGTGTGTCGAGCGTGTTGTTCGGCCTCTGGCACGTCCTGCCGTCACTGCACCTGGCGACCGCGAAGCCCGCCCTGTCCCCGGTCTTCGGCGACTCCCGGCTCGGCGCCGCCGCGGCGGTCGGGGCGGCCGTGCTGTTCACGGCGGGAGCGGGCGTGCTGTTCTGCGAGCTACGCCGCCGCAGCGGCAGCCTGCTGGCTCCCATGGGCCTGCACTGGGCGGTCAACGCGTTCGGCTACGTCGTCGGCTTCCTGCTGCGCTGACCACCACCCGCGTGCTGTCCCCGTCGCGCTGCCTCCGTCGCGCTGCCCCCCCCCGTCGCACGGGCTCACTGGTCCGGCCGGACGATGTCCTTCAGCCGGTCCAGGTCCTGCGGCGTGACCCCGGCGGGCCGCATGACGGCGTTCCAGCCGTCGACGTACGAGACCTTGTACGTGTGGCCGTGGCCGTCCGGTACGCCCGTGGAGAACGGCAGGTCGGCGGTGATCTGCCAGAAGGTCACGAAGGGGATCCAGAACATCGTCTCCAGCACGTCGTCGCCGGGCGCCTCGCCGATCCAGTCGGGTTCGTCGAGCACCAGGCTCGGGCTCCACCAGACGATCGGGTCGGAGGGGTTCATGAGGTAGAGCACGCGAGTGCCGTCCCACGGACGCTCCTGCGGAGGCGCTCCGGTGGCCGGGTCGCCGGTGAACCGGACGGTCCGCCCCTCCTTGTAGACGGGCTCGATCTCGGGGCTTCCCGCGTCGCGCTGGTCGCTGAACTCGCGGAACAGGGTGTTGAAGTTGGGCGGACCGGCGAACAGCGTGCCGGCGGTGCGGTTGCGCAGGTCGTACTCCCCGCTGAACGCCGTCTCACCACCGAACGACCCCAGGCTCTCACCCGCCACGAACAGCCGTGGACGGGTGTCCGGGGGCAGCTGGGACCAGGTCTCGTAGACGGCGTCGAAGAGTTCACGGCCGGCCTCGCGCGCCTTGGCCTGGTCGACGAGATAGGACAGCCACGACGGCAGGTACGAGTACTGCATCGCCACGGTGGCCGAGTCGCCGTTGCCGAGGTACTCGAAGGTGTCCACCGCGGCGGGATCGACCCAGCCGCTCCCCGTCGT
Organism: Streptomyces bambusae; assembly: GCF_019400985.1. GTDB lineage: Bacteria > Actinomycetota > Actinomycetes > Streptomycetales > Streptomycetaceae > Streptomyces > Streptomyces bambusae_A. The sequence continues at coordinate 11,862 of NZ_WTFF01000016.1, forward strand.
GGTCATCACCAGCAGGTTCTCGCGTTCGAAGCCGCCCGCCCGCTCGAGGTCCGCGACGGCTCGGGCGGCCCGGGTCTCCGCGTCGTCCGCCGTCGTCAGGCCGGCGTAGGCCCGCACGGGCTCCTGTGCCGTGCGGTGGGTGAACGCACCGATGTCCTGGGCCGACGGCCCGCCGGCGGCGAAGGCCCGGCCCTCCCGGCCCAGCGAGTCCCACGGCACGAGGGAATCGGGCCCGCCGGAGCGCAGGTCCGAGGTGGGACGCTGCACGCCTTCCGGTGTCTGCGTGTCCCGCAGCGAGAAGGCCTCGTTGGCCGCGTTCACGAAGCCCTGCAGCAGCACCCCGGTGAACGCGGCCCACGCCAGCGCCGCGACCGCGATCCAGCCGACCGCCCGCGCCGCGCGCCGGCCGATCCACCGGTCGAGCAGGCGGGCGGCCCAGCGGTACAGGCCCCGCAGTCCCCGCCCGACCAGCAGCAGGAGCCAGAAGACGAGCACGGCGACGAACGGGCAGGCGACGGTGGCGAGGGCGCTGTAGTCGGTGACCCCCATGAGCCCGCGGATCCTGTGCTGCCAGTACTGCCCGAGCCCGAACGCGAGCCCGAACAGCACGATCGCCGAGACCACGAGGACCAGCCACGACCTGCGTGAGGCGGTCCGCGCCTCCCGGTCGGCGAACGCGCGCCACACGTAGGCCGCCACGACACCGAGTCCGTACCCGATCGCCGCACTGATGCCCGCGATCAGTCCTTGGAGGACGCCGCCGCGAGGCAGCAGCGACGGCGTGAAGGACAGACACGCCAGGACGAGCGCGCCCCAGCAGCCCGGCAGCGAGAGGTGGAGCAGTCGCCGGCGCCGGCCGGAGGCGGCGGACGGCTCCGCACGGTCCGCCGGGGCGGCGTCGCCACGCGCCGGCGGCCGTTCGGAAGCCGGCGGCCCTTCGGAAGCCGGTGGCTCTTCGGAAGCAGAATCCTGCGGATCGTACGTCATGGCTCGCCTCCGGGGCCATGGTCCCAGGGCCCGGCCGCCGCCGCCATCCGAGCTGCCGGCAGGCCAAATGCGGAGGCGCCCTCCGGCCCGGCCGCCGGTCAGCTCCCGGTGATACCGGTACTCCCGGTACTCCCGGTGCTTCCGCTGCTCCCGTCGGTGGGCGCCTTCCACTCCGCTCCGGTGTGCAGGCGGAATGCGGTGACGGCGGCCTCCAGCGTGGGGAAGAAGTGGCCGGCGTCGATGGTGCGGGTGAGCTCGTACCGCTCCACCTTGCGCCGCACGGGGTCCTTGAGCTCGGCGAACACCAGGTGCACGCCCTCCGCGTTGAGCGTCTCGTCCAGCTCCGCCAGCATGTCGGCGGCCGTGGTGTCCACATCGGTCATGGGCTCGGCCGCGACGACGATCCAAGCCGGCCGCGGGTCGGCGTCGGCCAGCCGCCTGACCTCGTCGCGGAAGGTCCTGGCGTTGGCGAAGATGAGCGGGGCGTCGAACCGGTAGATCACCAGGCCCGGCAGCTGCCCGGCGCGCGGGTAGGACCGTACGTCGTGGTAGCCCTCCAGGCCCGGCACCCGGCCCAGCACGGTGTTGTACGGCCACCAGGCGCGCCGGAAGACGTTGAGTACGGAGAGGGCCACGGCGATGGCGATCCCGGGGAGCACACCGAGCAGGGCCACGCCGGCGAAGGCCGCGAAGCACAGCAGGAACTCCGCCCGGCGCTGCCGCCACAGCCGTACCGTCCCCGGAATGTCGGCCAGCGACAGCGACGCGGTGATGACCACGGCGGCGAGGGCCGGCTGGGGGAGGTTGCGGAACAGGCCGGGGGCCAGCAGGAGCATCACGACGATGAGCGCCGCTCCGACGACACCTGTGAGCTGCGTCCTGGCCCCCGCACGCTGTGCCACCGCCGTGCGGGACCCGCTCGTGCTGACCGGGAAGCCCTGGAAGAGGGCGGCCGCCAGATTGGCCGCGCCCACCCCGGCCATCTCCCCGTTCCCGTGGACCTTCTGCCCGGTGCGGGCCGCGAACGCCGACGCGTTGGAGATCGTGTCGGCCAGCGACACCAGGGCGATGCCCAGCGCGCCGGCGAACAGCGGCGCGAGGTCGGAGAGCCCCACCTGCGGGATCGTGAACGGCGGGAAGCCCTCGGGCAGCACCCCGACCAGGCCGACACCGCGCTCGCCCAGGTCGAACACGACGGCCGCGGCGATCGCCAGGACCACCATGACGAGCACCGCGGGGACCTTCGGGACGAACCGCTGCAGGACCAGGAGCAGGACGATCCCGCCCACGCCGACCGCGGCGGCCGCCGGCACCACCGCGCCCTCGGCGATCTTGCGTACCAGGCCGGCGCACTCACCGATCAGATTGTCCGCGTCCACCGAGAAGCCGAGCAGCTTGGGCAACTGGCCGATCAGGATCGTCAGGGCCAGGCCGTTCATGTAGCCGATCATCGTCGGCTTCGAGACCAGGTCGGCGATGAAGCCGAGCTTGGCCACCGAGGCCAGGATCATGATGGCCGCCACCATGAGCGCGAGCACGGACGCCAGGGCGACCGCCCGGCCGGGATCCCCGCCGGCCGCCACCAGCGGCAGCACGGTCGCGGCGATCATCGGCCCCAGCGAGGAGTCCGGGCCCAGCACCAGGATCCGGGACGGCCCGCACACCGCGTAGCCGAGCAGGCAGAGGACCGTCGTGTACAGCCCGGTGATCGGCGGCAGGCCCGCCAGTTCGGCGTACGCCATGCCCTGCGGCACCAGCAGCGTGGTCAGCACGACTCCCGCGACCACGTCCTTGACCAGCCACTCGCGCCGGTAGGACGACACCGCGCGCACGCCGGGCACGGCCCGGAGCCGGGAGACGGGCCCGTGGCCGCTGCGCCGCGTCGTCACGGGCGGTCCCTCCCCTCAGGCGCCCCTGGACCGGCGGGCCACGAGCTTGCCCAACTCCCACAGGAGCAGCAGCGCGAGGGCGGCCAGCAGCGCCCAGCCGAACTGCCTGGCGTCGATCTCGGTCGTCCCGAGCATACGACGGAACCCGTCCACCTGCGTGACCAGCACCGCCAGGACGAACTGCGCCAGGGCGACCCAGTTCATCTGCTTGCTGTCGAACGTGGACGTCGTCAGCACCGATTCGGTCTCGTTGCGGCACTCGAACGCCGCCACGATCAGGCACAGGGCGAAGGCGGTGAACGCGATCGACTGCCCGGTCCCGACGCTGCCGAACCAGGCCCGGCCGAGCGTGATCAGGCCGAGCAGGACGACGGTGACCGCCAGCCCGCTCAAGCCGACCGTGACCAGCAGGGGCCGGGTGAGCACCGACTCCCCGCGGGGGCGCGGCCTGCGCCGCATGAGCCCGGGGCTCTCCCGGTCGAAGCCGAGCGCGAAGCCGAAGGAGGCGTTGACGACAAAGTGGATCCACAGCACCTGCGGCGGCGTGAAGGGCTCGCCGGCGGCGATGTTCAGGACGGTGGCCCCGAGGAAGGTCAGCACGAACGTGACCAGCAGGAGCAGCACGAACCGGATGTACTTGGTGAGGTTGTCGTAGATCGTCCGGCCCTGCTCCACGGCGTAGACGATGGTGGCGAAGTTGTCGTCGGAGAGGATCATGCGGCCGGCGTTCTTCGCCACGTCCGTGCCGCTGCCCATGGCGATGCCGATGTCGGCGGCCTTGATGGCCGGTGCGTCGTTGACGCCGTCCCCGGTCATCGCCACGACCTCGCCCTTCTTCTTGAGCGTGTTCGCGAGCACCACCTTGTGCTCCGGTGCGACCCGCCCCACCACGCCGATGCCGTCGATGCGGGCGAGCTTCTCCTCCTCGCTCATCGCGGCGAAATCGGCGCCGAGCACGGCCTCGCCCGGGATGCCGAGCTGCCGTGCGATCGCCGCCCCGGTGGTGACGTCGTCCCCGGTCACCAGGCGGACCCGGATGTGTGCCGCCCGGGCGCTGGCCACCGCGTCCCCGGCCTCCGCACGGGGCGGATCGACCATGCCGACGAGAGAGGTGATCCGCAGGTCGGTGACGTACGCGAGCAGGTCGGCGTCCGGATCGAAGCCGGCCGGGTCCAGGTCGCGGGTGGCCGCGGCCATCACCCGGCGCCCCTCGCCGCCCATCCGCGCGGTCTGGGCCTCGGCGCGTTCCCCCAGCTCGGCGTCCCACGGGACGGTCGCCCCCGCCGCGAGCGCGGTGGACGCCCGGGCCAGGACCGCGGGGGCCGCGCCCTTGACGAAGCAGCGGACGACCTTCCGCCCGGAGGCGTCGACCGCCGAGTTGAAGGTGGCCATCAGCTTGTAGCCGGGGTCGAACGGCAGGGTGGCGAGCCGGGGGAGCGCCGCCCTGGTGGCGTCGGTGTCCAGCCCGGCCTTGTGCGCGAGCACCAGCAGCGCGCCCTCGGTGGGATCGCCCACCACCTGGCCGTCGACCAGCTTCGCGTCGCTGGCCACCACGTACGGCAGGATCGCGTCCTCGATCCCCGCGGCGGACCCGGCGGCGTGGTGGACCTTCCCCTCCAGCCCGTAGCCCGTGCCGGAGACCGTGTACCGGTCGGTGGGGCTCAGCACTTCGACGGCGGTCATCTGGTTCATCGTCAGGGTGCCGGTCTTGTCCGAGTTGATCGCCGAGGTGAACGCCAGCGTCTCGACCGACGGCAGCTCCTTCACGATGGCGTTCCGCCTCGCCAGGTTGAGGCTGCCGACGGACAGGATCGCCTGGGTCACCGTCGGCAGAGCCTCGGGGATGGCCGCGATGGCCAGCGAGACCGCACTGACGAACAGGACGTCCCACGCCTGGCCGCGGCTGCGCCCCAGGGCGAACATCACGATCATGGTCAGACCGGCCGCCCCGGTGATCCACAGCGTCAGGGTGTCGAGCTCCTTGGTGAGCGGCGGCACCTCCTTCTCGGTGGCCGTGAGCATTCCGGAGATCTTGCCGAGCTCGGTGTCCGCGCCGGTCGCGGTGACGACGGCGATGCCGCTGCCGTGGGTGACGGGGGTGTTCATGAACGCCGTGTTGGTCCGGTCGCCCGGGGACGACGGGCCGGCCGGCAGGGTGGCGGTGTCCTTCGCGGCGGGCACGCTCTCACCGGTGAGCGCCGACTCGTCGATCTGCAGGGCGCTGGCCTCGACGAGCCGTCCGTCCGCGGGTACCTGGTCCCCGGCGGCGAGGAGCACGATGTCGCCGACGACGAGCTGCTCGGCGGGGACCTCCGCCTCCGTGCCGTCCCTGCGCACCCGCGCCGTCGCCTTCATCATCGACTTCAGCGCGTTCATCGCGCTCTCGGCCTTGCCCTCCTGACGCAGCCCGACGACCGCGTTCAGCAGCGTCAGCACGATCAGCAGGACCGCGGTGGTCCACTCCCGGATGAGCAGGGAGACGACCGCCGCCGCCACCAGGACGATCTGCATGTAGCTGCGGTACTGCGCGAGGAACCGGCGCCAGGCCGGGGTCTGCTTCTCCTCCGGCAGCGCGTTCGGGCCGTGCGCGGACAGGAGCTCGGCGGCCCGCGCCGCAGACAGACCGACCGCCGGATCGACGTCGAACGCCGCCACGACCTCCTCGGGCGTGCGCGTGTGCCAGCCGTCCTCCGCCGGCCGGGGCTGCTCTCCCACGGCATCCGACCCCACCGTCATCGCCCCTTCCTCCGCTTCCCCGCCTTGCTCCCTTTCCGCTCCTCCTTCCCCTTCCTCCCCTTCTTCCCCTGTTTCCTCTCCTCGGCGGGCGGGGGAGGGGCGGGATGCCGTTCGGCGTACGGATCGGCCGGGGCCCCGGGCGGGGCCTCCTGCTCCAGCTCCCACTTGGTGATGAGCAGTTCCTTGCGCGCGTCCTCGCCCACCTCGGGGTACTGGGGATCGATGCCGATCAGGGTGTGCGCGAGGACCGCCGCCGCGCAGATCCGCGCGAACCACTTCTGGTCGGCCGGCACGACGTACCACGGCGCCCACGGGGTACTCGTGGCCGACAGCATCTCGGAGTACGCCGACTGGTAGTCGTCCCACCGGCGCCGCTCCAGGGCATCGGCCGCGGAGAACTTCCAGTTCTTCTCCGGCAGGTCGATCCGCTTCAGGAAGCGCGCACGCTGCTCCTCCTTGGACAGGTTCAGGAAGATCTTCACCACCTTGAACCCGTTGTCCGCGAGGTAGCGCTCCCAGTCGTTGATCTCCCGGTAGCGCCGCTCCCAGACGTCGGGCCCGCGCGCGTGCTCGGGCAGGTGTTGCCGGACGAGGTTCTCGGGGTGGACCCGTACGACGAGGACCTCCTCGTAGTGCGAGCGGTTGAAGATGGCGATCTCGCCCCGTGCGGGCAGCCGCTTCACGTAACGCCACAGGTAGTCGTGGTCGAGTTCCTCGGTGGAGGGCACCTTGAAGCTGCTGACCCGTACGCCCTGGGGATTGACCCCGCTCATCACGTGGCGGATCGTCCCGTCCTTGCCTCCCGCGTCGAGTGCCTGGAGGCACAGCACCACGCCGTACGTGTCCTGGGCGGCCAGCCGCTCCTGGTACTCGGCGAGCAGTGCCACCCCGGTCCGCAACAGCTCGACCCCGTCCTGCTTCTTCATACCGGCCTCGTACCGGGGGTCGAAGTCCCGGCCCAGGCGCACCTTCGAGCCCGGCTTCACGCGCAGTGGCGCGATGAATTCCGCAATGCGTTCGGCTCTCTCGTCCGACATCACCGATCAGCCCTTCTCCGGTCCGGATGCACGACCGGGAGCGGTACGCCGGGCGGTGTCGAGCGCCCTCCGGGACCGGCGTTCGACGAGGATCGGGACGAACGCCCTGACCCGGGCGTGGTGGAACGCGTCGTACGCGGCCTTGACCGTCACTTCGACGGCGGCCGCGTCGACCGAGGGATAGGCGGCGACCAGCCGCACCACGATGTCCCGGAGGGACGTGAGTTCCTCCTGCGGTGCTTCCTCCGGCGGTACGTCGTCCTGAGGTGCGTCGTCCTGCGGTCCGGGCGGCGGCGGGTCGCGGGACGTCACGGTTTCCATGGCCCACGACCTCCAGACCCCAGAACCGCACGCCTCGCATCGCGCAGCGGTGCCATTGCAGTCATTCTCTGCTCGACGTGACAAGATCGCCCCCCGAAGCCGGGCGCCGGGGACAGCCGGCGCCCGGCGGCGGGAACCGCTAGCGCAGCGTCACCCACTTGTCGGCGCTCACGGTGACGTACGTGCCGAGGTCGGGGTCGGTGGTCGAGGCGTTGCCGAAGACCTTGAGCCGCTCGGACTTGATGAACGGCGTGTTCGTCTCGGGGGTGTGCACCTGGACGGGGGCCTGCCACGCGACGGTCTTGCCCGTGACGCAGTTCACCTCCGTACGGAAGAAGCCCTGGACGAACTTGGGCTGCTCCTGGCTGGCGGAGCCGCCGACCGAGATCTTCACCGGCTTGGTGCAGGTGACCGTGCCGCTCAGCGTGGCCTGGCCGGTCTTGGACAGCCGGCCGTGGCCGCCCACGGCCATGCCCAGGGCGACCGGCTTCGGCGGGGTGACGTCGTTGGCCATCAGGTAGCCCTTGAGCACGCTGCGGTCGTCGCAGTCCTGCTCGTAGGAGAGGTTGATCTTCTTGACGGCCGAGCCCTCGCCGAAGACCAGCTCGCTGATGCTGAACCGGCCCGTGAGGGTGGCGCAGCCGCCGTAGTAGCCGTTGACGAACATGCTGGGCCGGTCGAGGACGGTACCCGGCATCTCCGGGGTCTTCACCGCGTTCTCGTACGTGCCGACCGCCAGCGCCTGCCCGGCGGGTGCGGCCAGGTCCATGGTCCAGGAATCGCCGGGGCGGGTGATGGTGACCCGCAGGGCGCGGTGGTCGGCGGAGGCCGTCACGTCGATCGTGTCGCCCTGGCCGGGCCCGTACCAGCGCGCCTGGTCGTCGAAGCCGTCGCCCTGGCCCCCGGCCCAGTTGAACTCGCCCTGCGGCATCTCCGCGGCCTGGGCCGTACCGACGGCGACCGCCGGGAGCGCGAGAGCGGCGGCGGCGAGCACGGCGGCCGCACGGGCGACGGCGCGAGCGGGCATGCGGAATTTCACTGTGTGTCCCCCCGGGATGAACAGAAGATCGAAAGCGATCAGGGCGAGTCTGCAACAGGGGTACGCCGAGAGCAACAGATAGGCGTCCCACGGCGATTCGCGGTGCGGGACCCGCGCGCGTCGATGGTGTGCCGGATCGCCGGGTGTCCCCGGAGCGCCGCCGGCTACGGGCGCACCCCGCCCCGCCCGCGGCGCTCCGCCGGGCCCTCGCGCTGCCGGGAATACGTCGGCGGTACCTCCCGTTCCCAGGTATAGTTGAATCGTAAACAATCTTGGGAAGGGGAGCCATGCAGTTCGGGATCTTCACCGTCGGCGACGTCACGCCCGATCCGACGACCGGACGTGCGCCCAGCGAGCACGAGCGGATCAAGGCGATGCTCGCCATCGCGCAGAAGGCCGAGGAGGTCGGCCTCGACGTCTTCGCCACCGGCGAGCACCACAACCCCCCGTTCGTCCCCTCCTCACCGACGACGATGCTCGGCTACATCGCCGCGCGCACCGAGAACCTGATCCTGTCCACGTCGACGACACTGATCACCACGAACGACCCGGTGAAGATCGCCGAGGACTTCGCGATGCTCCAGCACGTCGCGGACGGCCGCGTCGACCTGATGACGGGCCGCGGCAACACCGGTCCGGTCTACCCCTGGTTCGGCAAGGACATCCGCGACGGCATCGACCTGGCCATCGAGAACTACGCGCTGCTGCGCCGGCTGTGGGACGAGGACGTCGTCACCTGGAAGGGCAAGTTCCGCACGCCGCTGCAGTCCTTCACCTCCACGCCGCGCCCGCTGGACGGCGTCGCGCCCTTCGTCTGGCACGGCTCCATCCGCTCGCCGGAGATCGCCGAGCAGGCCGCGTACTACGGCGACGGCTTCTTCCACAACAACATCTTCTGGCCGGCCTCCCACACCGAGCAGATGGTGAACCTGTACCGGCAGCGCTACGCCCACTACGGCCACGGCACCCCCGAGCAGGCCATCGTCGGGCTCGGCGGCCAGGTGTTCATGCGCAAGAACTCGCAGGACGCCGTCCGCGAGTTCCGCCCGTACTTCGACAACGCGCCGGTGTACGGCCACGGCCCGTCCCTGGAGGAGTTCACCTCCCAGACGCCGCTGACGGTCGGCTCACCGCAGCAGGTCATCGAGCGGACCCTGTCCTTCCGAGACTACGCCGGCGACTACCAGCGCCAGCTGTTCCTGATGGACCACGCGGGCCTGCCCCTGAAGACGGTCCTGGAGCAGCTCGACCTCCTCGGCGAAGAGGTCGTACCGGTCCTCCGCAAGGAGTTCGCCGGCCTCCGGCCGGCCGGCGTACCGGACGCGCCCACGCACCCGGCCCGCGTAGCGGCCGCCCAGGAGACCTCGACGGAAGGAACGCAGGCATGAAGCTCGTCGTCGTATCGGCGGGGCTGAGCACGCCCTCCTCGACCCGCCTGCTCGCCGACCGCCTCTCGGCGGCGACACTGCGCCACGTGGACGCCGAGCCCGAGGTGATCGAACTGCGCGGCCTGGCAACGGACATCGCCCAGCACTTCGTCACCGGCTTCCCGTCCGCCCGACTGGCCGCCGCGCTCGACGCGGTGGCGGCGGCGGACGGCCTGATCGCCGTGACGCCGGTGTTCGCGGGCTCCTACAGCGGACTGTTCAAGTCGTTCTTCGACGTCATCGACAAGGACGCCCTGACGGGCAAGCCGGTGCTCGTCGGCGCGACCGGCGGCACGGCCCGGCACTCCCTGGCCACCGAACACGCTCTGCGCCCGTTGTTCACCTACCTGCGCGCGCTCGTCCTGCCGACCGCCGTGTACGCGGCCGCGGAGGACTGGGGCGAGGACGGGCTGGCGCAGCGGATCACCCGTGCGGGCGCGGAACTGGCACGCTTCATGGCGCCCGCCACGGTGCCCGCAGGCCGGGGCTTCGGCTCGGACGCGGGCCCGGCCGCCGGCCCGGGGCCCGGCCCGGACGTCGACACCGCCGCCGCGATCGCACCCCGTTCGCTGACCGGAGCGATCACTTCGGTGGACCCGGCGGACGGCTTCGAGGTGGTGCCGTTCGAACAACGGCTGGCCGCGCTACGCGCCGAGTAGCCGGGCCGGGGCCGGGCCGACGTCCTCGGGGAGGCGGGCGGGAGCCCCGGTCAGCCGGCGCCGCAGCAAGCCGGGTGCCGGCACCGAGCCCCGAGGGCGCGAACGGCGGGCCCGGCGCACGGTGGCCGGGGCAGAGCAGGGTCGGTCCGCACGAACCAGCGGGCGAGTACGTCGTCGCCGACGAGCCGGCGCGCCTGCTCCAGGGCTTCCACCGGCCGCGGTCCGCCCTCGGCGTGCCGGGCCGCCGCCTGGCCTGGCGGGGAAGGTCGCAAGGTACTTCCCCGTGCCCCGACTCGAGATGTCCGACCTGGTTCTTCCAGGCCCAGGCCGTTTCACCGGCGCAGGCCTTCTGCCACTTCGGCTGCTGCGCCCGCTCGCCGTCACCGCCGCGTGCCTCGGCGCCCTCCTCAACGGCGGCGGATGGCCGCCGGCCCTCCTGGTCGGCACGACCGCAGGAGCCGCCGTGCTGTGCGTGGAACCTGCCGTACACCGCCGCTGGTAACGCCACGTGCTGTAGCCCCCTTCCTCCGCGAGGGAGGGGACCACCGGGCGCGGTGGGGTCCTTGCCCGACATCCCCGCCTGTCTCCGGCCGCCCGGGAAGGCGTCAGCGGGTGAAGCCGGCGACAGCGGCGTGTGCGGTGACGTCGGCGTCGCCGAGGAGGGAGGCCTTGGCGCGGAGGCGGTCCATGGCCGCGGGGGACGGCTCTCCGTACACGTCGATGGACCGCATGCGGATCAGTGGGACGAAGGCGCGGAACTTGGGCCCGCCGAGTTCGAGATGGAGCTCCAGCGAGGCCGCGTCGGGATGGACAGCCACCACCGACATGGTGGACCCGGCCTCGTCGACGTAGAAGTGGTAGGCAAGCAGTTGCGGCTCCGCCGCCTCGACGAAGGCCGCCAGCTCGAGCATGGCGGCCTTCACGTCGTCGAGCCGGCCCGGCAGGATGTCCGAGCGGTCGACGTAGTAGATCTTGTGCAGCAGCGCCATGCCCCGACGCTAGCGGGCCGCCGGGCCCGGCCCCGCACGACGCGCCCGGGCACCGTCCACCGGCCTCGACAGCGAGACCCACAACCGCCGCCACAAGGCCGAGCGCACGACCGGCCGGCCCAAGACCTCCCTGGCCCCGCCACCCACGCACAACGACCGACTGGAAGTCATTGACATGCTGGCTGTTCGAGCAGCCAGTTCTGCGCTGCTCGCAGCCCCTGATCGGCGTCGGTGCCCCGGAGTCCTACGGCGGGGACGCTCTCGTCAGGAGGTATCGCCGCGTCATAACTGCGGCCGGTACGGTCGGCATCCTTGGCTTCTGTGAGCACCAGCAAGGCACCGTCGGGCAGGCGATGGGTCGTGTTCCCTGTGGGGACGCCCGAGGTCGCTTCGCCGAAGGACCGCGTCTGCGGCCGGCCCCGGAAGGCAACCACCACTGCCTCGCCGGCGCTGGCCGTCCCGCCGTCGGTCAGAACTGCGACCGGAACGTGGGGGAGAGCTGCAGGAGCACTGAGTCCGCTGTCGCCGTATGTCCTCCTTGAGCCGTTCTCGTGCGGGACGCCGTCCCGGATCGTCCACGGATACGTCATGGCGTCGGCATCGACGAACATGCCGACCGTTCCCTCCCCGAGGACGGGGCCTACGACGGCGAGCATCGGCCACATGTTCCCGCCGTGGTTGCCGCGAACGTCGACGACCCAGCCGCAGGCCCTCGACAGCCCGCCCTCCTTCACCGCCTCGCGTCCTTGCCGTATGTACCGCTCGTACGTCGAGTCAGTACCCTGAACTGCGGGGAGCGAGAGATACCCGACGTGATGTCCCAGCGAGCGGCCCTCCGGGCCTTGAGGGGAAGAGACCGAAGCCGCAGCGTCCCTCACCTGCTCGGGCTCGAGCAAGCGGCTGTGTCCGTAGCCGACTGTTTGAAGGGCGAAGCGGATCGCGTCGTAGACGTCTGCAGGCTTCCGCGCACCTTGAGCCTGCCAAAACGCCAGTCGGCGTACCAGATCCCAATCGACCTGGTGGCGCAGAAGCGCGTTCCTCTCCATGATGTCCAGGGCCTGCGACAGATAACTCCGGGCATCGGCCGACATGGCCCCCGCCGGCACGTCCGAACGGTCCGTGCGCCCTGCCCCTGCGACGAGACCCAGGAGCAGCACGGCGCAGGCAGCCGACCGGAGCAGTCGTCCGCCCCTCACCCGTCCCCCCAGCACGCGATCACGAGCGACCCTAACACCGCCCGCAGAGCGAGTGGTCAGGGACGCGAGGCGTGCCGGCGTAGGCGTGGGTCAGGAGACGAGAGGGGCGGCCTCCACTTCGGTCAGCCTGACCGTGCACAGGCCGCCGCGCTCGGCCTTCACGTCCGTCACCTCGAGCTGGGTGCCCGGCGCCAGGATGTACTCCTCCTCGCCGGTGAAGGCGGAGAACCTGCGGATCCCCACCGCCCGGGCGGGCGTCACCTCGAAGAGCGTCCGCTTGCCCCGGCTCCCCAGGAAGGACCGGGCCACGCTCAGCTCGGAGGTGCACGAGGACACGCCCCACCAGGTCACCGTGCGCCCGACCGGGTACTGCGCCCGCAGGTCCAGCGACATGCCGCGCCACAGCGGTCCGGTGTGGGCGGGCAGGCCCGAGACCGCCGAGAACAGCAGGCGCAGGTACGGGAGGTACGGCGCGACCTTGGTCCGGTCCGGAGAGCGAAGGACGGCGTTGATCTCGCGGTAGAAGGCGGATTCGCAGGTGTAGAGGTAGAGCGCGGCGATCGCGTCGGCGGACAGGCCGTCGGCCGTCTCGTCCGCCCGCAGCTTGCCGAAGTCGCGGGACCGGTCGATGTGCCGGCCGAGCCCGGACAGCACCTTGGCGACGGGGGACACGGCGTCCTGGAAGCCCATCAGCGGGGTGTCGAACACACCCGTGATCGCCGGGAGGACGAGCCCCTCGTCCTTGACGCTGGTGAGGCGTTCCAGGTACAGCTGGTGCAGTTCCCGGGTGGACGCGATGAAGGCCCCCATGCGTGCCGCGACGTCGCCGTCCGTGCCCGCGGTCCCCGCTGCCGCCGCGTTCCACCCCTTGCTCGGCAGCCAGTCGATCTCCTCGGCACCCAGCGACGCAAGGGCCGCGTTCACCATGGCGAAGTGGTCGCCCTCGCAGAAGATGTCACCCTGGGCCGCCGGGTTGGCGTGGTCGATGTGCCGGACCTCGACGTCCGGGTACTTCGCCTGGAGCCGCTGGACGACCTTCTTCAGACTGCGGGCGTGGGCGCCCCACCAGGCGAAGACGACTCCGCGGTCCTCCTCGTCGGCGTCCTGCTTGGCCTTGAGGATCTCCTCGACGATCCGTTCGGCGACGGGCCGCCAGAACTGGGTGTGCCGGTCGGTCCCCATCGCCCCGTCGCCGCTGGCGGTGAGCGAGGCGTTCAGCAGCAGCACGCCCTGCGTGAGCATCGCCTGGAACCACTCCGGCGGCTGAACCGTGTCCCGCTCCTTCAACAGGGCGCGGACGTCGGCGATCGGGGTCTTCTTGGCGATGCCGTACTTCCACATCGCCGCCGCCTTGATGAGGCAGCGGATGCTGACCACCCTCCCGAACTGGCTGTCCTTCCAGTCGCTGAAGGTGTTGTCGAACATGGCGATGCCGGTGGCGCTCTCCGGCCGCGGGTACGGGTTCTGGCCGAAGACGACGACCTTCCACTTGTGCGGCGGGTTCGGCTTGAGCGCCTGGAAGGTCAACTCGCGCACCGGGACGACCTCCGGGCCGCGGCCCTGGCCGATGAACCGGTCGGCATCGGGCTGTGCCTCGATGACGGGCTTCAGCAGCGGAAGCCAGGGTTCGCCGCCGCCCTTGAAGAGCTCGGTGAGGCCCAGCGGGTCGTTCTCGTCGGGCTGGTCCGGGGTGGTGGTGGCGTCGCTCATGGGGGAAGGGCTCCCGGTTGTCGTACCTGAAGGGTGGAGGTGGCCGGCGGCCTGACCGGCCGGGTGGACGGGATCAGCGGCGAAAGGAACGCCCTTTCGGCGGCACGATGCGCACCCGCTTCGTGACCGGTGCGTTCTCGATGCCGTCGAGCTGCGCGGTGATCGTGGCGCGCAGCTCCTCGTCGTCCTCGAACCAGTGGTCGTGGAAGAGCGTGTAGCCGGTCCACATCAAGTTCGCACAGACCCGGGCCGGCACCCGGCCGGTCTGCGCGCCCAACCCGACCAGCGCCACCGAGCGGATACTGCCCGGCGCCTGCCGGTTCTGCCGGTGGACGGCCTGGAACGCCGCGGCACACGCCAGGGCGACGTTCAGCGTGTCGCTCACGTTCTGCGAGGACTGCACCATGGTCGGCGTCGATATGAGGTACCGCGGGACGGTTGCCCCCGACGGGACGCAGACCGCGCTGCCCACCGGCATGGTCCCGGCGAACCGGTCGCGGATCGCCCGCTGGACGCGCAGCTGGATACCGGCTCCGAGGTGCCGCTTGATGACGGCGTCGACCCCGCCGTCCATCCGGCCGCGGGAGTTGGTCGGGGTGACCCAGGCGTCGACGTCCTCGTCGAGGATCGAACCCCTGCGGATCTCGATGCCGGGGGTGTCGGCGAACGCCGCCCTCCATGCCTCGACCACACGCTCGTTGACATCCGTCAGCACCACCCTGAGCGTGGGCAGCACAAGGTTCTCGGTCATCTTCCACTCCTGTCGCCGAACGGCCCTTCCAACACTCCCGACGCTATCGGCCACCACTGACAACGCCCTGGTGGGAGAGGAAGGATGACCCGCCGTCACGGCTCCGCAGCCGACGTTCGCATGGTCACAGGGGCGGCACGGTCAGGGCGCTTGGCGTAGTCCTGCGACGAGGAGTGCCACCAGTCGACGTGCGTCGTAGCGGGGGTCGCCTTCGGCGCCGATGCAGAGGTTCCCGATGCCGCGCATGAGTTGGTAGGCGTCGAGGTCGGAGCGGATCTCCCCGGAGGCGGCGGCAGCTTCGAGGAGTTGGGTGCAGACCGGCAGGAGGCGTTCGAGGAAGTAGGCGTGCAGTGTCTCGAAGCCGGCGGTGTCTGCCTGCATCGCGGCCGCGAGCCCGTGTTTGGTGACCAGGAAGTCGACGAAGAGGTCGACCCACTGCCCCAGGGCGGCAAGGGGTGTCGGGCCGGCCGCGAGCAGGGCCGGGCCTGCCTCGGCGCAGGCGTCGACCTGGTGGCGGTAGACGGCGATGACGAGGTCCGCGCGGGTGGGGAAGTGGCGGTAGATCGTGCCCATCCCGACGCCGGCCTCGGCCGCGATGTCGCGTACCGGGGCGTCCACGCCCGAGGTGACGAAGACCGCGGCGGCCGCCTCCAGCAGCGTCTGCTGGTTGCGCCGTGCGTCCTTGCGCTGGGACCGGGCCGAGCTTCCCAGGCCCTGGCCACTGTCGTTCACGGGCACTCCTTTCATCGACCTTCTTGTAAAGCGGAACAGTGTTCCGTATCGTAAGTGGAGCAACGTTCCGTTTCATTCATGATGACAGATCAGGCGCCGACCGCCCAGCCTGACGAACCCAAGGGCAACCGCGCAGAAACGCACAGAACGGAAGGCACTTCCATGTCTGACACGAACACCGCCACCGCGCAGACGAACACGGGCACACCCACCGCGGTGGTGTCCGTGAAACCGGTCGTCCTGCCCGCCCCGGGCCGCGGCGAGGACCTCCAGGTCCGCGTCTCCGCCCCCGCAGCCGGCGGCGATCTGCCCGTCGTCGTCTTCTCGCACGGCTTCGGCTGGTCCATGAACGGCTACGCCCCGCTGGCGGACCACTGGGCTGCCCACGGCTTCGTCGTCATCCAGCCCACCCACCTCGACTCCCGGACGCTCGGCATCCCCGTCGAGGACCCCCGTACGCCGCGGATCTGGCGCTTCCGCATCGAGGACCTCGCGCGCGTGCTCGACGGACTCGACGTTCTGGAGGCAGCCGTGCCCGGCCTGACCGGGCGGGTCGACCATGACCGCATCGCTGTGGCCGGCCACTCCTGGGGGGCCCAGACGGCGAGCGCACTGCTGGGTGCGCGGATCCTCGACTCCGACGGCGTGCCCGGCGAGGACATGTCCGACCCGCGGGTCAAGGCGGGTGTGCTGCTCGCCCTGACCGGCCTGGGCGACGACCTGACCCCGTTCGCCGCCGAGCACTTCCCCTTCATGAAGCCGTCGTTCGCCACCATGACCACGCCGGCTCTCGTCGTCGCGGGGGACAAGGACCAGTCCCCGCTGTCCACACGCGGACCGGACTGGTTCACCGACCCTTACACCCACAGCCCGGGCAGCAAGAGCCTGCTCACCCTGTTCGGTGCCCAGCACTCGCTCGGCGGCATCCCCGGCTACGAGGTCGCCGAGACCACGGACGAGAATCCCGCACGCGTCGCCCTGATCCAGCACCTCACCACGGCCTTCCTCCACAGCGCCCTCACCCCCGAGGACACCGGCTGGCAGACGGCGGCCACCACCCTGGGGGAAGCCCCCCACCCGCTGGGCGAGCTGCGAAGCAAGTAGACGAACCCCACCGGCCGGCTGCTTCCCGATCCGGTCGTCACGAACCTGCAGGCGGCCAGGGCCGACAGATGGTCAAGGCCGCCTCCCTCACCTTGCGATCACTCCGGCGGTGATCAGCTGCAGACCGGCGCCGAAAGCGGCCTCCCGGTCGGGGATGCCCGCTGCCAGCAGCTCTGCCAGGTGCGGGAGCCCGGACAGATCGAGGTCCTGGCCGCGGCCTGATGCGGCCCCGCCGCGGGGCTGTTGCTGCTCCTGCAGCACGAATCCGGTCGTGTAGCTGAGCAGTGCATCGCATGCGTGCGCGGCGAGCGGAAGAGGGACCCCTGCGGTGCGTGCGATACCGATGAGCCGGTCCGCGAGGGCGAGACTGTTCGGCCCCGGTACGGCGTATCCGGCGACGAGGCGGGCACCGTCCCGGTGATCGAGCATGGCCCGGCGCAGAGCCTTGGCCGTGACGGCCAGTTGGTCCGACGCGCCCATGTCGGGGAGCGGCTCGGTCAGCGCCTCGCCGACGATGCGGTCGGCCAGCTCGGCAAGGAGCTCGTCCTTGTTCTTGACGTGCCAATAGATGGCGCCGACCCGCAGGCCGAGCCGCTCGGCGAGCCTGCGAGTGGTCAGCTCGTCCAGGCCGGCTTCGTCGACCAGGGTCATGGCTGCATCGATCACGTCCGGGCGTCGTACGGCCAACGGGGCTCCTGTGGGACGAAGAAGAGGTTGACTCCTGAACACCGCTCAAGCTAGAACTTGAACACTGCTCGGGTTGAGCGGTGTTCAGGATAGCTGACGAGGGGGACTGCGATGACCGGCACCGACGTCCAGGCGCGCGTGCAGAAGACCATCGACCGACTGGTGGAGACGGGTCAGGAAACCGGGATCCAGGCGGTCGCCTATCTTGACGGCCGCCGGATCGTCGATGCGTGGGCGGGCACCGCCGATCCCGGCTCGGGCCGCCCCGTCGACGGGGACTCCCTGTTCCACAGCTTCTCCACCGGCAAAGGCGTCACCGCGACCGTCGTGCACGTGCTCGCCGAGCAGGGGCTCATCGACTACGACGCCCCGATCGCGTACTACTGGCCGGAGTTCGCCGCCCGCGGCAAGCAGAACGCCACGGTGCGGCATGCACTCACGCACTCCGCCGGCGTGCCCCGGATGCCTGCGGACATCACGGCCGAGGACCTCTGCGACTGGGACGCCATGTGCGCCGCGGTCGCCGACCAGGAACCACTGTGGGAGCCGGGCACGGCCACCGGCTACCACGCCTACACGTTCGGCTGGATCCTCGGGGAAACCATTCGCCGTGCCACCGGCAGGACCATCTCCCAGGTACTGCGCGAGGACGTCGCCGGGCCACTGGGCGTCTCCGACTCCCTCCACTTCGGCACTCCCGAAGACGCCGTGCCCCGCCTGGCGACACTGGTGGAGGGCAACTGGGAGACCATGCTGTCCGCCCTGCCGGCCTCCTGGCCCTTGTTCCGCGCCGTCCCGAACCGGGACGTATGGCCCACCGCCACCCTCGGAAACCGCCCCGACTACCTGCGCGCCGACATCCCGGCGTGCGGCACCATGACAGCGCGCGCGGCCGCTCGCATGTACGCAGCCCTGATCGGCGAGGTGGACGGGGTCCGGCTGATCTCCCCCGAGCGGCTGGTCCAGATCTCCGCCGTGGCCACCGAGCAGAGCGACCAGATGTTCGGCCACCCCGTCGCCAAGGGGCTGGGCTACTTCCTCGGGACCCCCGAGATGGGCGGGCACCGCACCGCGTTCGGTATGAACGGCTCCGGCGGCAGCATCGCCTTCGCCGACCCCGAGCACGGCCTGGCCTTCGCCCTCACGCACAACCGGCTCACGGGCGGCCCCAGCGACGTGGCCGCCCAGACGGTGGCCGACGAGATCCGAGCGGCCGTGGGGATCCCCCGCCCCTGAACCCACGGCGCGCCCGCGCGTGGCCGCCCGCAGCAACCCCCCGCCCTGCTGGCCGGGCCGACCTCCACCGGCACATCCTGCACCCGGCCCGCTGCTCCTCCACGCGTGGTCGCCGACCGGTGCGCGCGCCCGCGGACATACCCGAACCCCGGGCGGATGGCTGATCCGCTCCCGGGCACCGTTCGACATCCGCGGGCGCGCACGGTGCTCGCACCGTGTCCGCACCGCCGACCGGATCATCGCGAACGCGCAGCTCGGCTTCCGCGCGGACACCACGACGCCGATGCCCATGCCGGCGCCCCCTCGGCACCGGCGCCGAACGCCGCGTCATCCACCGCCGATACCCGCCGCTTTCACCGCCGAGCGGACATCCGCGCACGCTCTTCGGACAACGGAAGGTCAAATTCTTGTTGCGCACCTGTCAGCGAGGGGCAACTTCCTGGCACTCTCTCCTCCGCCACCCCACGGCCATCAAGGAGAACGAGTGACTCACCCCACGTCCTCAACCCGCACCACGACCCGCAGCCACACCAAGGCGCTGCGTGCCGCCGCCCTCGTCGCCTCCGCGGCGATGGTCGCGCTGGCGGTGCAGAGCGGCCCGGCCAACGCCGCGGCCGAGCGTGAGGCCGGAGCAACTGCCGTCGCACTGACGGGCTCCGCCCGTGCCACCGCCATCGCGCAGGCGCAGGCCGGTGCCCCCGCCACCGCTCGGGCGATCGGCCTCGGCAGCGAGGAACGCCTCGTCGTCCGGGACGTCGTCAAGGACGCCGACGGCACCGTGCACACACGCTACGAGCGTACGTACGCGGGACTGCCGGTGCTCGGCGGTGACCTGATCGTGCACCAGAAGAAGAACGGCAACCGCAACACCACCAAGGCGACGGAGGTGCGGATATCCGTCGACACCAAGAAGGCCGCGGCCGCCGTGGCCGCGCCGGAGGGCGCGCGCAAGGTCGTCTGGGCCGCCGGCGGAACGCCCGTGCTGGCCTGGGAGAAGGTCACCGAGGGCGTCGATCACGACGGCACGCCCAGCGAGCTGCACACCATCACCGACGCCCGCACCGGCGAGGTGCTCCACACGTACGACGCGATCAACACGGGCACCGGACACAGCCAGTACAGCGGCACCGTCGGCCTCGGCACCCAGGCGGGCGGGTCGCAGTTCGAGCTGAACGACAGCCTCCGCGGCGGCCACAAGACGTACGACCTGAACGGCGCCACCAACGGCACCGGCTCGCTGTTCACCGACGCCGACGACACCTGGGGCGACGGCACCGCGGCGAACCGCCAGACCGCCGCCGTCGACGCCCACTACGGCGCGGCCGTCACCTGGGACTTCTACAAGAACGAGCTCGGCCGACTGGGCATCCGCGGCGACGGCGCCGCGGCGTACTCGCGCGTCCACTACGGGAACGCCTACGTCAACGCCTTCTGGTCCGACCAGTGCTTCTGCATGACGTACGGAGACGGCGCGGGCAACCAGAAGCCGCTGACCTCACTCGACGTGGCCGGCCACGAGATGACCCACGGCCTGACGGCCTCCACCGCAGGCCTGCGCTACAGCCGCGAGTCCGGCGGCCTGAACGAGGCCACCTCGGACATCCTCGGCACCTCGGTGGAGTTCTACGCCGCGAACGCCGACGACGCCGGCGACTACCTCATCGGCGAGAAGATCGACATCCGCGGAAACGGTACGCCGCTGCGGTACATGGACAAGCCGAGCCGTGACGGCAACTCCGCCGACTACTGGTCCCGCACCGTCGGCCGCCTCGACGTCCACTACTCCTCCGGACCCGCCAACCACTTCTTCTACCTGCTCTCCGAGGGCAGCGGCGCGAAGACGGTCAACGGCGTCAGCTACGACTCGCCCACCTACGACGGCTCCACCGTCACCGGGATCGGCCGCGTCAAGGCGTACAAGATCTGGTACAAGGCGCTCTCCGTGTACATGACCTCGTCGACCGACTACGCGGGCGCCCGTACCGCGACCCTCCAGGCCGCCGCCGACCTCTACGGCTCCGGCAGCGCCGAACACCAGGCGGTGGCCGCCGCCTGGACCGCCGTCAACGTGAAGTGACCTGAACCCGGCCCGGCCCGATCCGTCCCGCGCCTGCGCGGAACGGCCCGGGCCGGCGTCCGGCACGGCGGCAACCCGTGCGCAGCGCCGCCCCTGGTGCCGCCCGGCAGCTCATGCCGGGTGCGCGCAGGCACGAAGGCGACCCGGGACGGGCACGCCCGCGGCGACCGACGCCCCGCCAGAAGTCCTTCACGACCTCCGGCACAGCCCGGTCACCCCGCAGGCACAATTCCACGACCCCGGCCTTGACCTCGGCCGCGAACTGCCACCTGGGCCGCAGCTCCTCCTCCGGCATGTTCACCACCACGGACGTCCCTCCCCGGGCACCGACAGGTGCCACCCGCGCGCCGAGGGCCGGGCCGTGCGCACACGCACATACGCGAACCCCTACCCTGGTGCCCACCACATGGCGGAATTCGAACAGTGCGACGAACGGGATGTGACAGGTGACGGGGGCGAACGGCGCGGATCTGGTCGGCGAGGTTCTGGGCGGGCGATACCGCGTGACCGCCACGATCGGCCGCGGTGGCATGGGCGTGGTCGCCCGGGCGGTGGACCAGTTGCTGAACCGCGAGGTCGCCGTCAAGGTCTTGCGGGCCTACACCGATGCCTCCCCGGCCGAACTGGCCGACCTGCGCGTCCGGATGCAGAGGGAGGCGCAGGCCGCTGCCCGTATCCGGCACAGCGGTGTGGTCACCGTGCACGACGTGGTCGAGGAGCAGGGACTGCCGGTCATCGTCATGGAGCTGGTCGACGGGCCTTCCCTCGACGCCGTGCTGGCGGAGCGCGGCTCACTGGATCCGCGTGAAGCGGCCGCGATCGGCGCCAAGCTGATGGACGCGCTCGACGCGGCACACCGGGCCGGTGTCCTCCACCGGGACGTCAAGCCCGGCAACGTACTGCTCGAGCGCGGGGGTACCTCCCCTGCCGAAGGCTATGGGGGAGGCCGGGTCGTGCTCACCGACTTCGGCATCGCCAGCATGGAGACCTCCGGCGACGAGGCCCTGGCCAAGCTGACCCAGAGCGGTCAGATCGTCGGCTCTCTCGACTATCTGCCACCGGAGCGCGCGCAGGGCCAGGTACCGGGTGCCGCGTCGGACATCTGGGCGCTCGGCATGACGCTGTACGCGGCCGTGGAGGGCGCTGCGCCCTTCCGCCGTACGTCGGTGTGGTCCACGCTGGCGGCGATCGTCGGCGAGCCGCTGCCGGAGCCCCGGCGCGCCGGACCGCTCACCCCGGTGCTGCAGGCGCTGATGGCCAAGGACCCGCTCCAGCGGCCCGATGCCGGGCAGGCCCGCGAGATGCTGGAGGCGGTCGCCAGGGGCAAGGGGCCGGACTTCGCGGCGGCACCGGCGCCCCAGCCCGTCACTCCGCCGGGCTTCGGTCCCGCCGTCCCCGCGCCGCTCTCCCAGCCCGCCCCCCACCCAGTCGCTCCCTACCCGGCCGGCGCGTACGCCGCCCCTCCGCCGCCGGCCGCCGCACAGCCGGGCACGGCGCCCAGCACACCCGCCGGCCACAACGGCGCTTCCGAGACCCTTGCCACGACGGTCCACGCGCGCCGCCGCACCCGTACCATCGTCGCCGTGGCGACCGCCACCGTCCTCACCTGCAGCGGAGTCGCCTACGCTCTGATGGACATGCGAGGCGCCGAGGGCGGCGGCGGGTCGACCACGGCGCTCCCCACGGCGAGCACGACCGACGGCCCGACCTCCCCGGGGGACCTGACGTCCATCAGGCCCGGCGAGACGTCGTCCAAGGCCCCCTCGAAGAAGGACGGAGGCGACAAGCCGGCCGGGAGCCCGTCCGCCTCTCCGAAGCCAACGCCCAGCTCCACGGCGAAGCAGCCCACCCCGGTGTCGACGGCGTGCACCGGCTGGGCCCACTCGAACCGCAGCAACGGCTACGGCCACGCGTCCCAGAACACCCACCTCTACACCGGGCCGTACGCGGAGTGCTCCTACGTGACCGAGCTCAAGTCCGGCGCGAAGGTCTACTACCACTGCTATGTCACCAATGCCCATGCCAACAAGTGGATCTACGCCCGTATCGCAGGCACGGAGACCGAAGGCTGGGTGTTCGGCGACAAATCCACCCTGGACAGCGGCACACTCGCCCGCTGTTGAGACCGATCCGCAATTCACCGGAGGACGCGTTGCGGGCCGCAGCCGGGGTGGCGTCCGGGCGCTCCTCACAGCCTGCGTGCTGGGCGACGTGAGACGGTCATGCCGTGCCGATGTGCGATGGGGGCGTGTTTCGTGGTGCGTTCGAGACGGGGATCGTACGACGAGGGTCAGACGGCGAGTCCGTTGCGGGTGTCGCTGGCGGAGTGGCAGTGGGCGACGGGCTCAGGTCCGGTGCCGGGTGCCGACGCGCGCGAGGGGCCGTCGTCGTGGGCGGCGGAGCGGTTGACGGAGGCGTTGGGTGTCCCGTTGCCGCTGTGCCGGCCGCGGGTGACGGCTTCGGCAATCGGCTACCTGGTGAAGGCCGGCCTGCTGGTCCGCCTGGGCGGGGACGTGGAGTATCCCGAGGTGCACCCGGAGCAGGTGGCCGCGTTGGGCCGGCGCCGGGACCTGGCCGTGCTGCTCGACCGGCACGTGCCGTTGGGGCCGGACCAGGCCGCGGCGCGCCTGGGGGTGAGGCGTGCGGATTGGCGCCAGGTGGTGAAGCTGGGCTGGGTTTCCCCGGTGGCCACGGTGAAGGTTGATGACGGCAGGGCGGCCGGCGGCGTGATCACGGTGCCCTTGTACGCGGCCGAGGACGTGGCCCTCTTGCCAGTGGTCCGGCCTGGGGTGGACTGGCGGGCGGTCCGCTCGGCCGGCCGGTGCCGGCGCTCCCCGCTGGCCGCGCTGGAGCCGGCGGGGCCGGATGAGGACACAATCCCCTTGGCGGAGGCGGCCAGGATGGCGAGGGCCGAGCGGGCTGCGGTAGCCGATTGGCGCCGCCGGCACTCGGACTTCCCGACCCCGGTGTGCGGCACGACGACGCCGCTGAGATTCGACCGGCAGGCGGTGGCCGACTGGCTGCTGGCCCACGGCAAGATCGCCGTACCCGCGCCGGTGGGGGCCGTGGTGGTCCTGGTCCGGGAGGCAGCTGGCGCGCAGCGCACGGTACGGCTGGCCGACCCCGTACTGGCGCTGACGGACGATGCGGACCAGATGGACCGGTTGACCGGCTGGATGACGGAGTCCGACGTCGAAGCCCTGGCTCTGCTCCAGGGCCAGGACGGGATGACACTCCAGCTGGCGGCATCCGGCCGGAGCACGATGGCCGTGCCCGCGAAGGCCAGGCTCGCGGTCCGGGAGCCGCCTCGGCAGGGCTGGGCGTACGTGGAGTTGGCGTGGCCGGGCAGCCCGCGTGGCTGACCCGGCACCGGTCCGTGGGACGTCGTGCGGCACGCGGTTGCGTACGCGGGCCCGGGGGAGAGGTGGTCGACAGGCGACGGACGGCGGCATCGCGGCGCGGTCACCGTGGTGGCACACGGGCCGCGCCGCCCTGCCCGGCGGGTGTCAGCCCCCGATGGGCCGGAACGTCCCGCCCGGAATGATCAACGGACGGTCGATCGCCTTGAAGCGGTACTCCATGCTCACGTCGTCGATCAGGAACGGCATCCGGTTCGCCGCGTCCTCGATCACCGTGAAGCTGATGTTCACCTTCTGCGGAGACGAGCTGTAGAAGGCGTTGGGCAGCGTGACCGTCACCTTCTCGTAAGAACCGCTGGTTCCCGCCTTGTTCATGCGGTCGTGCAGCTCGTAGGGCGTGCCGTCCTCCGCGGTGGCCTCCACGATCAGCTGCCGGAAGCCGAAGCTGCTCGCCGAAGCCGCATGGACCACGTCGCTGCGCACCCAGAACGACAGCACCGGAACCCGGTACGCCGGCACCGTGACCTGCTGCGAGATGCGGCTCATCCCGGTCAGGCCCTGGCCGCCCAACTCCGCCTTGCCGGTGCCCGAGTGGGTCGGCCACGCGGAGGAGTTGTTGATGGGGTGCCCTGGGAATGGGGTCACCTTCTCGTTCCAGGACGCGCTGCCGCTCTCGAAGCCGGGGTTCGCGATCTCGGACGTGCCTGCGCTGGCGTTCGGTGCAGCCACGAACACACCGGTGGCCGCGACGGCGGTGGCGGCGGCGAGAATGCTCGCTCTCCGCGCTCTCTTTCTCATGGATCTCCTGGCTGTTTCCTGATTTCCGAACGGGGACGCGCCGCAACAGCCGGGCAGCCGACCCCCGTACCCCCTTGACGGCATGTCAAAGGGGTGCTGCGGCGGGTCCTGCCCGAGGAGTCCGGTGGTCAGCCGTCTCAACCGCGGCGCACACTGTAACGCCTCGGTGTGACAGCCCGGCCAGGGGTCCCGCGCCGGGGAGATCGACACAGCGATCCCGCTGCCCGCGACGTCTGCAACGGCCCTCAAGACCGCCGCTAGGGCCCCGAACGCGGACCGGACCGCGCTCGTGCTGGCGCACGGACCTGCAGTGCGCCGGCGTCGGCCGCGGAGGCCGCGCACGCCGCAGGAGTGCGGATGGGCATCTCGGACATCACCGGCCCGACCCGGAGAAGCAGACGCCCAGAACGTCTCGGTGAACACTCCCGGGTGGATGCCGTCCCCGGCGACCTCTTCGAGGCTTTCCAGCAGCGCGGCGAAGGCGTCCTTCAGCGGCTCGGGGGTGTCCTCCTGCGCGTACGCAAGGCCGCCGTCGAGCTGGAACAAGGCGTCGTGGACCGCCGGGTTGCGCGCGGCGAAGTCGAGGTAGGCGCGGGCGAGCGCAGCGACCCGCTCGCGCGGGCCGTCCACGGCGGCGGTCGCGGCACGCACCGCCGTGGCCAGCTCGGCAGCGCCCTCCAGGGCTCCTTCCTGGGTGGGGCGGTGGCCCCGATGACCGGGGTCGGTTACCCCTGGCCTGGCCTGGCCGGGCACGGCCGCCCCGGCCCTGGTGCGGCCAGGGCTGCCCGTTGCGGGGCGGGGGTCAGCGTCCCCCGCCCGCGCATGCCCTCGATGCGCTTGCCACGTCCCGGATCGATCGGCTTCCTGCGGCTTAGACCAGCGCGTTCTTGTAGAAGATGCTGGAGCGCCGGTCTCCCTCCACGCCGGTGGCGAAGCCGATGAAGAGGCGCGCCTCGCCGGCGTCGGTGCGGTAGATCGCCAGGCCCTCGGGCTCGCGGTGGTGGAGGGTGGAGCCGGCCTTGGTGAGGACCGGGCCCTGCTTCACGGTGCCCGTGTTGATGTCGATGCTGGTGACGTACGTGTTGCCGTCGCCGGTGGGGGTGCCGTCGCCGGGGTACGCGTCACCCGTCAGGTAGTACATGTACGAGCCGTAGAGGGTGTAGCCCTGCGGGGTTCCGGGGATCGTCGGCTGCTTGAAGTCGGCCAACGGCGAGCCGAAGCTGCGTGTCGTGAAGTCGGAGAGGGGGTACACGGCGATGCGCTTGCCGGCGCTGGTGTGGTAGCGCACGATCATGCGCTCGTAGACCGGGTCGACGGAGCAGGTGTACTCGGTCGCCCCGGAGATCGGCCGGTAGGCGGCCGATGCAGCCGGCGAGCCCAGGGTGGTGTTGGCCATGTAGGGGATGGGGGCGAGCGCGGTGCCGTACCCGCTGGTGTTCGCGGCGCACTCGATCCACAGCTCGGTGCCGGAACCGCTCGGCAGCGCGGCGAAGGCCACGCCGTGGCCGAAGCCATTGAGGTGCATGTACGAGATGTAGTTCCCGTCGAAGTCCATCTTGTTGATGCACAGGTCACCGGCGGACTCGGGGCTTCCACTCCGCTTGGTCGCCACGAACAGGAACTTGTTCACCCAGTCGAAGGCGAAGCTCTGCTGAACCCGCGCACCGTGCGTGTCCTTGGACCGGAACAGGTCGTACGACGGCTGCGTGAGATCGAACCGCTTGGTGGTGGTCACAGCGGCGGAGGCGGTCTGCGCGCCGACGCCGAGCCCGAGCGCGGCGAGGGTGGCGCCGGCGCCGGTGCGTATGAGGCCGCGGCGGGAGAGGGGAAGGCCGGGGGTGTGGTTCATGGGGGGACTCCCAGGGGGCATGGGTGGGGGGCAAGGGACACGTGATGCTATCCGCCGCAAGGGTGGTGTGACGGGCCGGGTCCCGGTGGGCAGTCGGGTGAGATGGCCGCCCACCGGGCATTCGCGGTGGCCACCGACATCCCGGTCCGGATCGTTCTCATGCATTCGCATCTCAGTCATGGTGCTTAGGGAGCCTTGCGACGCTTCGCTGGACGGGGCTCGCCCAGGGGCCGGTGACCACCCGATGCTGGAAGGGATATCGACTACTGGGAGGAGCTGCGTACGTCGCCCTCCCAGATGGAGATCTGCGTCGCCCTGTTCGCCAACGTCCTCGAACCGGATGAGCAGAGCGAGTCGGCCAACGAGAAGCACGCGGAGCGCCGGGCTCCCTCAAGCCTGGCGTTCCGGGCCCCCACCGGTCCCCACCCCCCACTCCCCCGACGGTTAGGATCTTCAGGCACATCACAGGCCTGACCAGGGGGAGTTGGGGACATGGGTTCAGCGTTGCTGCCGGAGGATCCGGAGCAGATCGCCGGGTACTGGCTGGCGTCGCGGCTCGGGGTCGGGGGGCAGGGGGTCGTCTACGAGGCGTACGACGGCCAGGGGACGCGGGTCGCGCTCAAGGTGCTGCACCGGACGGCCGATGCGTTCGTCCACGAGCGGTTCGGCCGTGAGGCGGAGGCGGCGCGACGGGTCGCCCCCTTCTGCACCGCCAGGATCCTCGACGTGTCCACCGACGCCGAGGTGCCGTACCTGGTCAGCGAGTTCGTGCCCGGCCCGACCCTCGCCGCCCGGGTCCGGACCGAAGGACCGTTCGCGGAGGACCGGCTGCTGCGCCTGGCCGCCGGGGTCGCGACCGCCCTTGCCGCGATCCACCGCGCCGGGGTGGTCCACCGGGACCTGAAGCCCGGCAACGTGCTGCTGGGACCGGACGGGCCCCGCATCATCGACTTCGGCATAGCCCGGGCACCCGACATGTCCCTCACCGCGACCGGGGCGATCATGGGGACGTACGGCTACATGGCCCCCGAGATCCTCTCCGGGAAGCGCGCCACCGCCGCGTCCGACATCTTCGCGTGGGGCGCCGTCGTCCTGTTCGCGGCCACCGGCGACGAGCCCTTCCGCGGGGAGAACATCGCCGAGGCCGCCCATCGTGTCACCACGGTCGATCCGGACCTCAGCGCACTGCCCGTCTCCGTACGCCCGCTCGTCGCCACCGCTCTGGCCAAGGAACCGGCCCTGCGGCCCTCGGCCCGGGAGCTGCTGCTGGCTCTGGTGGGCGAGAGCGGGGAGGCCACCGAGAGCGGGGAGGGCGGTGCGAGCGGGGAGGGCAGCGCGAGCGACGAGAGCTTCGAAGCGACGCTCCTCCAGGACGGCGCCCGCCGGGCCGAGCCGGCCACGCCCCCGTCGGCCACCGAGGTGGTCGCGCCCCTCGGCGAGCGCGCCGAGGCGGCCTTCGCCGCCCTGCCCGCCGAGGCGCAGGTCGTCGCCCACGAGGCCGTGCTCCGCCTGGTCGTTCCGGGCCCCGCCCCGGACGGTACGCACGACAGCGTGCGCAGCTGCGCGGCCGCCGAGCTGTTCACCGGCCGCCCGGAGCGTGAACAGAGGGCGATGGCGGCCGCCACCGAGGCGCTGGTCGCGGCGGGCGCACTCGTGATCGACGAGGACAGCACCGTACGCCCGGTCAGCGCAGCCCTCCTGCCGGCCTGGCGGCGGCTGGCCGCCTGGGTGGCCGCCGACCGCGCCGGGATCGCGATACGCCTGCGTCTGACCCAGGCGGCCCTGGTGTGGGAGGCGCACGGCCGCCGCGCCGAGGACCTTCCACGGGGCACGGAGCTGCGCCGCTGCCTGGACTGGCTGGCGACCGTCCCGCACCAGCTGCGCCCCAATCCGCTGGAACTGGCCTGCCTGGACGCGGCCCGGGCCGCCGCCGGGCGGACCGTCCGACGGCGCCGCCAGCTCGTGTCGGGCCTCGCCGGTGTCACCGTGCTGGCGGTCCTCGCCGGCCTTGCGGCCTGGTACCAGAACAACGAGGTGGAGCGCCGCGAGGCGGAGGCGACGGCCCGGCGGGTGGCGCAGGCGGCCGAGAGCCTGCGCGGCACCGAGCCCGAGACCGCCCGGCTGCTGGGCCTGGCAGCCTGGCGCATCGCCGGGGTGCCGGAGGCGCGGGCGGCGCTGAACGCCTCCTCGGTGCAGCGGGCGACGGAGACCCTCCAGCTGCCCCGCATCGACTACGGGATCTCCGCCGGCGTGCAGCTGACGCAGGGCGGACAGGGCATGCTGCTGTACACCCCGAACGAGGCGACGTTCACGGACCTGGGCCTCGGCGGGAAGAGCGCGCCACCGCGCACCCCTCGTAAGCTCCCCGGCAACGTGCACTGGGGCGAGGGCCAGAAGCCCGCGGTCAGCCCGGACGGCCGGTACGTGCTGGTCATGACGGATGCACAGCACGTCCAGGTGGTGGAGACCGCCACCGGCACTCCCCTCGGCCCGGCCTTCGCACTGGCCGTGCAGAGTGCTCGCGGCCTGAGCCTGACCAACCGCGGTCAGGTGGTCCGGGAGCTCGACTCCGGCGCGTTCCGCATGACGGACGGGCAGCGCGGGGGCGCCGAGGTGGAGCTGCCGGGAGAGCTGTCGCCGGACGGCAGCTACGTGGTGAGCTGCGACCGGAGCAGGGGCACGGTCGTCGCGTCGGCCTACCCGTCTTCGGGCGCCGCTCCGCTCGTCACGAACTCCGAGCGCTCGTGCGACCGTACGACCGTGTTCAGCCCCGACGGCAGCAGCTTCGCCCGGGTCGAGCACGGCGGTTCCGGTGACGGCGCCGACAGTTTCGGGGAGGCGAATGTCTGGCGGGTGCGCGGCGAGGCGTCCGGCCCCCCGCTGCCCGACCTCGGCCTGCACGAGTTCCGGCTCAGCTCGCGGGGCGGGTACGTGTTCGGCTGGTCCGGCAACGGTGAGGTGGAGATCTGGGAGACGGAGGGCAGGAACCATCTGGTGACGCTGCCCGGAGCGGTCAAGTCGAACGCGCGGTCCAGCTCCCCCTACGCCGACATGGCCCTCGACGAGGACACCAAGAGCCTGGTCTTCCTCACGTCCGACCGCGCCACCCTCAAGCGGATCGACCTGTCCGGGGTTGTCGGCCTGCCCAAGCCCGACCGCAACCTCGTCGCCGCCGCATCTTCCGCCGACGGCACGACCGTCGTGGTGCGCGAGGGCTGGACCGACATGAAGCAGCGGGTCGTGGACGTCAGGACCGGCAAGACCCTGCACACGGTGCCCCAGCGCTGGGTCGAGCTGCCCACCCGCCATGTCTTCAACGCCCTGAGCGACAACGGGAAGGTCCTGGCCTTCACCGACCACGACCCGGACCAGAGAAAGCAGTTCGTCGTCGTGCACGACCTCGAACACGGCCGGGAGATCCACCGGTTCTCGCCCGTCGACGAGACCGTGCGCCGGCTGGTCGTCTCCGCCGACGGCCGGTACCTCTCCGCGTTCGGCATCGAGAGCGGCGTACGCGAGGGCGAGGGAGGCACCATCCAGGTCTGGGACGTCCGCGAGCGCAATGAGATCCACCGCATCGACAACGTCTTCGGCTACGGACGGTTCAGCCCGGACGGCACCCTGTTCGCCACCACCACCGGCACGGTGATCGACCTGCGCAGCGGCACCAGGCGCGACGGCGCCTGGGGCGGCGCCGCGACCGGGCTGGCCTTCTCGCCGGACAGCCGGCTGCTGGCGGTGGTCCGCGACAGCGGCTCGGTCGAGCTGTGGGACGGCGCGGCCCGTACCCGCCTCTCCCACCTGCCCGGCAGCCCACCGCGCGACACGGCGCGGTTCGACTTCGCCGACGACCCGGTCTTCTCCCAGGACGGCCGGCTGCTGGCGGCCGTCACCGGCGGCGAGCGCATCCAGCTGTGGGACACCGACGCCCGGCTCGCCCTCGGCGGGCCGCTGGAGA
Source organism: Streptomyces bambusae (assembly GCF_019400985.1). GTDB lineage: Bacteria > Actinomycetota > Actinomycetes > Streptomycetales > Streptomycetaceae > Streptomyces > Streptomyces bambusae_A. Next base: position 42,403 of record NZ_WTFF01000016.1, read on the forward strand.
CCAGCGGCCGCAAGGTGGACCTGCTCTCCTTCGGCGGGGACGGCATCCTACGGGTCCTCAGCGGCGCCGACACCGCCCCCCTCGACCTGGTGCCGGACCGCGTCGCCGCCGCCGTCTGCAAACGGGCCGGCCGCGACATCACCCGGGCCGAGTGGCGTACGTACATCCCGAACGTGCCGTACCGCAAGCTCTGCTGACCCCGGCCCCCTGCGGGGACAGCGCACCCCTCAGCCGCGCGTCCAGGTTCCCCGGCCAGTTCCTCCTCGCCGGGCGACGGGTCGCCGCGAAACCGACATCGAGCAGGCAGCGTCCGCTCTACCGGCCGGTGAGGAACTCGACGAGGTCCAGGGCGGCGTTCCGCCGCATCGAACCATGTTGTTCCTCCACGACGAGGATGCGGTGCTGGTGGTCGACGAGACCGGGGACGTAAAGAAGGCCACGCACACCGTCGGTGTCCAGCGCCAGTACACCGGCACCGCCGGGAGGGTCGAGAACGCGCAGGTCGCCGTGGACACGCCGCGGTGGACCGTGAGCCCGCGCTCGTGGACGTGCGACGAGGACCGCTGCCGGGCCGTGGGCCGCGTGGGCCGGGCCGCGGGGGACGAGGTCTACGGCGGGTACGTTCCGAGCGGATGCCCTGGCCACGAAGGTGCCGAAGCGGGCCTGGCAGAAGCTGTCGGCAGGGGCCGGCACCAAAGGGCCCGCCCCGGTGCCCCTGGCCATGCTCGCTCACGCCTTCCTGGCGGTCATCCGGCTGTGCATCGCAGTTACTGAGATTCCACGCGTGACGCCGCCGCCCCGGCATCCGCTTGAACTGCGACGATCGCCGGCCATGGCGCGACATCACACAAAGGTCATCAGTAGCCGCGATCTGCGAGCGATGAGTTTGCACCGTCCGGAGGGTCTAGGTCATCGACAAACCCATCACTGCCTCATCCGGAGAACGCATGACCACCAACCCGGCTGACACCGCCACCGTCCGTTCCCTGAAGGTGCCCGGCGCACGTCTGCACTACGAAGTGCGCGGCAAGGGCCCTCTCATCGTGCTGGTCGGTGCCCCGATGGACGCTGCAGCCTTCGCCCCGCTGGCCAGGCTGCTCGCCACCGACCACACCGTGCTCACCACCGACCCGCGCGGCATCAACCGCAGCAAGCTCGACGACCCCGACCAGGACTCGACGCCCCGACTGCGCGCAGACGACCTGTCCCGGCTGATCGCCCACGTCGACGCGGGACCGGCCTTCGTCCTGGGCTCCAGCGGCGGCGCCGTCAGCGCGCTGGCCCTCGCCCAGACCCGTCCCGACCAGGTGCACACCCTCGTCGCCCACGAGCCACCGCTGATCGAACTACTGAAGGACCGAGAGCAACTGCGCACCGGCACCGAGGACCTCATCGTCACCTACCTCGCCGGCGACGTGACGGGAGCCTGGAAGAAGTTCTTCGCACAGGCCGACATCACGATGCCCGAGCCCGTGATCGAGCAGATGTTCGGCGGGGAGCGCGATCCGCAACAGGTGGCGGACGAGCGCCGTTGGTTCGCGCACGAGATGCGCTCCTCCACTTACTGGCAGCCTGACCCGGCAGCCCTACGCGCGGCGACCACCCGCATCGTGGTGGGCATCGGCGACGACTCCGCCGGACAGCTCTGCGACCGAACCTCCCGCGCGCTCGCTCAGTCGCTTGGCACCGAGCCGACGACGTTCCCCGGCGGCCACACCGGGTTCGTCGAGACCCCCGACACCTTCGCCACCCGCCTGCGCACCGTCATACGCGAGGGCTGAGCCACAGGAACACGCACCGAGCGCAGTCCGAACCACGCCGTTCAGACCGCGCTCGGTGCGTCCCCGGTGCTCGAGGTACATGCATGCCTGGAGTCCAGAGTGACTGCCGTCCTCGTAGAGCAGCGCGGCGACTCCTCCGGGGCCCCGGCGAAGAAGGTGCCGTCGTCGGATCTGACAGTGGCAGGTCTTCGCGACCTTGGCGCCTTCGTGCCTGCCTCGCTCCTGCTGGTGGATGAGCTAACGAACTCACGCTCGACTCCGCACGAGTGCTGCCACAGTCCGATGAGCCGCGATTCCGCGAAGGCGCCGAACCCCTTCCCCGCGAACAGCTGCGAAGCGGCTGCGAAGTCGTCGAAGCACCCCACGTCCAGGTGTGAATGGGTGGTGCAGTGGTAGCGGTTGGTTGTCAGCAGGTGACCGTGAGGTGTGGGCTGGGCGGGGCGGTTCACGCCTCATGCGCTGCGCCGGGCGTGCGCGACGCACCAGTACGAGCGGGGCACGGACCTGATTGCCGCCCAGCAGCTTCTCGGGCATAGGCCTATCGCCTCGACGATGGCGTACGTGAAGCCGTCGCAGCGGTTCGTCTGAGGACGCCTGGCAGCGGGCCACCGATGCCGCCGTCCGCGCACTGGCCGGCTGACCGGCGAGGGACGAGGGACATGACCTCGAGGGGACCTGAGCCAGCAGACCCGGCCTTGCCGGGTGTTCAGTGGCGGTTGCGGATGGCGGCGGCGGAGCGCGGGGTATAGACGGGGACCCAGCTGCGGCGACTGCTGGCTGAGAAGGCGGGACTGGAGTTGTCCGCAGCTTCGGTGCCGGCTCTGTTCACCAAGCAGCCGTCCCAGGTGAAGCTGTCCACCCAGACTGCGCTGTGTACGGCTCTGGCCTGTGCTCCTGGAGATCTCCTTGTGCTCGGTCCCGCAGCACCGGCACTGGCCTCTGGGCCCGCGCTGGGAGGGTTGTTAGACAGGAGGCCGTCGCCCGGTTCGTCGCGGGTAGCCGGGAGACGGTCACTGCCTCCCCTCTGACCTCCGCAGCTCTTCGTCGGCCGTCCTTCCACCTACCTGGCGGGTTCAAGATCCATGTCAGCGTCCGTTCCTGACGCCGTGCAGGGCCGCTGCCCCGGCTGCACGAAGTTGCGCTGGCTGCGCCCAGGATCGGGCCTGTGTGCCTGGTGCTTACGGACGTGTCCTGGTTGCGGAGGCGGCAGACGCTCGGCCGAGGAGACGTGCGCGGCTTGCCGGCGGCGGGCCGCGGGAAGGCCGGCGCTCGGCCCGTGTCGGCGATGCGGGCGCCGGCGGATTCTGGACGTGGCGCGCCAGTGGTGCCGTCCGTGCTCCGACCCTGCGAGGGCCCAGCCGCTATGACGGGCCATTGATGTAGTGCCTGGGTTGGTCCGTTGATCTGGGTGTGTTCAGGTTGGCTGGCTGGTGTGTGGGCTGCTGGATGTCTGTCGTGGTGGTCGGGCTGCCCGGTGGGCGGTGCTGGCGATGTGGGGCGGGGCGATGTCCTGGGGTTTTCTCAGGTTGGCTGAGTTTTCCAGGTGTGTACAGGTGCAGTGATTCTTTGTGCAGGTGTAATGGCTCTTCTATAGGCAGCGGCGTCTGGGGCGTTGCTGCGTGGTGTGGATCCAGGCCCTGAGCAGGTCGTGGGGCGGGAGGACGAGCCGGTCAAGGCCGAGGATGTTCGCGGTCTGGTCGAGGAAACCGTGGTCGGCCTCGGGGTGGGGTGTGCGGGCGAGGTGTCGGGCGAGGGCGACGGTTTCGGGGTAGGTGACCGGATCGCGTCCGGTCAGCGCCCAGGACTTGCCGTGGGCTGGTGGCGGGTTGGTGTCCGCGAGGCGGGTGCGCCGGTAGTGCCAGCGTCGGGTGAGGTGGTGTTCCTGGTCGTGCCAGCGGGTGGTGATCGCGGCGGCCCACTGGTACGCGGCGGTGGCGTCGGGCCGGCGCCCCAGACGTTTGTGGGCGTGATGGGCCGGGACGAGCTCGGGCAGGGCACGGGTGTCCAGGGACGCCCGGTCGGTGGGCGGGGTGGCCCACCGGAGGTGCTGTGGGCATAGCCGCTGGTGTGCTCGGTGGTAGGCCCATGCCTGGCTGGTGGTCCCGCGGCTGTGGTGGAGGGTGCACCAGGGGCAGGTGCGGGTGGGCTGTCGTGCGGGTTCAAGAGGCTGCCAGCGGGCGTTGGGATGACCGGGGTCCGGATCTCTTGACCCATGGACGACGTTGCCCAGGGCGCGCGGCAGATCGGGGATGCGGGTGAAGGTGGCGAGGTGGTGGAGTGCTGCAGGGGAGAGGACGATCTCGCTTCCTCCCGGCATGCTGCCTGGGCGGCCGTCGACGGTGATGCCGATGCCTTCGAGGATCTGGCGCAGCTGAAGGCGGTACGCCTGGGCGAGGCGGTGGAGGTAGGAGGCGGGCGCCTCGTGTGGCACCGGCCTTACGCGTAGCGCCCCGGCGCGATGCGGCGGCCGCGGGATGCGGGCGAAGGGCGCAGTCGGACTGCTCACGGCAGGTCTCCTGTGGCCGTTCGGCCGTTGCTGTTTCCGTTTGCGGGCTGCCGGGGGTTGCGGCCAGCCGGGTACCGGGGCGGTTGTTCTCTTCGGCGAGGTGGTCGAGAACGACGGTCTCCAGGGCGGCCTTGGTGATGCGTTCGGTGCCGTCGAGGATCGCGGTGATCGCGGCTTGGCGCAGGAGGCGGGCGAGGCTGCCGATGCGTCCGCCGGTACGGGTGTGAAGGTAGGGGGCCAGGCGCACCAGGATTCCGGCTCGGTGCTGGGTGAGATCGAGGCAGGCTTCCATGGCGGCGACGAGGTCGCGGAACGGCTGGCTGGTGCCTCGTCGGGCGGGGATGGTGTCGCAGTCGATGAGGGTGGCGCGGCCGGCGAGCTGGGCGCCTCGGGTGCCGGTGAACAGGGGTGTGGTGGTGACGTCGATGCCGGCGTAGACGAAGGTTGCGCCGATGCGTTCGGTGAGGTCTTTGAGGAGGTCGGTGGCTTCGGCTCCGGTGCTGGTGCGGGGGTTGAGCCGGTGGATCTCGTCGATCATGATCAGGCGGACGCCTGCCCGGGTGTATGTGTCGCAGACCGATGTCATGATCTGGGCCTGGGCCATGCGATGGGTGATCGGGATGCCGAGGAAGCGGGCGAATTCCGCGGCCAGGGTTTTCGTGCTGGCCCCTGGCGGGACGAGGACGTACGCGACCGGCATCTGGTCGTGGTTGCCGGTGCGGGTGGTTTCGGCGAGGTGGCAGGTGCGGCCGACTTGCAGGAGCACTTCCGCATCGGCGCGGGGTGTCCCGCCAGGGTGCCGCGGCTGATGGCTCTTCCACTGCCAATGTCCCAGTATCCAGCCGGGCTCCTGCCCGTAGCGTGCGGCGATACGGCACATCAGTGACCAGGTCGTTTCTCCGGCCAGGGGAGGCACGCGGAAGACCGGGGACGACACTCGACCGGCGTTGTGGATGACAGCCTGCGTGATCAAGCCTGTTGGCTGCCCATCGCCTCCTGAATCACACCCCGGACATCCGCTCATCGATGACGACGCTGGATCCGACGTGCATGCGTCACTGATGCCTCAGAACTGAGCGTCAGCTCACGCACGCAGAGTCCCGCCGGTCACGCTCCAAGCGCGCACCGTGGGCGAGCCGGATTGTCAGAGGTCCCTGAGACACTCCTGCGTATGGCGCTGCGATCACCGATCTACCTCGACACCGAAACTCTCCTGTCTCAGGCGGAGTACTACGACATCGACGTCCCTCGGCAAGCGGAGATCACTGAGAAGACAGTCCGGAAGCAGACTGGCGGCGGTAAGGTCGGCATGGGCGGGTTCGCGCTGGAAGGCTCCAGGGGAACCGATGTTGAGTTCCAGTCCACTTACAGCCTGGCCCCGAAGCAGAAGGCAACCTTCAGCAAGGTGATCGACGCGCTGATCAACGATGCCAACGCGGTCAAGGTGGATCCCGACGGCGAGACACCCCTCGTCAGGGACGACCTGGTCCAGATCGAGGGAACGACACGGATCACTGCGGCCAGTTTGGCCGGAAAAATGTTCTTTATCCTTCGCCGGCTGATGGACACCGTGGACGCCGACCTGGACAGCCTCCGCAATCTCGATGTCAACAATCTGCCGTTCGCCGAGCAGCTTCAGCGGGTGTACCTCCGCAACGAACTCCTCCCCATTCCGATCCTGCTGGAGCTGACCGGCTCGAACCTGCCGCAGAAGGTCTACATCAACGTGCCACCGGACCACTTCCTGGGCGAAGCGTCAGCGAACCGTATTGAGGGTGAACTGCGCGTCCTGGGTAGCGTCAGCAGGCTGATCCCGGGGGGCAGTGACGGGTACCTCAGCGCTGAGCAGTGGCTCCTCCACGACTGGGAGCACATGATGCGGCGCCTGCTGATGACCGAGGTGGATGACCACGTGCGAGAGCTGGTCAGTCACTTCAACCTGGACCTTCCCGCTGAGGACGTTCACGCCCACATTGCCGGTCCGGCCATCGTCGTAGACGCGATAGGACTCTACTGATTCGCGGAGTGCCTCTGGGCCTCAGCGGGGGACCCTCTAGGCCATTTTCAATCCAGGTCAAAAAATGAATCACGCCCGGCCTGAGTGCTGAAGCTCGTCCTCAGTCCTGCTGAGGGTTGAGAGTCGGCGGGATTCGAACCCGCGGACCGGGGGAGGCAGGGCGGCCCAGTACCCGGTCAGTCGACGTGAGAAGGGCCTTCCCTACGCCGATCGCAATGGGCCACTCTGCCACGACTCCGCAACCCGTGGGAGCTGCTGCTCCCACTCCCAAGACGGTTAGGACGACGACCGCGACAGAGCGAACCCTTTCCGGCAGACCCCATGACCAGCCCGGGGGCTTGTTCTCCTTGCTGCCAGCGCCCGCGAGGGCTGGTCCTGGAGGCGGAGCTACAAGGACCCGGGCTGGGGAGCGAAGCTGACCGGCCTCTGGAGTGGTCTTTGAGCGGGGGCATGGTGGCGGGGTCGGTGTTGGCAAGCGTCTGCGTGGCCTTTTGTCCCCATTCAGGCTGTTGCCGCCCCGTGCAGGCCGGGAGGTTTACGCCGTTGGGTTTCCAGTGCTGGAGGCTTCGCTGCCGGCCCCGTCAAGAGGGACCCCAACCGACACCACTGACGCTACTGCCAGCGCCCGCGGAGCGGGCTGGTCCTGAAGGCGAAGGCGGAAGAACCCAGGCGGGGAAGCGAAGCGGACCCGCCCAACGGGCCACAGGCCCCGACTCCGTGAAACGGAGTCACTCCGGCCTGCGAAGCAGGCCGTTTGGCCGGAGAGCAGCGAAAGCCGAACGGGTCCGGGGCGAAGCTCAGGACCCCGGCCCGAAGGGCCGGCCCTGGCCCGGCGAAGCCGAGTTCCGCCGAGCGCAGCGAGGCGGTTCGTTGGCACAGCGCGCAGCGCTGTGG
>NZ_WTFF01000160.1 GCF_019400985.1 Streptomyces bambusae
CACCAGCGAGACACGATGCACCTCACGCATGAGTTGTGCGGGCGCGACAGATGTGTAAAAGAGAGGGGGCCGCAGCAGCGCGCGCGGGGCGGCGAGCACCGCCCCGGCGGGAAGAGGCAGGCTTCCGGCCCGGGGCCCGCCGGGGCTGCCGGCCAGCAGGCCGAGGGCGGTCGCCGAGCCGGTGCCGTAGGGCAGTCCGGCCTCGTCCAGGAAGCGGCCCGGGTGCGTCAGCAGCCCGGCCGACCAGGGGGCGAGGAGGAGCAGCGGGGTGGCGGCGGTCGCGAGGAGGCGCGGGGCGTACGTCTTCCACTGCGCGCGGCGGGCGACCGCCAGGGTGGCGCCGAGGACGAGGGCGAGCGGCCACACGACCGGGGTGAAGGCGGTGGCCAGGGTCAGCAGCAGGGTGTACGTCCACACCGCGCGCCAGCTGCCCCGGCCGGCGCCGGGGCCGCCCCCGAGCCCGTACGCGGCGACGGCGGAGCGGGCGATCAGCGGCAGCAGCACCGCGAGGACGGCCGTGCCGAGCCGGCCGCCGGCCAGGGCCGCGGTGACGGCGGGCAGGAAGGCGTACGCGACGGCGGCCCAGGCGCGCAGCAGCCGGGAGTCGACCAGCGGCCGGGAGGCGAAGTAGGCGGTCAGGCCGGCGAGCGGGACGGAGCAGACCAGGAGCAGGGTCAGCGCGGTCCCGGTGGAGCCGAACAGCAGGGTGGCGAGGGCGCCGAGGACGGCGAGGTAGGGGGGTGCGCCGGCGGTGGTGCCGGCGGCGACGGGCTGCCAGCCGCCGGTGTAGGCGCGCCAGAGGTCGGGGCCGCTGCCGGGGGCGGGCAGCAGGGCGCCGCCCATCAGGGAGCCGCCGCCGATCAGGGCGCGGCAGGCGACGACGGAGACGAGCAGGAGGAGGGCGAAGAGGACGGGCGCGGGCCTGCGGGCGATCCGCTTCAGCCGGGCGAACTGCTCGACCTCCAGGTAGTCGGCGTCCTCGCCGCCAGGGCCCGACTCGACGGCCCCGCCGTGCCGGCCGGTGGCGGCCGGCTCGGTGTCGCGGCCGCTGCCGAGGTGCGTGGCGAGCTGTTCGAGGCCGGCGCGGACGGTGGCGCCGGGCGGCGGGAAGTAGCCGCGCAGGTCCCGGGGGGAGGCGACGGGCCGGCCGCGCCGGCGGCGGGCGGCGAGGATGCGGCCGGGCCGCAGCAGGGTGGCGAGCAGTCCGGTGAATTCGTCGACGGCCTGGCCGGGGGCCTTGCCGAGGAGGTAGCCGAGGGTGCGCAGCAGGGTGCCGAGGACCAGGCGGAGCAGGACGTAGGGCAGGGCTGCGGCGGAGACGCCGGTGAGCAGGGTGTAGGCGGCGCCTGCCTTGTCGACGCGGTGCGGGCTGGCCGGGGTGCGGCCGACGCAGTCGACGGTGCGGCGTTCGCGGGCGGCGGCCTCGGCGTGGCGCAGGACGGCGTCGGGGGCGACGAGGACGCTGTGGCCGGCCTGGTGGACGCGCCAGCACAGGTCGACGTCGTCGCGCATGAGGGGCAGCCGCCGGTCGAAGCCGCCGAGGGCGTCGTAGACGTCGCGGCGGATGAGCATGCCGGCGGAGGAGACGGAGAGGACGGCGCGGACCTGGTCGTGCTGGCCCTGGTCCTGTTCGCGGCGGTCGAGGCCGGTCCAGCGGCGGCCGCTGCGGGCGATGGTGACGCCGGCTTCGAGGAGCTGCTTCTTGTCGTACCAGCCGCGCAGTTTGGGGCCGACGACGGCGGCGTCCTCGTTGTCGTCGGCGACGCGGAGGAGTTCGGTGAGGGCGTCAGGTTCGGGCGCGCAGTCGTCGTGGAGCAGCCAGAGCCACTGGACGGGCTCGCCGTGGGGCAGTTCGGGCAGGTCGTAGGCGTCGTCCTGCCAGGTGCGGCTGACGGGGTCCCAGCCGCTGGGCCGCTTGAGGTAGGGCAGGTCGTCGGGGGTGAGGGTGCCGGCGGTGCGGACGGCCTCGTCGACGGCGGCGCCGAAGCCGGTGCGCCGGGCGAGGTGCAGGACGCGGTCGTCGCCGAGGGCCTCGCCGAGGAGGCGGGCGGAGTCGTCGGCGCTTCCGGTGTCGGCCGCGATGTGGTTCTGGACGGGGCGTTCCTGGTTCAGGAGTCCGCCGAGCGCCTGGGGCAGCCAGCGGGCGCCGTCGTGGGCGACGAGGACCGCGGTGACGACGTGCCGGGGGAAGGCGGGGGCGGCGGCCGCCTGGTGCAGTGCCGCCGGGTGGCTGTGCGGGGACATCGCGGTACGGGCCCTCCGGCTTTTGCTCCTCCCCGGGTGAGGGCCGGGGACGGGGGAGCCCCCGGACTGGAGCCCGGGGGAGTTCCGGGGGCGGGGGCCCTCGGAGGCTGCTGGACTGGCGCCCCACCCTAACGGCTGGAACAACAGCGGTCCGCCTCCTGCGGGGAAGGGGCAGGAGGCGGACCGTTTGCTCTGCTACTGCTCTGCTACGTATGTACGGATGCGGTGCGGTGTGCCGCCGGATGTACCGCCGACGTGTCGTCGAATGTGCTGAACCTGTCGTCGAATGTTCAGACCGCGGCCTTTTTCAGGCGGCGCCGCTCACGCTCGGAGAGGCCGCCCCAGATGCCGAAGCGTTCGTCGTTGGCGAGGGCGTATTCGAGGCATTCGGAGCGGACCTCACAGGCGAGGCAGACCTTCTTGGCCTCCCGGGTGGAGCCGCCCTTCTCGGGAAAGAAGGATTCGGGGTCGGTCTGGGCGCACAGGGCGCGCTCCTGCCATCCGAGCTCCTCGTCCGCCTCCTCGACCAGCAGTTCCTGAAACAGCTCGGTCATGTGCGCCCCTCGCTCTGTCTGTGCGTCCCCGTGGTGGCGTCGTTACGGGCCAACGGCCGGAACGACACGAGTGAAATTACAAATGTGTGGATCAGGGGCAGTCAAGCCGAGATCTGCTATTGGGCCCCTTATTCACTCTGCGGAACCAAACCTATACAGAAAGTGTTCATATCGCCAAAAATCGTGACACATGCCCTGTGCATGCCTGTGCGTGCCTTGTGCGCCCTGCGCGCGTCCTGCACGTCGGCGCGGGGTGACGCCTCGGCGGTGCCTCGCGGCGCCAGTCACCCGTTTCCGACGCGTCACCCTGTGGCGGGGTTGCGATTCGGCCACGGAAGCGGCGTAGATCACATTCCGGTCACGAAGACGGCTGCGCAGGTTTGGCCGTGTGAGCGCGACATCCCCGGCCATGGACTGCACAAACCTTTCTCCGGACGACGTGACCGGATGGGGTGAACCGCGTCCCGCACGGTGGACGGAAAGTTGACAGCCGGGCCCGGCGCCCGGTCTCCTTGTCCCCATGTCAGTGACCGCAGCCGCCAGCCGGACCCCCGTTCGTGGGTTCCTGCGCGCTGCCCAGGTTCGCTGTTGCTGTTTCAGCTGTTGCAGCTGTTGATGCCCGCGGAGCGTCCTGCTCCGGTCCGAGCTCCGGCCCTCCCCCACAGCAACCGCCCTGCGCCCGGCCCCTGCGCCGCCTGACACCCGTCGAGGTACCCCACCGATGAACAGCGACAGCGACCTCCAGATCGCCGGCGACATCCTCGAAGTCCCCCACCTGCTCCAGCCCGCCAAGGAGCACCCCACCACCGTGGCCGAGTTCGTCGGCCTGGCCCGCGAGATCGCCGCCGACCGCGGCCGGTGGGCCCATCTGGTCGAGTACGACGCCACCACCCGCTGGTACCACCGCCTGCACACCGGCCCGGGCTACGAGGTCTGGCTGCTGAGCTGGGTCCCCGGCCAGGGCAGCGGCCTGCACGACCACGGCCCCTCCTCGGGCGTGCTCACCGTCCTCGAAGGCGAGCTCACCGAGCGCAGCGCCCGCGGCCCGCTCTCCCTCGGCGCCGGCGCGCAGCGCGTCTTCGCCCCCGGCTACGCCCACGACGTCGTCAACGACTCCCTCGACGGCGCCGTCAGCCTGCACGTGTACTTCCCGGGCCTGACCGAGATGCCGATGCACCACTGCTCCGCGGCGGAGCTGGAGCCCGTGGGGGTCTGACGACCTGACCCCGTCACCCGACCACCGCCCCCTCATGAACAGCCTTCGGCTGACAGACTGTCGGGCATGCGCATTGTTGTTCTGGCCGGCGGTATCGGCGGCGCCCGTTTCCTTCGCGGACTGAAGTCGGCCGTGCCCGACGCGGACATCACGGTCATCGGCAACACCGGTGACGACATCCACCTGTTCGGGCTGAAGGTGTGCCCGGACCTGGACACCGTGATGTACACGCTCGGCGGCGGCATCAACGAGGAGCAGGGCTGGGGCCGCACCGACGAGTCCTTCACGGTCAAGGAGGAGCTCGCGGCGTACGGGGTCGGACCCGAGTGGTTCGGCCTCGGCGACCGCGACTTCGCCACCCACATCGTCCGTACCCAGATGATCTCCGCGGGCTACCCGCTGAGCGCCGTCACCGAGGCGCTGTGCGACCGCTGGCAGCCGGGCGTACGTCTGCTGCCGATGTCCGACGACCGGGTGGAGACCCATGTCGCCGTGACCCTGGACGGCGAGCGGCGGGTCGTCCACTTCCAGGAGTACTGGGTCAGGCTGCGTGCCTCGGTGGACGCGGAGGCCGTCGTGCCGGTCGGTGCCGAGCAGGCCAAGCCGGCGCCGGGCGTGCTGGAGGCGATCGCCGCCGCCGACGTCATCCTCTTCCCGCCGTCCAACCCCGTCGTCTCCGTGGGCACCATCCTGGCCGTGCCCGGCATCCGCGAGGCCGTGGCCGCCGCGCCGGCGCCCGTGGTGGGCCTGTCCCCCATCGTCGGCGGCGCCCCGGTGCGCGGAATGGCGGACAAGGTGCTCGCCGCGGTCGGCGTGGACGCGACGGCGGCGGCCGTGGCCCTGCACTACGGCGGCGACCTGCTGGACGGCTGGCTGGTGGACACCGCGGACGCGGACGCCGTCGCCGAGGTCGAGGCCGCGGGGATCGCCTGCCGGGCGGTGCCGCTGATGATGACCGACGTGGAGGCGACCGCGGCGATGGCCCGGGCGGCGCTGGACCTGGCGGGGGCCGGGCGGTGAGCGTGGGGTCCGAGGCGGGGACGCCCGCGGCGTCCGGGCACACCATGGCCCCCGCGTACGAGCAGAGCGCGGTGCCCGCGTGCGAGCAGAGCGTGGTCCCCGCGTACGAGCAGAGCGTGGTCCCCGCGTACGAGGTGCGGGCGGTGCCCGGGATCCCCGAGGTCCGGCCCGGCGACGATCTGGCGAAGGTGATCGCGTCGGCCGCGCCGGACCTGCGGGACGGCGACGTGCTGCTGGTCACCTCGAAGATCGTCTCCAAGGCGGAGGGCCGGATCGTCGCCGCGGACTCGCGCGAGGCCGCCGTCGACGCCGAGACCGTACGGGTGGTCGCCCGCCGCGGCACGCTGCGGATCGTGGAGAACCGCCAGGGCCTGGTGATGGCGGCGGCCGGGGTCGACGCGTCCAACACGGAGCCCGGCACGGTGCTGCTGCTGCCCGAGGCCCCCGACGCCTCGGCGCGCGCCCTGCGGGCCGGGCTCGCCCGGCTGCTGTCGGTGGACGTGGGCGTGATCGTCACGGACACGTTCGGGCGCCCCTGGCGCAACGGGCTCACGGACGTCGCGATCGGCGCGGCCGGCGTACGGGTGCTCGACGACCTGCGCGGCGGCACCGACGCGCACGGCAACCCGCTCAGCGCGACGGTCGTGGCCCTCGCCGACGAACTGGCGGCCGCCGGCGAGCTGGTCAAGGGCAAGGCGGCGGGGCTGCCGGTGGCGGTGGTCCGCGGTCTGGCGCACGTACGGGACGAGGGCGGCGGCCACGGGGAGGGCGCACGGCAACTGATCCGCCCGGCCGCCGACGACATGTTCCGCCTCGGCACCTCCGAGGCGGTCCGGGAGGCGGTCACCCAGCGCCGTACGGTCCGCTCCTTCACGGACGAGCCGGTGGACCCGGGCGCGGTACGGCGGGCGGTCGCGGCCGCCGTGACCGCGCCGGCGCCGCACCACACGACGCCGTGGCGGTTCGTGCTGCTGGAGTCGGCGGAGTCCCGGACGAAGCTGCTGGACGCGATGCGGGACGCGTGGATCGCGGACCTGCGGCGCGACGGCAAGTCGGAGGAGTCGATCGCGAAGCGGATCCGCCGCGGCGACGTGCTGCGCAACGCGCCGTACCTGGCCGTGCCGTGCATGGTGATGGACGGCGCGCACACGTACGGGCACGCGCGGCGGGACGCGGCCGAGCGGGAGATGTTCGTCGTGGCGACGGGCGCCGGCGTGCAGAACTTCTTGGTGGCGCTGGCCGGGGAGGGGCTGGGGTCGGCGTGGGTGTCTTCGACGATGTTCTGCCGGGACGTGGTGCGCGAGGTCTTGGGCCTCCCCGGGGGGTGGGAGCCGATGGGGGCGGTGGCTGTCGGGCATCCTGCGGGGGTGGCCTCGCCCAGGGCTGTTCGTGAGGCTTCGGCGTTCGTCGAGGTCAGGTGAGGCTGTCGCCTGCTGCGGGGCTCGGGCGTTGCCAGCCGGGGCCCGGGCTGTGCCCGTGGCTGCCGCTGCGCGGGGCCATTTCCCCACCCCGCCCCTTCCCGTAACCGGGGCTTCGCCCCGGACCCCCACCGGGCGCTCCGCGCCCGGCTTTCGGGGGCTCCGCCCCCGCACCCCCGCGCCTCAAACGCCGGCGAGGCTGGAAATGGCTGGGCTCCGCCCCGTCAGGGGCGCGAGGAACTGCGCGAGCAACCCACGCTGACGGAGAGCCGAAGGGCAAGGGGGGACCCCCAGGGGGCTGACAGGGGCCTGGCCCCAGGCGTAGGCCGAAGCTCGCTCACCACCGGGCGATGTCTGTCTTGCGCATCTTCGGGGTTCGGCGAGGTGGCGTTCGGCCGGACAGGAGGATCAGGCGGGTCGCGCGGTGGCGTTGGCCGGCGTACGGGGTGAGGAGGGTCAGCATCTCGGCGTCGTCGGCGTCGCGGTTGCCGGCGAGGGCGTAGCCGACCACGCCCGGCAGGTGCAGGTCGCCGGTGGTGACGGCGTCGGCGGCGCCGTTGCTGCGCTGGAGGGTCTCGGCGGAGGTCCAGGGGCCGATGCCGGGTACGAGTTCCAGGCGGGCCGCGGCCTCCGGCAGGTCCATGGCCGCTGCCTCCTCCAGCCTCGGCGCGACCCGCGCGGCGCGCAGGATCGTCCCCGAGCGCTTCGCGTCGACGCCGGCCCGGTGCCAGTCCCAGGACGGGATGCGCCGCCAGGTCCGGGCGTCGGGCATGACCGACAGCCGGTACCCGTCGCCCGGGCCGGGGCCGGGCGCCGGCTCGCCGTACTGGCTGACGAGGCGGCGCCAGGCGCGGTACGCCTCGTCGGTGGTGACCTTCTGCTCCAGGATCGTCGGGATCAGCGACTCCAGGACCAGGCCGGTCCGGGTCAGGCGCAGGCCCGGACAGCGGCGGTGGCTGGCGTGGACCAGGCGGTGGCGGGGGACGAAGGCGTCGGGGTCGTCGTCGGCGCCGAGCAGGGCCGGCAGGCCGTCGAGCAGCCAGTCCGCGCCGGGCCCCCAGGCCTCGGCCGTGACCCGGCCCGCATGCAGGGAGACCCGGAGCGTGCCGGGGCCCTGCGGGGTGCGGACGGCCCGCCAGACGGAACCGTCGGGGGTGACGCGGAAGGTGGGGTCGCCGGGGCCGCGGCGCAGCGGGCCGAGGGTCAGGCCGATGTCGGTGGGTCCTGGCGGATCCCACACTCGCTGTCTGCCACCGCCTGGCTGCCCCCGACCCTGCCCATGTACCTGACCCTGCCCATGTACCTGCGCCTGCCCCTGTGCCTGTGCCTGTGCCTGTCCCTGTGCCTGACCCTGGCCTGCGGGGACGCCGGTCCAGCCTCCGCGTACGGCGGTCCGGGAGGGGGGTGTGAAACGTCCGGCCATGGCCCGAGCGTAGCCCGCACGGGGTGCCCACCGCCGCCCCGTGCGGGGTGGCCGCCCCCGCCGGCCCTACGGCCGCCCCTGGAGCTTCGCCGAAGCCGTGCGGGTCGGGGGGAGCTTTGCGTACAGGAGGCGGCCCGGGCATTCCGTGGCGAAGCCGTCGCGGTGGCCGGAGATGACGTTCATGCGGACGGCCCGGCCCTTCGGGTAGAGGTTTCCGCCGCCCGAGGTCAGGCTCGTCCGCGCGCGCGGGTCCGCGTTGAAGAGGCCGAGCTTCCAGGCCGTGAGGCGGGCCACCGCGTCCAGGGCCGCCCCCGGCGGGTTGACCTTGGTGTACGAGCCGAGGACCACCACGCCCATGCTGTTGGTGTTGAAGCCCATCGTGTGGGCGCCCTGCACCGGCTTGGCGACGCCGCCCGCGCGGCCCTCGTAGACGGTTCCGCACTTGTCGACGGCGAAGTTGTAGCCGAAGTCGCGCCAGCCGCTGCTGACGACGTGGTAGCGGTACAGGCTGCGCAGCACCGCCGGGGCGTCCTTGCAGGCGTAGTTGTTGCCGGAGGCGCTGTGGTGGACGAAGGCCGCCTTGACCGTGTTCGTGTAGACGAAGCCGGGCTCGCGCAGCGACTCGTTCGCGCCCCATCCCTTGCGGGTGACGATGCGCGGGCGCGGGCCGATGTACGGGCGGGCGGCGGCGCTGAGGGTGCCGTCGCTCGCGAACACCGCGTCGGCCGTCGCGTCCGACTTGTTCAGTGCCTTGATCTCGCCCGCGCCCATCGGCGCCAGCGGCACGTTCGCCGACGAGGCCTCCGCCGCCGCCATCGACATTCCGGGGACGGTCATCTCTCCCTTGTCGTCCCCGACCGGGGAGGTGCCGGCAGACGTGTCGGTGGTCGTGTCGGTGGTTGTGTCCGTGCCGTTCTTGCCGTTCTTGCCGTCCGACGCCGGGGCTGTCGACGGCAGGCCGGGGTCGACCAGTTCGATGCGCATCCCGGACGGCAGCCGGCCGTGCGAGCGGGCCGGGCCCGCGCCCGGTTCCGCGTGGACCCGGACCTCCACGCCGTCGGACTCCCCGACCCACAGCGGCGCCGTGGCCCCGCGGACCCGGCCCGAGCCGCTCTCCGCGGCGTCCGGGTCGGCGGCGTGCTCGCTGTTGTGGGTCTCCACGTCCTGCCAGTCGGACCAGCGGGCCGTGTGCGCGTCCCGGGTGCGGACCTGGACCTGGCCGACGAGTTCCGTGCGCGCGTCGTCCCACACGACGCCGACCATCGAGAACCTCTCGACCTCGCGTGCGGCGAGCCCCCGCGTCTCGGGCAGCAGGCGCGCGGAGCCCCGTACGGCCTCCCCGTACGGGTGCAGCGGGACCAGGGGCAGCGACTGGGTGGAGCCGGAGGCGGCGGCGGGCGTGTCGGGGGTGTCGGGGGCGGACTCGGCCAGGGCGGGGGCGGCGAGCGCGAGCGGGAGCGCCAGTGCGGCCGCGGCGGCGACGCCGATCGAGGAAGCAAGGAATCCACGCATGGAATGGATGCTGAGCACACTCACCCGGGGTCGCCAGCCGGAGCTGACGGGGTGTCGGGCGGCGTGGCGGGCCTGCCTGGGCCGTACGGGGGAGGTCCGCGGCGCCCGTTCGGGGGACGGCCCGGGAGGGGCCCGGCGTACGCTGTGCCGGGTGAACGCCACTGACCGCACCCCTGCCGACCTGCTGCGATCCGCGCTCGCCGCCGATCCGGGCCGCCCTCTCGTGACCTTCTACGACGACGCCACCGGTGAGCGCGTCGAATTGTCCGTCGCCACCTTCGCCAATTGGGTGGCCAAGACCGCCAATCTCCTCCAGGGCGATCTGGCCGCCGGACCCGGGGACCGGCTCGCGCTGCTGCTGCCGGCGCACTGGCAGACGGCGGTGTGGCTGCTGGCCGCCGCCTCGGTCGGGGTGGTCGTGGAGGTCGGCGGGGACCCGGCCGGTGCGGACCTGGTGGTGAGCGGTCCGGACACGCTGGAGGAGGCGCGGGCCTGCTCGGGCGAGCGGGTGGCGCTGGCGCTGCGGCCGCTGGGCGGCCGGTTCCCGCAGCCGCCGGCCGGGTTCGCCGACTACGCGGTGGAGGTGCCGGGGCAGGGCGACCGGTTCGTCCCGTTCGCGCCGGTGGACCCCGAGGGTCCGGGGCTGGTCGTGGGCGGTACGGAGCTGTCGTACGCGGAGCTGGTGGAGCGGGCCCGCGAGGACGCGGCGGGGCTCGGCCCGGGCCCGGGCGACCGGGTACTGTCCGGGCTCGGCTACGACACGTGGGAGGGGCTGTCGGCGGGCCTGTACGGGCCGCTGGCGACCGGCGGGTCGGTGGTGCTGTGCCGGCACCTGGACCGGTTGTCCGCCGAGGGGCTGGCGCAGCGGGTGGAGAGCGAGCGCGTCACCCGGACCGCGTAGTCCGTCCCGGTAGTCCGTCCCGGTCGGGGGTCACCCGTCCTGCTCAACGGCCGCGACGGCCGATTTGTCACCCACACGGCTCAAGGAACCCCCCTCACCCCGGGCCGTCCCCGCGGCCCGGGGTGAGGATCGGGCGAGAGCTGTGGAAGCGCCGGATCGGATCGTCACCGAGGCGGATCGTCGAGCGTGAGGGGACGGACACGGAAGTGACCGGCAGCGCGGGCATACCGGGCGGGACCGGAGCGGCCGGAGGCGGACCGACGCCTCCGCGGGGCCGCCGCCGCACGCTGCTGCGCTGGGTCGGGATCGGGATGGCGCTGCTGGTGCTGGCGGGCGCGGCCACGGGCTGGTGGCTCTACCGCAAGCTCGACGGCAACATCCGCGAGGACACCTCCGCGGCGGCCGAGCTGGAGCGCTACGAGCGGGAGCGGCCGGCCCACGCCGTCGACGGGGCCCGCAACGTCCTGGTGATCGGCTCGGACTCGCGCTCGGGCCGGGAGAACGCCAAGTACGGCCAGGACCGGGGCACGCAGCGGTCGGACACCACGATCCTGCTGCACCTGCCGGCGGACCGGGCGAGCGTGACGGCCGTCTCGATACCGCGGGACCTGATGACCCGCGTCCCCGCCTGCCTGCGCGCCGACGGCGGCCGCACCGAGGAGCAGTTCGCCCAGTTCAACTGGGCCTTCCAGTGGGGCGGGGCGGCCTGCACGGTCCGTACGGTCGAGGCCATGACCGGGGTGCGCGTCGACCACCACATGGTGGTGGACTTCGGCGGCTTCAAGAAGATGGTCGACGCCATCGGCGGGGTCGAGGTCTGCCTGAAGGCGCCGGTGGACGACGCCGAGGCGAAGCTGCGGCTGCCCGCCGGCCGGCAGGTCCTCATGGGCGAGCAGGCCCTCGGGTTCGTACGGGCCCGCTACAGCCTGGGCAACGGCAGCGACACCGAACGCATGGAGCGCCAGCAGCAGTTCCTCGCCTCGATGGTGCGCAAGGTGCAGAGCAACGGGGTGCTGCTCAACCCGGCCCGGCTGTACCCGCTGCTGGACGCGGCGACCTCGTCCGTCACCACGGACCCGGGGCTGGCGTCGCTGCGCGGGCTGTACGAGCTCGTGCGGGACTTCCGTGACGTGCCCACCGACCAGATCCGGTTCCTGACCGTACCCCGTAGGCCGTACGCGCCGAACCCCAACCGGGACGAGCTGTCCGAGCCCGAAGCGGAACGGCTTTTTCGTCAGCTGCGGCTGGACGAGCCGATCACGGTGACCCCGGCGCACCCCCAGAGCGCGCAGGACGTGTCACGGGGTGCGGTCGGGCGGGGCGGTGACCTGCGCGGAAACGGAACCACTCCGCCGCCTGCACCCGTCCCTACTTTCACGGGGACCACCGCCGGCATCGCCCCGTGCCGGTAAAGCAATCCCAAAAGCCGTTGCCCGAACCGGGCGTGATGGCGGGTTTGCCCCGTTATAAGGGGAGTGGAATTTGTCACCAGCATGGTTTGACGCCGAACGGGACGGATAAGGTGAGCGATCCGGTGCCCGGTAGGCCGAAAGCCGTGCACCAGCAGCCGGATCGTTGAGCGAGCGCCATGGGGGAGGCGTGTAGCGAAGCACCGACGGAGGACTCGACAACCGTGGATGCGCAAAGCCGTGGGCGGGCAGATGAGATCGACCCCGCAGACCAGTGGGTTCTCAACCCCCGCACCGGCAACTACGAACTGCGACTGAACCGCTCCACTGCGCAAGCCCCGTCGGTGGCCCCGCCCCGCAGATCCCGCTCGGCCCCGGCCGAGCCCCCCGGCACCACGCCCAAGACCCCCGGGGCTCCCAAGGCCCCCGGCAAGCCCTCCCCGGCCGTCCCCGGCCCGCGGCGCGGCGACGGTCCGCCCGGCGGCCGCCGCCCCGGGCGCAAACGCAAGGGCGGAGGCGGCCGCAAGGGGCTGAGGATCCTCGGCGGCTCGCTGGCGTTCCTGCTGGTCGGCGGAGCCGTGGCGGGCTATCTGTACTACGACCACCTCAACAGCAACATCAACACCACGGATGTCGGCGACGCCGGCAGCGGCGGCTTCAAGAAGGACCAGCCGATCAACATCCTGGTGATCGGCACCGACAAGCGCACCGGCGCGGGCAACGAGGGCTACGGCGACAAGGACAGCCCCGGCCACGCGGACACGACGTTCCTCTTCCACGTCTCGAAGGACCGGACGAACGCCACCGCCCTGTCCATCCCCCGCGACCTGATCACGGACATCCCGAACTGCCCGACCAAGCAGCCGAACGGCTCGATCAAGGACATCCCCGGTGAGCGCGGTGTCCGCTTCAACACCAGCCTCGGGCAGGCGGGCCGCGACCCGGGCTGCACGATGCGCACGGTCAAGCAGCTGACCGGGATCCAGGTGGACCACTTCATGATGGCGGACTTCAACGCCGTCAAGACGCTGAGCGCGGCGGTCGGCGGCGTACCGGTGTGCCTGGAGAAGGCCGTGGACGACGAGGACTCCAAGCTGAAGCTGGGGCCCGGCGAGCACCGGCTGCAGGGTGAGCAGGCCCTCGCGTTCGTCCGGACCCGGCACGCCTTCGGCAACGAGAGCGATCTCGACCGGATCAAGACCCAGCAGCAGTTCCTGAGTTCGATGATCCGCGAGATGAAGTCGAAGGACACGCTGACCAGCCCGAAGAAGCTGTTCTCCCTGGCGGAGGCGGCGACCAAGGCACTGAGCGTGGACACGGGGATAGGGACCATCGGCAAACTGCAGGACCTGGCCGGTGAGTTGAAGGGGGTCAACCCCAAGAACATCACCTTCACCACCCTGCCCGTCGTCGACAACCCGGCCGAGCGGGTCAAGGCCACGGTCGTCGTCAGCCCCAGCCAGGCCGAACCGCTGCTCCAGATGATCCGCGGGGACGTCTCGCTCACCGAGGTCGAGGCCAAGGAGAAGGCCGCGGCCGACGCCCGCAGGAGCCAGCAGGAGGCCCTGCTCCAGGGCAACCGGTCGCAGCCCGGCGAGGTACGGGTGGACGTGTACAACGGCGGCGGGCCCAAGGGCTCGGCCGGGACCACGCTGACCTGGCTGCAGAACTCCAAGGGAGTGGGCCGGGCCAGTAACCTCGGCAACGCACCGGCGAAACTCGATGCCACCACACTGGAGTACGCGCCCAACCAGGCCGACCAGGCGCGTGCGCTGGCGGACATGATGGGCCTGCCGGCGTCGGCGTTGAAGATCGCTGCGGCGGACGCTCCGGCGGGCACCCCGATGAAGCTCACGCTCGGCGCGGACTTCAAGGGTGCCGGCATCTCGCTCACCGCCCCGCAGAAGGCACCCGAGGACATCCAGCGGGTCGAGGCGGACAAGGCGGTCTGCGTCAAATAGCTCAAGCTCCAGCTCAAGCTCCAGCTCCGGCTCCGGCAGGCCCGCACCGCCTGCCGGAGCGGGGCGCATCAGCACGGAACACGACCTGACACACATCAGGGCGGAACACGACCTGACACACATCAGGACCGGGTCAAGGGGTTGACCTGCGTCTTCGAGGGGGGAAACGCGTGAGGCACAGCAGTGTGCGCGGAGAGGGTGCGCCCGGCGCAGCCGCCGATGGCATATCGGGCGGTGGCGCGGGCGCGTCCGCCGGCATACCCGGGCCGCGTGGGGAGGCGGCCGGCGGCGGGGGCAAGGGCCGCGCCGCGGGGACCGGCGACGCCGGCGGGCCGCCCCGCCGCGGCAAGCGCCGCGTCCTGCGCTGGGTCGCGTCGGTCACGGCCCTGCTCATACTCGGCACGGCCGGAGCCGGCTACCTGTACTACACGTACCTCAACGGCAACATCCGCACGGACGCCCTGAACCTCGGCGACAACAAGCTGAGCGCGCCCCGGCCCAACGCCTTCGGGCAGACCCCGCTGAACATCCTGCTCATCGGCTCCGACGCCCGCGACGGCGAGGAGAACAAGGCGCTGGGCGGGGCCAAGGACTCCTTCGACGGGCCGCCGCTCGCCGACGTCCAGATGCTGCTGCACCTGTCGGCCGACCGCAGCAACATGTCGGTGATCTCGATGCCGCGCGACACCCTGCTGAAGATGCCCAAGTGCACCGAGCCGAACGGCAAGGTCCACCAGGCCAGCAAGGGCCTCGTGCAGACCAACGAGTCGCTCCAGCGGGGCGGGCCGGGCTGCACGGTCGCCACCTGGCAGGAGCTGACGGGCATCCCGATCCAGCACTTCATGATGATCGACTTCAAGGGCGTGGTGTCGATGGCGGACGCCATCGGAGGGGTGCCGGTCTGCGTCGACAAGAACGTCAACTCCCGCACCAGGGACGGTAAGGGCTCGGGCCTGAAGCTGCCCGCGGGGACGAGCACCATCCAGGGCGAGCAGGCCCTGCAGTGGCTGCGCACCCGCTACGGCTTCGAGGACGGCACGGACATCGCGCGGACCCACGCCCAGCACATGTACATGAACGCGCTGGCCCGCGAGTTCCGCAAGAACGCCAAGCTCAGCAACCCGGTCAAGCTCAACAGCCTGGCGCAGGCGGCGATCGAGGCGATGGTCGTGGACAACGGCCTGAACAAGATCGACAAGCTGTACGACCTGAGCATGGAGCTCAAGAAGGTCCCCACCGGCCGGATCACCATGACCACCATGCCGTGGATCTGGAGCCCGCAGGACAGCAACCGCGTCGAGCCCAAGCCGGGCGAGGCCGAGGAGCTGTTCCGGATGGTCCGCGAGGACATCCCGCTGGACGGCCAGGGCACCCCGCAGCCCGGTGCCTCCGCGAGCGCCGCCGCCTCCCCGGCCCCCACCTCCGCCCCGCCGTCGCAGCCGGCCACCGACCCGGCGGCGCCGCCGGCGAAGATCCCGGTCATGGTGCGCAATGCCACGGGCGGCAAGGGCGCGGCGGAGAGCAAGGTCAAGAACCGGGCCAACGAGATCGCCGCCCTGCTCGTCTCCAAGGGCTTCACCAAGGCCGTGGCGGACTCGCAGACGGCCGGCGAGGACACCACGCTGATCCGGTACGCGAGCCTGGACCAGGCCGGTGACGCGCATGCCGTGGCCGCCGCCCTGGGGCTGCCGCCGACGGCGGTGCAGCGCTCCACGGACGTCTCCGGGGTCACCCTGTTCGTCGGCAAGGACTGGCGGACGGGTAACGCCCCGACCCCGCCCCCGCCGCCCGCGACCAAGGCCCCGGACTCGGCGCGCCCGCTCAACGGCGACGACGAGAAGGCCTGCATGAAGGTGCAGGACGGCTTCACCTGGTGACGCGCCCCTGAGGGGGACGTACGGGGCGCATTCGGTACGAGGAAGGGCCCGGCGGGAGATCCCGCCGGGCCCTTCCTCGTACCGAATGCGCCCCGCTGGTGCCGTACGCCGTTACTGCCGTACGCCGCGGGGTGTCGTACGCCGCTACTGCCGTACGTCCGCGCGCCCCGCGGCCGGGTCGGCCTGCACCGCCGGGCGGCGGCTGGCGATGACCTTGGCGGCCAGGGAGCGCGGGCTGGTCAGGAAGCCGAAGCCCCAGGACATGTGCATGGTCGCCAGGGCGACGGGGATCTGCGCCCGCGCCTTGAGCGGCAGGCCCTTGCCCGCCGGGACCGAGCCGGCGGTGATCGCGGCCAGGTACCCGGCCGGGACGGCGAAGGCCCACGGGGTCACGGCCGCGCCCAGGACCAGGCCCGCCGCGATGGCGCACACGGCGGCCGGCGGGGCCAGGTAGCGCAGGTTGATCGAGCCGCGGTGGTAGCGCGCCACGACGTGCCGCCAGCGGCCGTAGTCCTTGTACTGCTTGGCCAGCGCCTTCACGGACGGCCGCGGCCGGTACTGGACCTTCAGCTCGGGCGAGAACCAGATCAGCCCGCCGGCCTCGCGGATGCGGAAGTTCAGCTCCCAGTCCTGGGCCCGGATGAACTCCTCGTTGTAGCCGCCCTGCTGCTCCAGCGCCTCGCGCCGGAAGACCCCGAGGTAGACGGTGTCCGCGGGCCCGGCCTGCCCACCGGTGTGGAAGGCGGCGTTCCCGACGCCGATCTTCGAGGTCATCGCGGCGGCGACGGCGTCCTCCCAGGCGTTCTCGCCCTCGGCGTGCATGATGCCGCCGACGTTCTGCGCGCCGGTCTCCTCCAGGAGGCGGACGGCGTTGGCGATGTAGTTCGGGGAGAGCATGCCGTGCCCGTCGACGCGTACCACGATCGGGTGACGGGAGGCCTTGATGGCGGCATTGAGGGCGGCGGGGGTGCGGCCGGTGGGGTTCGGCACGGTGTGGACGCGCGCTCGTGCATCGGATGCAGTCTCGCGGACGAGCTCGGCGGCGATCTCGTCGGTACGGTCCGTGGACGGGCCGAGCGCGATCACCACCTCCATCTCGCCGGCGTAGTCCTGAGCGAGGATGTGCCGGACGGAGTCACGCAGGTGGCGTTCCTCGTTGAGCACCGGCATGATCACCGAGACTGCGGGCTGCTGGGTGGGCATGGGGTCCTTCACGGTCGGGTATCGCTGCCACGTTACCGCGTACGAGGGAAACGGGTGCGCGCCGGACGGGCAGTACGGCGGTCGCTGATCGTATGGGCCTACTGTTCTGACGAATCTCCCCTGCCGCCGCGGAGGTGTCCCCCGTGCCCCAGCCGCACCGCTCCCCCCGTCCGCCCCGGCCCCCGCAGCCCGCCCGGCGGCCGCGCGGCGGGGGCCTCGACGATCGCGGCGGT
>NZ_WTFF01000161.1 GCF_019400985.1 Streptomyces bambusae
GTCCAGCGGCCGGCCCGCCGGGACCATCGCGGCCACGGCGCCGACCACGGCGCCGGCGGGGGAGCGGACCGGCAGCGCCGCGCAGCAGATGCCGTCCAGCACCTGCTCCCGGTCCAGTTGGGCGCTGCCGGCGGCCGCGACCGGGCCGCGCAGGGCCCGGCCGAGCGCGGTGTCCAGCGAGAACGAGGCCCCGTTGCGGACCGGGACGAGCGGCTCCACGGAGCCGGGTACGGAGGACACGGTCAGCGCCCGGTCCTCGCGGAGCACGGCGAGCAGGACGCTGCCGCCGGTGGCCGCCCGCAGCCGGTGCAGCGGCAGCCGGGCCGCCGCCCGCAGGCCGGGGTGCGGCTGCCAGGCCTGGCCCAGCCGGTACAGCTGGGAGCCGAGCCGGTAGCGCTGCCCGCGCCGTTCCACCGCGTCCAGCGCGACCAGCTGGTCCAGCAGCCGGTGCACGGTCGCCTTGGGGAACCCGCAGGCCACGGCCAGCTCGGTCACCCCCGCCTCCTCGCCGGTCCGCCGCAGTGCCTCCAGCACCGCGAACGCCCCCTCCAGCACACCCCGCCCACGCGACTCCGTCCGTGGACGCACAGCCTCCTGCACGATTCCCCCGTCATGCGGTCGACGCCCGGCCGCGTCCCCCTGCGGTGCGGCCCCGGCGTACCGCCATGGTGGCGCGTGCCTCAGGCGCGGACGAAGCCTTTGCCGCGTGCGCGGCGCGTCGCCGACCCCTCGCGCACCCTGCTGCCCGGCGGCCCCGGGCGACCCGCCAGGGCGGGGCCGGGGGACGGTCAGTGCCCCGTGGCGCGCAGCCGGGAGCTGACCTCGCCGAGGCCGTCGGCGATCGCCGTCAGCTGCTCGGGGGTGAGGACGTCGATCAGGTGGGCGCGGACAGCCGCCACGTGGCCGGGGGCCGCCTCCGCCAGGCGCGCGCGGCCGGCCTCGGTGAGGACGGCGAAGACCCCGCGGACGTCCGTCGGGCAGGTGCGCCGGCGTACCAGGCCGGCCTTCTCCAGCTGGGTGACCTGGTACGTGAGGCCGCTCTTGGAGTTGACCAGGCCGTTGGCCAGCTCGGTCATCCGCAGCTCGCCCTCCGGCTCGGCGGCGAGCCGGACGAGGATCTCGTACTGCGGGTGCGAGAGGTCGCAGTCGTCCTTGAGCTGCTGGTCCAGCGCCCGGTTCACCAGTGCCGACGCCGCCAGGAAGCCGCGCCACGCGCGCATCTCCTCGGCGGAGAGCCATCTCGTGTCACTCATGTCGGCAACATTACGCGAGGTTGTTCCAATTTGAATCGCCCGCTAAGGTCGGCCCTCGGTAGTTCGAATTCGAACCACCTTTGCCGTGTCCGCCCCCCATGTCAGAGAGAGCCTCCCCATGACCTCTCCCACCCCTGCCGCCACCGCCGCCGCTGCCGCCCCGGCCGCCACGCCCACCGCCGCGTACGACGCGGGCCTGCTCCTGCTCCGCCTCGTGGCCGGGCTGACCATGGCCGCCCACGGCAGCCAGAAGCTCTTCGGCTGGTTCGGCGGCGGCGGGATCGACGGCACCGGGGCGTTCTTCGAGATGAGCGGCTACCCCTCCGGCAAGGCCATGGCCGTCGTGGCCGGCCTCACCGAGACCCTCGGCGGCCTGGGGCTGGCCCTCGGCCTGCTGACCCCGCTCGCCGGCGCCGCGCTCGTCGGCACCCTCCTCAACGTCCTCGCGGTCAAGGGCACCGGCTCCTTCTTCGCCCCCAAGGGCGTCGAGTACGAGCTGCTGCTCACCGCCGCAGCGGCGGCCCTGACCCTCACCGGCCCGGGCCGCTACGCCGCCGACCGCTTCCTGCCCGTCCTGCGCGCCGCCCGCCCGCTGCACGGCCTCCTGGCGCTGCTGCTCGCCGTGGTGGCGGCCGGCGTGGTCCTGCTCGTCCGGAACTGACACTCCGGCGCCCACGCGAACGGGGCCGCACCGCCGGGTCGGCGGTGCGGCCCCGGTTTCATGCCTCGATCCGTGCCGGGCGGGCTCAGCGGCAGAGCCGGGCGACCTGCTCCAGCTCGTCCGCCAGCACCCGCGGGTCGCGCGGTCCGATGTGCGGCGCGGCCAGGGACCTCACCCGGAAGCGGTTGCGCGGGGTCGTCGCGTCCGCCTCCCGGATCATCAGGTCCTGGAGCGCCGGCGGGATCGCCCGGTCCTCGGTGAACCGCACGTAGGTACGCGGCACCCGCCCCCACGTCTCGGCCGCGCCCGGGGACTCGGCCGCGGAGACGGCCAGCGACTCGTCCGGCTCCAGGGTGTTGAGCAGGGCGAGCAGTTCGGTGTCCGAGTAGCCGGCGGCGAGCGCGTCCTTGGCGGCCGCCAGGAACGCCGGGTCGGCGGAGCGCCAGTTGACGCGGCCCACGCCCAGTTCCGGCGGGGTCTGCACCGAGGGGATGCGGAACAGGGCGCTGGTGGACGCCTCCGGCGTCATCATCAGCTGGAGCGCCGACGGGTGCCGGGTCGGGCAGAACGCCGAGACGTACACCAGGTGCGCGAGCAGCTCCGGCACCTGGTTGGCGACCGAGGTCACGGTCGCACCGCCCAGGCTCTGGCCGACCAGGACCACCGGCCCGTTGCGGTGGGCCCGCCGGACGGCCTCCGTCACGTGGGCCGTGCAGTCCGCCAGGGTGACCTTGGAGACCGGCGAGGGCTCGGTCCGCAGCCGGGCCAGGTCCTGGGCCTGGTAGGAGGCGGGGAAGTAGGCATCGGGGCCGTGGCCGGGCAGGTCGACCGCGGCCACCCGGTGCCCGCGCAGCCCCAGCTCGCCGGACAGGGCGCTCCAGCTGGAGGAGTTGCAGCCGGACCCGTGCACCAGGACGAAGGTCGGGGCGCCGCGCCGCCGCCCGTCCGCGTGCGCCGCGGTGGCCCCCGCGCCCACCGCGGCGACCGCGCCGGCACCGGCGACGGCGGCCTTCAGGACACCTCGGCGGGACTGTCCGCCCTGAGGGGTGACGTCACCGTTGCCACTCATGTCTCGTGTGTCACTCATGAGGCCGACTCTAGGAGTTGACGCACACCTGACCGACGGAATCCGGCCACGCCGAGTCCGGAATCAATGGCTCCGGCCCACGCCCGACGCCTGCTGATCGCCTTCGGCTGGGTGCTGACCGTCAGGCGCCGGCGCGACCAAGGGTGGCACCTCTACCTGTCGGGACCGTGGTTCATTGCCGGTGGCCTGGCCTGGCCTGGCCTGGCCTTTGCCGCGGCCGCCACGCACTATGTCCGCCGACACGAGTGTCGGCGTGAAGTGAGGCTTTACGGCTTTGTGGGGGCGCTGGGCGCGTTGTTCCTGTCTTTGGCCTCGGTAGCCACCGGGATCGGGTGACGGCTGTCGCGGCTGCCGGTCACGGTGAGCGCCCCGAGTCCGCCGCAGCGCGAACGGGATGCAAGACTTTGCCGATGACCAACGCCAAGGACACAGTCCGTCAGTTCCTTCTGCAAGTGCGATCGGGGCTGCACCCAGACCGCGCCGATCGCTTCATGGCCGACCGGGTCCAGGCCCACCAGGTCGTCTCGGAGGCGCCGGTGGTCGTGGAGCGAACACCGCAGCAGTACGCCGAGCACGTCCAGGAGATGCTCGACGCATACGGCGCCTTCACGCTGACCGTGGACGAGCTCATCGCCGAAGGCGATCGCGTCTACGCCCGCTGGACCCAAATCGGACGACATGTCGGATCGATCGACCACCACCCGCCGACCCATGCGCAGCTCACGGCGATGACCAGTGCGGTCTATCGCGTCGAGGACGGCCTGATCGTCGAGTACTGGATCCAGATCGACCGGCAGGGAATCACCGCCCAGCTGGAGCAAGCCGCGGCCCAGCACTGATTTCAGCGGCCACCGTCCGCAGCCCCGTAGCGCCCCGCCAGTACCTCCACGGCCCGGCCGACGGCCGCGCGCAGCTCCGGTGGCCCCAGTACCTCCGCCTCCACACCGAGCCGCAGCAGGTCCCCGACCGCGACCCCCTCCGCCTCCACCGGCAGGTCCACCTCCACCCACCCCTCGGCGTCCGGTTCCCCGGCGCCGTCCAGCGCACGGGCCCCCACCGCACCGAACTGCATCGGCAGCAGCTTCCGCCCGTACGGCGACAGCCGCAGCCGGGCCACCTGCCGGTAGCGGGCGCCCTCCAGCCGGCGCGACTGCTCGGCCCAGTACGCCGCGAGGTCGAAGTCCGCCGGCCGTTCGAAGACCTCACCGGTCGCCTCCACGGCCAGCAGCCGCGAGATGCGGTACGTGCGCACGGTGTCCTCGACCCGGGCCGCCAGGTACCAGATCCCGCCCTTCAGCACGACGCCCAGCGGGTGCAGCTCCCGGTGCACCTCGCCCCGCCAGCGCCGGTAGTGCGCCCGTACCACGCGCTGCTCCCACACCGCCCGCGCGACCGCCGCCAGGTGCGGCACCGGATCCGCGTCCCGGAACCACGCCGGGGCGTCCAGGTGGAAGCGCTCCTGGACCAGCCGGGTCCGCTGCGCCGGACCGTCCGGCAGCGCCGCCTGGAGCTTCAGCCGCGCCGTCGCCAGGTCCGCACCGAGCCCCAGGTCCGCGGCCGGCCCGGGCGCCCCGATCAGGAACAGCGAGCCGGCCTCGGCGTCCGTGAGCCCGGTCAGCCGGGTGCGGTAGCCGTCCATCAGCCGGTAGCCGCCGGCCGGGCCGCGGTCGGCCGCCACCGGCACCCCCGCCGCGCCCAGCGCCTCGACGTCCCGGTAGACCGTCCGCACGGACACCTCCAGCTCGGCGGCGAGTTCGGGAGCGGTCAGCCGCCCCCGGTTCTGGAGCAGCAGCAGGAGCGAGAGGAGCCGGTCGGCGCGCATGGCCCCATTGTCGTCGCCGTACCTGACAGAAGATGTCAGGTACGGCGCACAGGCTGGTCGCACGCCGTACGGGAGGGACCCGCGCGGCCCGATCCGAAGGAACGTCCATGTCCGTGCGCACCACCGGCCACTTCACCTTCACCGACTGGCAGGAGAACGACCTCACCGCCGAGGGCGCGAGCCCCCGGCTCAGCCGCGCCTCGGTCACCAACGCCTTCACCGGGGGCATCGAGGCCGCCGCCACGACCTGCGCCTACACCAACGTGTACCTCACTCCCGTCACCGGCAGCTTCGCCGGTATGGAGTTCCTCAACGGCAGCGTCGACGGCCGCAAGGGCGGTTTCGTCGTCGAGGAGCGCGGCACGTTCGAGGAGGACGGCACCGTCCACTGCACCTTCGAGGTCGTCCCCGGCAGCGGCACCGGTGAGCTGGCCGGGCTGCGCGGCACCGGCAGCTTCACCTACCGCCACGGGATCGCGTCGGTCCCGTACGCCTTCACCTACGAGCTGGACTGAGGCACCGCGCGGACCGGGGGCGGGGGGCGGGGGCGGCGCGGACGGCGGTCACGGGTTGACGGCGGTCAGCAGCACCACCGCGTCCGTCAGCGCGGTCAGCGAGTGCGGGTCCGGCGGCAGCAGGTGCAGCGTGCCGGGCCCGAGCTCGATCTCACCCGACGCCGCGACCACCCGCACGGTACCGCGCATCACCTGCAACGAGGCGGCGGGCGGGGTGAGGTGCTCGTCCAGGGTGGTCCCCGCGACGAGCGCGATGACGCTCTGGCGCAGCGGCTGGTCCCGCAGCACCAGATGGGCGCTGCGCCCGTGCGGATGCTCCCGGGCCAGCGCCAGGTGCTCGTCGGCCAGGGCGTTGAGGTCGTCCATGTGTCCTCCTACCTGGAGGGGTCGATGATGCAGAAGCGGTTCCCGTCGGGATCGGCGAGGACGACGAAGTCGGGATCCTCCGGATAGCTGTCCCACGCGACCGGCCGGGCGCCGAGCGACACCAGCCGCTCGACCTCCGCGGCCTGGTCGGCGGTGTCCCGCGCGTACAGGTCCAGGTGCATCCGGGGGTGCTCCTGGACCTCCGACCTGCTCAGCCCGAGTGCCAGCCGTACCCCGGAGCGGCCCTCCGCCGGGCCCACCACCACCCAGTCCTCGCGGAGCCGTTCGTGCACGACGTAGTCCAGCGCCCGGGTCCAGAAGGCGACGGCCCGCGGCACGTCCGACACACCCAGCACGACCGATCCGATGTCCAGCATGGCCCGCAGTCAACCAGAGCCGGCCGACGGCATGCGCAACGGGCCCCCGGGGGAGGCCCGTTGCGCAGGAATCCACGGCGGGTCGCGGCCGGCGGATCAGCGCCGGGCCGGGTTCTCCCAGCGGTAGAACTCGTGCGCCATCGCGTCCTTCGGGCTGCGCCACGTCGTCGGGTCGTGGGCGCTGACGTACGCCGACAGGTCCTGGCTGAGCCGCTGGAACTCCGGGTGCGCGGCCGCCTTCGCGATCTGCGCCTCCGGCGGCCGGTCCGCCTCGATCAGGTGGAAGTACAGCTCGCCGAACTGGAAGAGGCTGCGCCCGGTCACCCCCACGACGTGGGGGAGTTCGCCCTTGTCGGAGGCCGCGAACAGCCCCGCGATGTCCGGCGCCGAGCCCGGCGCCATCCGGGCGACGATCAGGGTCCGATGCATGTCAGGTGTGTCCTTCGTCCTGCGGCGGCGGCCGGTCAGCCGACGCGCGCCTCGATCTTGTCGCGGATGAGTGCCAGCTGGATCTTCGAGTTGGTGTTGATCCGCTCGGTCATCCCGTGGTCGTCCAGCGGGGCGCCCGGCTTCATCTCGAAGTCCTGGACCCAGCGCATCCGGGTGCCGCCGGGCACCGTCGCGTAGTGCCAGCGGATGTTCATGTAGGCGAACGGCCCGGTCTCGACCCGGCGCGCGTGCACCTCCAGGCCCTTGCGGTCCGTGGTCCGCTCCGAGACCCAGCTCCACACCGTCCCGTTCTCGTCGGGGTGCATGGTCAGCCGGAACCGCGTGGTGTCGCCCTCCTCGGCGAGGATGTCGACCGACGCGTACTCGCTGAACAGGTGCGGCCAGTTGGGGAGATCGTTGGTGATGTCCCACACGAGGTCGACGGGTGCGCCGACCGTGATCTCGTTGTCGGTGTGTCCGGGCATGCTTTCAGGCTCCTGTCATCAGGCTGCTGTTGACCAGGTCGAGGAATTCACGCGGGGTCTGGCAGCGGTCGGCGTCCGTCGGCAGCGAGCGGCCCCTGCGGTTCTCCAACTCGCCGACGATGCCCAGCAGCCCCAGCGAGTCGAGGCCGTAGTCCTCGAAGCGGGAGTCGGGGCGGTTCGCCATCTCGGCGGGGTCGACGGTGATGCCGGCCCCGGACTTCATCAGTGCGGCCAGCTCTTCGATCGTCAGTCGGTCGGACATCGACTCTTCTCACTTTCTGGACGAGCCCCTACGCGGACGGGTCCGCTGCGGCTTTGCGTACGACGAGCGCCGAGTTGGAGCCCATCAGGCCCCGGCTCAGCACGAGCGCCGTCCGGAGTTCGGCC
The DNA here is from genome assembly GCF_019400985.1 of Streptomyces bambusae. Taxonomy (GTDB): domain Bacteria; phylum Actinomycetota; class Actinomycetes; order Streptomycetales; family Streptomycetaceae; genus Streptomyces; species Streptomyces bambusae_A. Next base: position 7,383 of record NZ_WTFF01000161.1, read on the forward strand.
GGGCGGGCGCTGCCGGTGACCAGGTCGAGGTCGTGGCACACGTCGAAGACGTTCGGAGTCGGCGGCACGAGGCCGTGCTCCATCGCCAGCACGGCGGCTGCCGTGTCCAGCACCGAAGCGGCGCAGTACGCCCGCCCGGTACCGGTCTTGGGGGCGGTCACCGGCACCTTCGGCCCGTGCGCGCCCAGGGCCTCGCCGATCGCGCGGGCCTCGGCGGCGTCCGCCGCCGGGCTGCCCAGGGCATCGGCGAAGACCACGTCGACCTCCTCCGGGGCGCAGCCGGCCTCCGCCAGCGCCCCGCGGATCGCGTGGACGAGTCCGTCGGCCGACCGCTCCCACTGCCGCGCCCCGGTGAAGGTCGCGGCATGGCCGGCGATCTCGGCGCGCACCGGGGCTCCCCGGCGGCGCGCCGACGCCTCGTCCTCGACGACGAACATGGCCCCTCCCTCGCCCGGCGAGAAGCCGCAGGCGTCGGAGGTGAAGGGCCGGTAGGCCCGGTCCGGCTCGTCCCGGGGGCTGAGGTCCTCGTACCCGAGCTGGCAGGCGATCGAGTACGGGGCCAGCGGCGCCTCCGTGGCGCCGGCCAGCACCGCCGCGCTGCCGTGCCGCACCGCGCGCACGGCGTGCGCGAAGGCGTCCAGGCCGCCCGCCTCGTCGCTCGCCACCACCCCGCACGGGCCCTTGAACCCGTGCCGGATGGAGATCTGCCCGGTGCTCGCCGCGTAGAACCAGGCGATCGACTGGTACGGGCCCACGAACCGCGGACCCTGGGACCACAGCCGCTGCAGCTCCCGCTGCCCGAACTCGCCGCCGCCCGACCCGGCCGCGGTGACCACCCCGACCGAGAACGGGTCGTCCTCCCACTCCGACCGGCCCAGCCGGGCGTGCGCCAGGGCCAGGTCGGCGGCCGCCAGGGCGAAGTGCGAGAACCGGTCGGTCTGGACGATGAACCGCTCGTCGATCAGCGCCCCCGCGTCGAAGTCGCGCACCTCGCCCGCCACCCGCAGGGGCAGCTCCTCGCAGCCCTCGCGGGTGACCCGGTCGAGGACGCACAGACCCGACTGGGTCGCCTTCCAGAACGCCTCGGTGCTGGTCCCGTTCGGGGCGACCACCCCGATACCGGTGACCACCGCCCTGCGCGGGGGATGGGTCCTGCTCATGACATCGTCCCTTGGGGGTGGGTCATGACCACGGCGGACTGGAAGCCGCCGAAGCCGCTGCCGACCGAAAGGATGCTGCGCAGCTCGCGGTTGCGCGCGGTCTTCGGCACGTAGTCGAGGTCGCACTCGGGATCGGGGGTCTCGTAGTTCGCCGTCGGCGGCACCACCTGGCGGGTCATCGCCAGCACGCACGCGGCCAGTTCGATGGCCCCGATCGCGCCGAGCGAGTGCCCCACCATCGACTTGATGGAGGTCATCGGCGTCTTGTACGCGTGCTCGCCCAGCACCCGCTTGACCGCCGCCGTCTCGTGGCGGTCGTTCTGCTTGGTGCCCGAGCCGTGCGCGTTGACGTAGTCGATCTCGGACGGGTCCAGGCCCGCCTGCGCCAGCGCGGTCTCGATGGCCCGGGCCATCTCCAGCCCCTCCGTGGTCAGCCCGGTCATGTGGTGGGCGTTGCCGAAGGTCGCGTACCCGCTGATCTCGCAGAGGATCTGCGCGCCCCGGGCCAGGGCGTGCTCGCGCTCCTCCAGCACCAGGACGGCGGCGCCCTCGCCGAGCACGAAGCCGTCGCGGTTGGCGTCGAACGGCCGTGAGGCGTGCGCGGGGTCGTCGTTGTTCGGCGAGGTCGCCTTGATGGCGTCGAAGCACGCCACCGTGATCGGCGATATCGGCGAGTCGGACGCGCCGGCGACGCACACGTCCAGGCGCCCCTCCTCGATGGAGTGGAAGGCGTACCCGATCGCGTCGAGCCCGGACGTGCAGCCCGTCGACACGGTCTGCACCTTGCCGCGGGCCCCGGTCTCCTCCGCGACCGCGCTGGCCAGGGTCGCCGGGGTGAACGCCCGCTGCAGGTGCGGTTCGGCGCGCGTGTGGTCGACGCCCCACCGCTCGCCGCGGCGGCTGACCGCGATGTAGTCGTGCTCCAGACGGGTGGTGCCGCCCACCGCGGTGCCCATGGACACCCCGGTGCGCCAGGACGCGTCCTCGCCGACCTCCAGACCGGCCTGCCGGACCGCTTCCCGGGCCGCGACCAGGGCGAACTGGATGTAGCGGTCCGCCCGGCCGGTGTCGTCGGCGCTCAGACCGTGCTCGGCGGGGTCGAAGTCGACCTCCGCGGCTATCCGGGAGCGGAACCCCGTCGGGTCGAACAGGGTGATCCCGCGTGTGGCCGTACGGCCGTTGGCCAGCAGATCCCAGAACGCCGGCGCTCCGATCCCACCGGGAGCGACCACGCCGATCCCGGTGACCACCACCCGCCGCTTCACGGCGCGGCCCCGACGGACATCACGGGCAGGCCGTCGTCGTCGTCACCGCTGACCGGGTACGCCTCGGTGTCCACGTGCCCGAGCTCCGGGCGCGGGGCCAGCGGGCCGAGGTGGAAGACGATGCGGGCGGGCTCGTCGCCGACACAGCGGAACCGGTGCCGGACGTCCTTGGGCACCATGACGCCCTGGTCGGCGCGCAGCGGGTGCGGCTCGCCGTCGAGATCGACCTCCAGCCGGCCGCTCACCACGAACACGAACTCCTCGGAGTACGGGTGGTAGTGCTCGCTGATGAACTCACCGGGCTGGAGGGTGGCCACGCCCATGAAGCCGCTGGTCGAGCCGACGGAGGTCGGCGTCAGCAGGGCTCGCAGGTCGCCGCCGCGCTTGCGGTTGGGCTGGGTGTCGCTGAGGTCCACGATGCGTGGGCCGTATCCGGTCACAGCAGTGTCCCTTCGGATGAGATCGGGAGAGGGGGCGGGCGCGGCCGGTGCTACTCGGCCGGGGCCCGCCGGTCGGTGACGAGCGTCATGGCGTACCGGTCCACCAGGTGGGCGGCCGGCGCCGCCGGTACGTCGAGCAGCCGGGCCAGGACCTTCGCCTTGCGGGGGCCGCGGACGCCGAAGGCCAGGTCGGGGTCGGCCGCCGCCAGCGGGCCGCGTACGTCGAGCATGCGCACGACCACGTCGTCGCGCTGGAAGATGCAGCTGCTGCGGACCGGGTTGTCCGGGTCCTGCGCGGCCAGCTCGTCCTGGCGGGCCAGGAACCTCGCGACGGCCGTGCCGCAGCCGGGCCGGGCCGGGTAGAACAGCGCGTGCCGGTGTACGTCGGCCGCCTCGCCCCCGTCCGCCCCGTGCGCGGCGATGTGGTGGACCGCGGGCAGCGCCGCCCGCATGAAGAACATCCGGGCCGACTCGGGGTCGTCGAGGTTGCGGTCCACCTCCAGGTACGGGTTCATGGCCTCCTCGACGGCGCGGATCTCGGGCTGCTTCGCCACGTGGCGCAGCCCGGCCATCAGGTCGCCCTCGATCTCCACCGTCCGCACGACCCGGTTGCCGTGCATGAACAGGGTGGTCCGGGCCAGCCGGGTCTGCGCGTCCACCCGGGCCTTCGGGGCGGCGTAGTTCGCCAGCAGCTCGGCGACCTTCTTCTCGGCGCCGGGCTTGACCGTGAACGTCAGCGCGTGGCGCACGACGCCCTCGCCGAGCCGGGGTGCCGACTGCAGCTGCGCGATGACGGGACGGCCGCTCTCGCGCAGCCCGGTCTCGCGGAGCACGGTGAACTTCAGCGCCTTGTTGCTGCGCATGCACACGCTCAGCGGGCGGACCTGGGCGATGTGGTCGTCGCTGTTGACCCAGGCGAGGTAGTGCGGGGCGCTCTCCCATTCACTGGTGATGAGCCACTGCGAGGGGTTCTCGAAGGACTGGCAGAGCTGGTCGCTGATGTGTCCGGGGACCTTGGCGACCTGGTGGCGCATCTGCTCGTACGCGTCGAAGAACTGCTGCTGGGTCCCCTCGTGGAGATCGCACAGGAAGACGACCCGCAGCATGGAGCCGTCGAAAGCCGACTGCGACACCCGTTCGGAAAGGGTGGTTGTCATCCGTCTCTCCTTCGTCAGGACACCAGCGACCGGCCGGTCCGGGGCGTCGGTGTCCCTCATGCTCGTCCCACGCCGAACGAAAGCGCGAGATATGCGGATCAAACGGGCGACAGGCCTGAGCGAGTGAAAGCCCGTGCGGGCCGGCCCTGCGGGGGCATAGAAGTTCCGACCCCCTCAGGAACAGGAGCACCCGACTCGATGGAAGAGAACGCAGAGGACCGCGTACCGGTCCTCATCGTGGGCGGTTCACTCGTAGGCCTGTCGACCTCGCTCTTCCTGAGCCGTCACGGCATCAGGCACATGCTGGTCGAGAAGCACACCGCCACCTCCCTTCACCCGCGCGGCCGAGGCATCAACGCCCGGACGATGGAACTGTTCCGCACCGCGCGGGCGGAACCGGCGATCCGCAAGGCGGCCGAAGCCCTCAAGGACAGCGACGGCATCCTCCAGACGGAGTGCCTGACCGACGGATCCCCCCAGAAGTGGCTGGTCAAGGGGGTGTCGCAGCGGCGCGGCGGGCTCGCCGAGGTCAGCCCGACCGGCTGGTGCCTGTGCAGTCAGAACATCATCGAGCCCGTACTCATCGACCAGACCGGCTCCCAGGGCGCCGACATCCGCTTCTCCACCGAACTGATGAGCTTCGACCAGGACGAAACGGGCGTCAGCGCCCTGGTCAAGGACCTGCGGACCGGCGAGCACACGCGGGTGCGCGCGGACTACCTGATCGGCTGCGACGGCCCGCGCAGCCCCGTCCGGGAGGCCCTGAACATCCCGCAGACCGGCAGCGGCGAGCTCTTCCACAACGTGAGCGTCACCTTCCGCTCGCGCCGCATCCGCGCGGTGCTCGGCGACCTCAACTTCATCGTCTGCTACCTGATGCGGCCCGGCTCCGACGGCGCCCTGCTGCCCGTGGACAACCAGGAGCACTGGGTCTTCCACGCCCCCTGGAAGCCCGAGTCGGGCGAGACCATGGAGGACTTCACCGACGAGCGCTGCACCGATCACATCCGGCGGGCCATCGGCGCCCCCGACCTGGACGTGGAGATCCTGGGCCGGGCGCCCTGGCACGCCGCCGAGCGGGTGGCGACCAAGTACCGGGTCGGCCGGGTCTTCCTGGCCGGCGACTCCGCCCACGAGATGAGCCCCACCGGCGCGTTCGGCTCCAACACCGGCATCCAGGACGGCCACAACCTCGCCTGGAAGCTCGCCGCGGTGCTGAACGGCGAGGCGGGCCTGGACCTCCTCGACACCTACGAGGAGGAGCGGCTGCCCGTGGCCCTCGCCACGGCCGAGCGCGCCAAGGCCCGCTCGGCCGAGCACAGCCACCCCGGCTACGCCCCGCCCGTCTCCATCGGCCCGCCCGGCGGCGGCGTGCTGGCCACGGCCATCGGCTACCGCTACCGGCGCGGCGCGGTCGTCACGGACGGGCCGGGCGGTGCGGGCGCGGCGGACCGGCCGGTCGTACCGAACGAGCTGCACCTCACCGGCGAACCCGGCACCCGCGCCCCGCACCTGTGGCTGGACCGGGCCGGCGAGCGGGTCTCCACCCTCGACCTGTACGAGCGCTCCTTCGTGCTGCTCAGCAGCCCGGGCACGGACTGGAAGGCGGCGGCCGGGACGGTCGCGCGGGACCTCGGCGTCCCGCTGGAGGCGGTCACGCTCGGCCCCGGCCCCGAGGCGGACCTGGTCCCCGACACCGGGGCCGAGAAGCTGTGGACGCAGGCGCACGGCGTCGGCGTACAGGGCGCGGTCCTCGTCCGGCCCGACGGGTTCGTCGCCTGGCGCTCCCCGGACGCCGACCCGGACCCGCGGGCCACCCTCACCCGGCTCATGCGCACGCTGCTGCACCTGGACGGCTGACCCCGTGCCGGGCCGGGTCCCGCCGCTCCGCAAGGGGGCGGCGGGACCCGGCGGCGCGCGGCGGGCTGCGGGGTCCGGCGTCTCCGGCCCCGGGCGGCCCCGGCCTTCGGCGGGCGGGGTCAGCGGCAGGTCCAGCAGCCCGCCCAGCAGCCGGCGGCCCGACGCGCACCGGGCCGGTGCGGGCGGGCCGCCGAGGGGGGACGTACGGCGGCGTGCCGGGGCACCCGGCCCGCGAGGCACGCGACCACCACGGCTATCGCGGCGACCTCCTCCGGCTCCGCGCAGCCCCTCTCGATCCGCAACAGCTCCGCCACAGGCACGTCTTCAGGCATGGCACACGGCCTCTCGTGCAGGGGAACCGCCCAGGCCCGGTCACGGGCGGGCGCGCCGGCCCACGTAGCAGCCAGGGCCTGTCGCGTGGATCCGCGACACGCCCGACGCTCGACACGCCCGACGCTACAAGTGGGCACCCCGCCCGGCGCGCCACCGGGACGGCCCGCGAGGGCCGACCGGCCCGGGGAAGTCCGGGCCTGACGGCCCGTACGACGGCACACGGCCATTGCGCCACCCGGATGAACCACGGGGGCCCGCCCCGTGTACGGGCCGCTCCGCCGGACGGCGTTCACCCGTCCGCGGAGCGGACCGCTGCATCGACCGGCGTACCGGTCGGGCGTATCGGGCGTCCGAGCCCGACCGCGGCCGCCGGGCGCCGGCGGTCCGAGGCGGCGCTGCGGTGGAGGTGCTCGGCGGCAGGGGCCCGCCCCCGAGCGAGCTCGACGGTGGTCGACGTGGCACGGGCGGTCCGACGTACCGCGCCCGCGCAGGCCTTCGCCGGCCCAGGCCCGACGCCCGCGCCGGAGTCAGGCAGCCGGCCCCGCCGGCCGGGGTGCGGGGCCGGAAGGCCCCGCGGAGCCGAGCACCAGTGCCCGCGCGCACTCCCGCAGCCACGCGTGCGCCGGATCCGCGTCGTGCCGGGGGTGCCACGCCATCCCGAACGGCAGCGGCGGCAGTTCCAGCGGCACCTCGAAGCAGACCAGGCCCAGCGCCTCGGCGAGCGGCAGCGCCTGCCGGGTGACCAGACCCACCAGATCGGAGTCCCGCAGCACGAACAGCGACGCCGGGAAGGACCCCACCGCCCCCACCACGCGCCGCGCCAGCCCCAGCCGGGCCAGGGCCTGGTCGACCGGCCCCTCCAACCGCCCCCGCCGCGACACGATCAGGTGCTCCTGCGCCGCGAACCGCCGCGCCGTGAGCGGCCCCGCCAGCAGCGGGTGGCCGGCCCGGGCCACGCCCAGCATCGCCTCGTCCAGCAGGTGTTCGGTGCGCACCTCGGGCGAGCGGGTGTCCACCACCCCCACCTCCAGGTCCGCGGTGCCCTCCCGGAGCGCCGGCACGTCCACGTGGCTCTCCGACAGGAACCGCAGCCGCACCCCAGGCGCCTCGCGGGACACCCGGTTGAACAGCGTCGCCCCGTACGCCGCCGCGAACGCGTCGTGCGCGAGGACCGTGAAGGTGCGCGTCAGCGTCCGCAGGTCCACCTCGCCCCCGGACAGGAACAACGCCCGGGCCCGCTCCACGACCTCGCGCACCTCCGCGCGCAGCGCCAGCGCGTGCGGCGTCGGCACCATGGTCCGCCCGGCCCGCACCAGCACCGGGTCGCCGAGCGCCTTGCGGATCCGGCCGAGGGTGCGGCTCATCGCCGGTTCCGACAGGTGCAGCCGCGCGGCCGCCCCGGACACGCTCGACTCCTCCAACAGCACGTCGAGGGCGACCAGCAGATTCATGTCGAGCCTGGATTGCGTCACACGCATTCGTCCCTTGCGGAAGTTGCACTGGAAAGCAGGAGAGCCCAACTCTACGGTGGGAGCACGGGGGAGGAGCCCCGCCGGCCCGGCCGGCCCCGCGACCGCGAGGGGCGGCGCCCCGTTGCGCCGCCGCCTCCTCCGCCTGCCACCCCACCGATCCAGCTCCCAGGAGGAGCCGTGCCCAGCCCTGCCCGGATACGTCCGCCCGCCACCCCCGGCCCCGCCGCCGGCCCCACCCCCAGCCCCGCCGCCGGTCCGTCCCGCCCCGCCCTGCTGCTCCTGTGCGCCTGCGTCCTCGTCGCCCAGGGCATGGTCGCCGCCGTCAACCTGCTGCTCCCGCAGCTCGCGGCGTCCACCCTGCACCCGTCGCCGAGCCAGCTGCTGTGGGCGGTCGACGCCTACGTCATCGCCTTCGCCGCGCTGCTGATCCCCGCCGGCGCCCTCGGCGACCGCTACGGCCGCAAGGGCGCGCTCCTCGCCGGGCTCGCCCTGTTCGCCGCCGGCGCCGCCCTGAGCGCCCTGGCCGGCTCGGCCGCCGTCCTGATCGCCGGGCGCGCGGTGTGCGGCGCGGGCGCGGCCCTGGTCATGCCGGCCACCATGTCGATCCTGGTGCACCTCACCCCCGCCGAACGCCGCAGCCAGGCGCTGGCCACCTGGACGCTCGCCGCCGGCCTCGGGGGCCTGGCGGGGAACGTCGGCGGCGGCCTGGCCGCGGAGTTCCTCACCTGGCGCGCCCTGTTCTGGGCCGTCGTCCCGCTCGCCGCCCTGCTCGCCCTCGGCACGGCCCGGCTGGTCCCGCGTATCCCGCGCCGCCCCGACGCGTCGGTCGACCCCCTCGGCGCCGCCCTGCTCACCGCCGCACTCCTGGGCGTCGTCCACGGCATCATCGAGGGTCCGTCGTACGGCTGGACCTCGCCGCGGGTCCTGGCCGGCTTCGCCGCGGGCGCAACTCTGCTCGCCGCCTTCACCCTGCGCGGGCTGCGCACCGCCCGCCCGCTCTTCGACCCGCGCGTGTTCACCTCGCGCCGGCTGCGCGCCGGGACCCTCGGCATCGGCGCCGCCTTTTTCGGGCTCTTCTCCCTCTTCTTCGTCAACGCCCAGTACCTGCAGTACGTCAAGGGCTTCTCGCCCGCGCTGACCGGGCTGGCGATCGTCCCGCTCACGATCGGCATGGCCCTGGTGCCGCGGTTCGGCGCCCGGCTCCAGGACCGCGTCGGGCCCAGGCCGCCCGTCACCGTCGGCCTCGCCGTGATCGCCGGTGGCCTGCTGCTGGTCTCCACGGCCGACGCCGCCACCCCGTACGCCCTGTACGCGGTGTACCTGCTGGTCCTGTCCATCGGCACCGGCCTGTGCGCGCCGGCACTGACGATGAGCGTGGTCGCCGAACTCCCGGCCCACCAGGCCGGGTTGGGCTCCGGCCTGAACACCGCGGCCCGCGAGGTCGGCGCCGCCCTCGGGGTCGCGGTGGTGGGCACCGTCCTGGCCTCCCGCTTCCACGGCACGCTCCAGGACCCCGCCGGCGCCGCCGGGTTCGCCTGGGCGATGGGCGCCGCCCTGCGGGTGGCGGCCCTCGCCGTGCTGGCGGCCACGGCCGCGGTCGCCGTGGCCT
>NZ_WTFF01000162.1 GCF_019400985.1 Streptomyces bambusae
GTCCAGGCTGTGATCGCTCTGGCTCGCCGCCGGGCAAGCGTCCTGTGGGCGCTGCTGCGAGACAATCGGGTCTTCACCCCCACTCCGCCGGTCACGCAGACGGCTTGACTCCGTCATTGAGACTCCTAGCAGACGGTCCAACTCCGCCCTCGTTTCCTCAGGATTGAGGGCCTCCGTCCGCAGCATCGCATACTTGCGCTGCATGATGCTTACCTCATCCATGTCCCTGATGAGGTGGCTGCCGCGCTGGGTCTCCGTGTACGCGAGGTGCTGGTGATCGGGGGTTTCCAGGAGCACGAAGGGGCCGTCGAGCGCAGGGTGTTTGACGTGGCTGCGCGGAAAGATCTGGATGGAGATGCCCGGGAGTTCGGAGCACGTGATCAGCCGCTCCAGCTGTCCGCGGTGTACTGCGGACCCGCCCAGCTTCAACTCCAGGACCGGCTCCCAGATGATGAAGCTGAGCTCGACCGGATCCTTACGGTGCAGTATCTCCTGCCGCTTGGTCCGGATCGCGGTCCGTTCGGCGACGTCGTCATCGGGGAGCGCTGGCACGCGGCTGCGGAAGACCGCCTCGGCGTAGGAGTCGGTCTGGAGCAGTCCAGGTAAGACCTGGTTCTCGTACGAATAGATGGTGAGCGCTTCGCGCTCGCGCTGCATGTACTCCTCGGCAAAAGCCGGGATCTTGTCCACCTCAGGCATGTGCTCGATGGCCACCATCAGCGCGCCGCACGTCTTCAGGAGGCGGTCGAGCCGTTCGGCCAGGTCCGGCAGGAGGACGCGTCGGCCCTGCTCGATGGAGGCGATGGTTTCCTCCGACGAGCGGACCTCCTCCGCCAGTTGACGCTGTGTGAGCCCGGCGGCCTCGCGGTAGGTGCGCAGGATTGCGCCTACCATACGGAGTGCCGAGGCGTTCTTCCGTGGTCGTTTCCTCGGGTGCATGCTCAATGAACTCCCCACACCTGGGCGTACTTCACCCCGTGCGCGCCCGTACAAAAGATTTGTACGGGTCGGCCCGCTGGCTAACGGTAGTCACGCAACGCGACGATTGTCCGGTGAACCTGAATACTCAGCCGGCGTTGCTGCGGGAGAGGCTCTTCGCCCGCTGTCACAGATCAGTCCCCCGGGCGCGGGCGTTCACCGCCGAGACCCTCGACGTGTGGGACGTGCCCTGGAGGCGCGACGACATGCTGTTGTGCGTGAGCGAGCTCGCCACGAACGCGTTACGGCACGGGGTGCCGCCGGGGCGGGGGTTCCGGGTGCGGCTGCTGCGGTTCGAGGACGTCGTCCGCATCGAGGTCCACGACAGCGGGCCCGGGCTGTCCCGCGTCCGGCTGGGTGTCGGGCTCGGCCTGGAGATCGTAGCGGCGGTCGCCGACGAGTGGGGCGCGGTGCCGAGGTCCCCGGGAAAGGTGGTCTGGGCGGAGCTCGGCCTGGCCGCGTCGCCCGCGCACCGGCCGCCTCGCTACGCCCGGGCACTGCTGGAGTCCATCGCAGAGCTGGAGGCCGGCCAAGGCGAGCCGAGGGCACTGATCGGCGCGGCACGCGTTGACGGGTACGCCGCGTGAAGGTCGCGGGGGCCTGTGAGCAGGTTCCGGGGAGCACAACGACCCCCGGGGCGGGGCGCGCTGGGGGCCATCGTGTTCCGCCGCACGACCGCTACTGCCAGAAGACTTCTTCGACGACGATCTGCGGCTCGGCCACGCGGGGTAGGAAGGTGAAACGGATCCAGCCGCGATTGCTGTCGAAATAGGCGATGTGCGGACCCCGCGGCACGGTTGAACGCGCCGGCTCGACGTTCTCGCCCCGGTAGGGATGGCGCGCGGTCAGCAGCTCGAAGACGGCCTCCCGCAGAGCCTCGCGCGGCTCGTCGGCAAGGCTCAGCCGGTACTTCTCGGCGTCCTGGGTGTAGTCCACGGCCCATGGCGGCCCGGTGAACTCCTCGCTCACTCGCCCGGCTCCAGGTCGCGCAGTTCGTGACGGATACGGGAGGCCTCGTCGAGGAGCTTGCGCGCGGTCTCGGCGTCGGTGGCGGCGGCTGCCCGCGCTTCCAGGTCGGTGACGCGGCGGTCGAGTTCCGGGTCGCGGGCGAGGGCGTACTCACCCCACCAGCGGGCCATGAAGGCCGGGATCGGGGCGATGTCGTACGCGTCCGCGATCTGCCTCCGCCACGCGGCGTCGAAGTCGGCCAGCAGTGCCGGGGCGTGGGCCGCTATCGCCGCCCGCAGGGCCTGCGGCGTGTACTCCGGCATCGGCGGCACGGGACCGGATGCGGGCGTGGCGGTCGTCATCTTCGGATCCTCCTGAGTCGGACGCTTTCCACACTAGGCCTCCGGCTCCGTCCGGGTCCGGGAAACGCGACGGCCCCCGGGGCAGTGCGCCGGGGGCCGTCGGGGCCGTCGGGTGCGCGTCAGCGGCGCGGCAGCTTGAGCGTGGCCAGGACGCCCGCATGGTCCGAGGGCCACAGGCCCGACGGAGTGCGGTCGGCCTGTTCCTCGCCCACGCGCTCGGCCTTCAGGGCCTTGAAGCCGTTGCGGAACAGCACGTAGTCGATGCGCTGGCTGAGGGTCGATGTGGGATTGCGCAGGTCGGGGGCCTGGCAGCAGGTGAAGCCGGGGTTCTTGCGGTGGGTGGCGACCCAGACGTCCTTGAAGCCGTCCGCCAGGAAGTTGGCGTAGGTCGGGGTGTCGCTGCTGCCCGGCACCGCGCCGACGCCGCCGGCGGCCGAGTTGAGGTCGCCGAGGAGCACGGTGGGACGTTCGGTGTCGAGGGGGCCGTCGAGCAGTTCCTCGCCCTGCTGCACCTGGACGGCGGGGCCGATGGCTTCGAGGTGCGTGCTGACCACGCGGGTGGTGCGGCCGCCCACGGTGGCGTCGACGGCGACCCAGCCGTGCGGGAAGACGATGTTTCCGAGCACCGGGTGGGGGATGGTCAGGCGGGCGTCGAAGAGAGCCTGCTGCGGGTTGGCGACGGAGAACTTCTTCGCGGGCAGGTCGGTGCGGGCCAGGATCACGTCGCGGTCGGTGGAGCGGATGTCCTGCAGGCCGCCGCCCGGCGTGGACCGGGGGATCTCGCGGTCACTGCTGGTGATGGTGGCCACGGCGGCGTAGTGCTTGCCCCGGGCGGCGAGTGCGTCGAGCAGGATCTGCAGGAAGTCGTACTCGACGACGGTGGCGTTGGGGGTGGGGCTGAAGTCGGCCGGGGTCTGGCTCCGCCACAGCCGGACCTCTTGCAGGCCCACCAGGTGGGGGTCGGAGTCGGCGATCTCGTCGGCCAGGGCTTCGGCGCGCTCGGGGAAGTTCGTGGCCTGGACCTGCGTGAACACCCTGTTCACGGCGGCGAAGAGCGAGGAGGCGTCGGTGGCTGCGAGGACGGGCCGCAGGTCGGCCCCCAGATAGATGTTGCGGGTCAGCACCTTGAGCCGGGCCGGGTGGTCGTCGGGCGGGTTCGCGGTCGCGGTCGCCGTGAGGGACCCGGGCAGCAGCACGAGCAGGAACGTGCACAGGACGGTGATGAACGTGGCGAGGGGCCGGCGACGTCGGACGCGGCCGACCGGCGGCGCGCCGGTCAGGGCGGTTTCGGGCATGACGGGGTGCCCTTTCGACAGGGTGGGGAAGCTTGATCTCCTACGAACGTAGGAGGAAGCCGACGGCACAGCCCCAGGCACACCGGGCCGGTCGCGCCCGACAACCCGATTGGATGTCGGCCGCCGCGAACCGAGCGAAACAGGACGGGTCTGGTAGGTACGTTCCGCACGACTCGCTCGACCGGTACGAACTGGAGGTCCGCCCGTGTCGATCTCGGCGAACGAGGCCCGACGGCGCTTCTACCCGTTGACCCGGCAGGTCCGAGAAGCCCAGTAGAGGAGACCTCGAACGCCTCCGCGCCATACACGAGCGTCGGTCCGGGGGCCAGCTGGACGCAGCGTCAAAAGCGCATAGCCCTCATCGACATCAGTGCCGATGAGGGATCGTGCGTACTTTCTTCAGGGTTTTGATCATCAGCTACCGAGGAAGCCCGAATGCAAATGAATCAAATTCCACCAAGATGACGACGCGTCGTATTTACTGGAGTGTCCACTCGCCCAATGGGATTGGACGAACTCCAGCCTTCATCATTGAGAACATAGCATTGCGATCTTCCCCATACCGAAAGACCGATGAATCGAACCCTGCATAGAACTTTCCGTCACTTCCCGAGTATACGGTCAGATGAAAGCTATCCACTCCGATCGGGAACAGGGCGGTGCCAGCTACCTCTGCGCATCGGCGAGCCACGTCCGAATCACGGGTGGTGCACACCGCAGACGGATCGAAATGTGTCCAGCTTGAGATCCTCTCTTCGGCGATATCCAGGGCTGGAAGGTGGTCGATCTTCAGGCCGAGGTATTCACCCAAGAAGCTTCTTGCCTCCTCATGAGAGGCAAAGCCGACACGCTCCAGACCTGCCACGATGGCATCCGTTTCACGACACACCCCAGCCGCCTCCCAGCCGAACGAGCTGAGGAATTCCTCCAGCTCCGACTCACGCATTCTTCTCATCTCGATAGGTCTGTCGCGCCATGACGCACGAGGACACTCTGACAGGACAGGCATGCCGCTTCCGGAGCGCCCGTTGAGCTGCGGACGGTCAGAAATTCAATGTCCGTCAACTGCAGGGGACGTTTCACTATCGCTTCGAAATCGGCCCCGTGGATTGCGATCAGAGCATTGCAGGCCCGAATCTCTGCGCAATTGTCGGCGCCGCGGCCAGCTATCTGACCGCCATCCGCGAGAGCAGATTCAATTTCAGGTTCATAAAATGCCGGGCGAGATGAATGGCCAGAGTGGCCGGTTGCGATCAATTTTGTTCCCCGGAATCGAGCCGCTGCGCTCATCGTGGCATCTGCGGGTGCCGAATCTGCCGCGGATTTCGCCGCTTTTTCGATGTCTCCACAGTTGTGGACCAGGACCGGAGTCTCGCCCGCCAGCACATAGTACGTGTGGAAGTCCGCGACGGTGAGGTTGAACGTCTCCAGGTCTGCGCGGTAGGTGCGTATGCGGTTGACCGTGGCCGTCCCGCCGTCCGCTGTGCGCAGCTTGGTTCCGACCGTCAGGTCGCCGGCGTCGACCCAGGCTGACTGGGTCTCCGACCAGAAGGGGTGGTGCGCGGTCGTCGTGATCTTTTCTGTTTCGGCAGGGCCCTCGATGGTGAGGTCGACATAGTTCTTGTCGTCCTCGGTGAAGATCGAGGCTGTGACCGTCTTGGCTTCGGTCTGATGCGTCTCGGGGTCGGTCGCCAGGATTTCGTCGTTGGCGCTCAGCTTCTCGATCGCCTTGGCACTGCCATCGGCCATCAGAACGAGCGTGCCTGCCGTGAAGCTGTTACAGCGACAGCCACAGCTGCGGCCTGCTGCCTCCGCAGCCTCGCCTGTCGCCTTACCAGCCGCCGCCTTGCCAGCCGACCCGCCTACAAGGCGAGAGGCGATCTTGGATGCGCCCGCCGCGACCAGCGGGGCAGCCACGTGACCCAGGGCACCTCCCGCCGCGCCCCACGACGCAGCGGCGCCCATGTCCTTCAGCACGCCCATCGTGCTGTGATCAGCAGCTGGGTTCAGGGCGTTGGAGACTGCGGCGCCTGCGGCGGCTGCGACCGCGCCGCAGCCGGCCGCTACGGCGAAGCCCACGCCGCCGGTGGCCATGCCGGCGCCTACCGCGGTTGCCATGCAGGCTGCGCCGGCCGTGAGCTCTACGACGAAGCCGACGATCTGGTGGTGGGCCTGCAACTTCTTCTTGACGTTGCACCAGGACAGGAGGCCGCAGCCAGACTTCTTCTTCTTGCTGCTGCTCTTCCCGGATCCGCCGCTGCTGGCAACGTCACCCGTGCTGGTGGCTGCTGCGCCGTAGGGCCAGGTGCCGTTGGCCTTCTGCTTGTTCTCGTAGGTGTCGTTGCCGCCGTTGCCGCCGCTGTCCAGCCAGCCCTTGTCGTCGCCCTCGATGACACGGAGGCCGTCGGGGTCGACGTTGCCGACCGGGTTGGCGTTGGCGTAGGTGTAGCCGTTCATCTGGAGGGGGTCGGTCATGTCGATGACCGGGTCGACCGAGATGAAGCGGCCGGTCTGGGACTCGTACTCGCGGGCGCCTATGTGGGTGAGGGATGTGGAGGCGTCGGCTACGCCTGTGCCGAGGAAGGTGCGGTTGCCGGGCCAGTTGGCCGGTTGGGTGCCGCGGGGGTTGCCGTAGGGGTCGAACTTGCGGCGGGTGATCGGTTGGCCGTCGCTCTGGTCGACCGAGGTGGTTGCCGTGCCGTGGTGGTCGGCCAGGGTGAGTGTGAGTTTGTGGCCGGTGGTCTTGCCGAAGGTCTGGCGGACCGTCGTCACGCCGCCCGGCCCCGCGTAATAGCGCTGGGCGTCCAGGGCCTGGCCCGCCGAGTTGACCGTCACCACCGATTCGCCGAGGTAGAGGGTGCGGGTGCTGCCGTTGTCCTCGATCAGGCGGTTGCCCGAGGCGTCGTAGAGGTAGGTGGTGGTGTTGGAGAAGGTCCACTGCTGGGACGGGGCGCCGTTGCACGTCCAGATGTTCAGGTCCGTGCCATCGGTGCTGTCGCCGGCGGGGACGTCCACGCACTGGTCGGTGGCCGGGTGGTGGAGGGTCTTGTCGGCGGGGCGGTAGGTGAACTTCTGGGCCGGGCTGCCGTCGCAGGCCGCCAGGCGGAAGGCGCCGCCCTGGTTGGTGGCGCACTTGTCCTGGAAGCGGAGGGTGTCGCCGGTCAGGCGCCACGCTTGTGCCTTGGTGGCGTTGCAGGTGTAGAGCTGGATCGGGGTGCCGTCGGCCGTGGCGCCGGACTGGAGGTCCATGCACTTGTCCGCGAGGCCCTTGATCGCGACCGCGCCGATGCCGGGGCTGGTGGCCGAGGTCAGCTTGTTGCGGCGGTCCCAGTTCAGGGTCTGGGTGTCGCCGCCGATGGTGCGGCGGGTGGTGTTGCCCGCGCTGTCGTAGCCGTACGTGGACTGAGACGTCACCGTCGAGCCCGGCTTGCGGGTCGTCTGGTTCACCTTCGTCAGCGCGTGCGGCTGCGTCTTGACCGGCGGCTGGGTGCCGTTGCCCGCGACCGTGACGCCGTACTCGTACGTGAACTCGTCGTTCAGCGCAGGGTCGACCAGGTCGTGGTCGACCAGCTTCGTGCGGTTGCCGATCGCGTCGAACGAGTACTCCTGCCAGTAGCCGTCGCCGTCCGGGCCGGCCGTCACGTCGGACTTGACGTCGGCCCCGCCGCACGTCTTGCCCGTCCAGGCCTGCGTCAGCTGGCCCATCGGGTCGTACGTGAAGCACTCCTTGTCGATGCGGCCGCCCGGCTGGCTGTCCGTGATCGATGTGATGTTGCCGACCGGGTCGTACGCGTACGACAGCGTGCTGATCCGGTTGGGGTTCTGAGGGTTCGGCGGGTTCGGGGTCTCGCGGTCCGTGATCGAGTCCGTCAGGCGGCGCGTGTTCCTGTCGTACAGGTTCGTCGCCCACACCCGGCGCGGGGCACTGCCCGACGCCGTACGCATGACCTCGCCGAACGGGCTGTAGACCGTGTCCGTCGCGTACCAGTCCAGCCCCGACAGGGTGATCGGCGCGCCCTGGGCGTTGTACCGGGTGACCAGGCGCTCCGCGGCCAGGCCGCCCGGGGTCGCCGGGAGGCTGGTCGTCTGGACCTTACCGGTCGGGGTGTAGGTGGAGGAGTAGGCGTACGTGCCCGCCAGGCCCTTGGTGGCCGGGGTGTCCGGGATGGTGATCTTGGAGCCCGTGGGGCGGTACTCCGTGTCGTAGCCCGTGACCTCGTTCGTGTACGCCTTGCCGTCGTTGTAGCGGGTCGAGGCGACCGGCTTGCCCTTGGCCCCCGGCAGCGTGTCGAAGGTGAACGCCGCGACCAGCGGACCGTCCGCCGCGTCCTCGTGCAGCGCCGTGGTCCGGCCGAGGACGTCGTACGTCGTGTACTGCGCACGGCCCGCCGAGTCCTTCGCCCAGATCGGGCGGTCGAGGTTGTCGTAGCCGAAGGACGCGTCGCCCATGTCCGGGTCGGAGGAGGCGGTCTTACGGCCGCGGGCGTCGTACGTGTACGTCCACACGTTCAGTGCCGGGTCGGTGACCTTCACCAGCTTGCCGCGGATGTCGTACGTGTACGAGGTGACGTTGGCGTCGTCGGCGGTGGGGGCGGTGATCTTCTGGGAGGTGAGGTCCGTGGTCTTGTAGTGGTGGATCTGCGTGGTGCGACCCATCACGTCGGTCGACGTCCGCACCGCCCGGCTGCCCGCCAGGGGCATGTCACCGGTCTCGTTCATACCGGTGCGGACGAGGGTCCAGTCGCCCTCGTAGCGGCTCGTGGCCGAGTACTTGGGCGTGTCCTCGTGGAAGGTGGTGACCCGGACGGCGCGGCCGAGGCCGTCGTACGCCGTCCTGGTGGAGTTGGGGACCTCGGACTCCACGGGGGTGAAGATCTTCGCGTCCGGCGCGCCCTGCGTGTAGTACGCGGCGTTGGACCGGGCGACGGTGCCGTTGGCGCTGTAGAGGTTGTCCGAGATCAGCCGGCCGCCCGCGATCGACTCCGTCTGGGTCTGGCGGGTGCGCAGCAGGCCGTCGTAGATGGTGAGCGATTTGGCGTACGTGCCGTTGTCGCGCAGCGTGCTGCTGGTGACGACCGGCGGCTGGTGCTCGGTGATCTGGTACTCGAAGGTCTGGGCGGCCTTGTCGGTGCCCGGCTTCTGTGACGGCGTCCAGACGGCCGTGGTGCGGCCGAGGTTGTCGTACGCCGTTGTGACCTTGCGGCCGTTGGCGTCCGTGGTCTCCAGCGGCGTGGCCCGCGCGGGGTCGACCTTGGTGGTGGCGGTGTGGCCGAGGGCGTTGGTGACCGTCGTGGCAAAGGCCGGGCCGGTCGCCGGGGTGAAGGCGGTGGACGTGGCGGTGCCCGCCGCGTCGTAGACCTTGGTCGCACGGCCGATCGCGTCGTACTCGTTCCTGGCCGTCGTGACCCAGCCGGTGCCGGCCGCGTCGTTGGTGTCGACCTGGTACGGCAGGCCCTTGACCGGCGCGGTGCCGAAGGCGTTCGGGGCGTCGTACGCGGTGCGGGTGTCGGAGAGCATGGCGGCGATGGCCGCCTTGGGGCACTCGCCCGCGGTCGTACGGACCCGCTCCGGCAGGCCGATCAGGTGCTTGTCGGTGTTGTGGACGTACGTGGTGGTCACACAGGTCTGGTCCGAAAGGGTCCAGAGTCCGGACCCGGCCGAGGTGATACCGGCCTTCTCCGTCGACGTGACGAGGCCGTACGTCGGCTCGATGGTGTTCGTCGTGCGCAGGATGCCGGTCCGGCCACCGCTGATCGACTGGATGGCGTCCGTACGGGAGGTGTTGCTGCGGAAGGCCTCCAGCGGGGTGGTCCCGTCACGCGGGCGGGTCGCGGTCTTCTGCGACCACGGCCAGGTCAGCTCGCGCGCGACGATCTCGCCGCCGACCTTGGTGAACGTGATCGTCTCGGCCGCCCGGCCCTGGTACTGCGGCAGGTCCTCGCCGAGTTCCTCCGCGCCGGTGGAGTCCTTGACCGTGATCTTCGCGCGGCCGGCGTCGCCGGACATGCCGCGGAAGTAGCGGGTTCGGGTCATCGACTGCTCGGTGGCGTCGGCCTTGCCGGCGTTCGCCGTGACGCCCTTCTTCACCACGACCGAGGCGTAGCCGCGCCATTGGTTGTACGTGCGTAGTTCGGGCTTGGAGAACTCGTCGGTCTCCTTGGCCCAGGCGGCGTCGCCTTCGTAGGTGTAGGTGGTGACGACGTCGGGCTGGCGGGCGACGCGGTCCCTCTCCACCACGCGGTCGACGACGTACTTGTTGAACCACTCCAGCGGGGGCTTTTCCACCTCGCCGTCCGGGGACCAGTGCACCGGGTAGCAGCGGGTGGTGTTCTCCTCCGGCTTGGGGTGGGTGGCGCCGACCGGGCAGGGGTCGGAGTAGTCGACGTACGTCTCGCCGCCCGTCTCGGTGCGGATGGTCTCCACGCGCAGGCGGTCGAAGTCGGGGGTGGCGTCGGTGGCGCTCTTGGCCACCCGGTTGGGCATGTCGACGACGTTGGGCAGGAAGGAGACCGGCGGCAGCGCGGTGCTGGGCTGGTTGCCCTGCGGGTCCTTGAGGCCGTAGCCGGTGCGGGTGACGGACTCCAGCCACATCGGCGGGTGGGTGTCGCTGCGCTGCTTCGGGAAGGACTGGGCCAGGCTCCAGCGGTCCACGGCCGACAGGTCGGTGGAGCCCTCGGTGCGCTGGGCGTAGGTGGTGACCGAGGTCAGGCGCTTACGGGACCAGAAGGTCGGCGAGGAGACGTAGCAGTCCTTGGCGTCGGCCTTGCAGTGCAGCGTCGACGGCGTGTCCCACCAGGGCTGCTTGTCCTGGTAGTTCTTCGACTCGAACTCGGTGTCGGTGCACTTGGTCTGGCCCTCGGCGATGCAGCGCTCGGCGACCGTGAACTCGACCTTGCCGGCCGGGGCGCCGGAGAGGTTGTCGGAGCGCAGGCCGTAGAGGATCTGGGTGGGGTGGCCGGCGCGGACGTAGGAGACCTTCTCCTTGAACTTCTCGTTCTTGGCGTAGTGGTTGGTCTCCTGCGCCCAGTCGACGACCATCGCGTTGCCGTGGACGTCCTCGACGTAGTCGAGGTTCCAGCGCCAGGCCTGGGTGCAGGACGAGGCCGCGTAGGAGGAGGCGTAGCAGGGCTCGCCCGGGTGGTTGCCGAAGACCGGGACCGTCAGGACGGAGTTCGTCGCGGGGCGGGTGCCGGCGCCGTCGACGTCGTGCAGGCCGAAGTGGTAGCGGGTGCCGTCGCGGGTGGTGACGACCCAGTACTCGCCGTCCTTGGCGCCGTTGGAGCTACCCGTCTTGCGTTCGATGCGGGAGCCGTCGTCGCTGGCCGGGATCCAGGCGCCGGTCGTGGCGTCGTGGACCAGTTCGGTGGTGGAGCCGCCGAGTGACATCACCATGTTGTCGCCGGCCCAGCACAGGTCGCTCTTCTTCTTGTCCGTGGTGTTGTCGTTGTTCGCGGCCCCGCTCGCGCCCGCCTTGCGGTCCTCGGAGCAGGCGCGGTAACGGCGCTCGACGAAGCCGGGCTCGTAGCCCCAGCCGTCACCGATCCACGACGCCTGGCCGTTGCTGGCCGAGGTCTTGCCGTCGACGGCCTGCGAGGAGTACGAGAAGGCGATCTTCGGCGCGGGGCCGGCCGGGGCCGGGGGCACCGACAGGGGGTAGGTCCAGGAGAAGCCGCCGCCACTGCCGCCCGCCGACCAACTGCCCGACGGGGAGAGGGAGGTGGCCTTGTACGTGCCTCCCGCGCCCGACGCCGAGTCGGACGCGGCCAGGACCATCGGGCCGGTGCTGCCGACCGCCATCGTGCGCATGCCCATGCCCGGGGAGGTCGCCGGGTCCACGGTCGCGCGGACGGTGCCCGTGGCGGGGTCGTTGGTGGAGGGGACGCTCTTCGACGTCGTGCACTCGGGCAGGTCCGGGGTGGTCAGGAAGCACTCCGGGAGCTGCTTCAGCTCCAGGCGGGAGGCCCACTCGGTGCCGTAGAGGTCGGCGAACTTCTTGTAGTCAAGCTGTACGTCGACCGGGGTCGCAGCGTCCACAGGGGGCGTGACCTTGATGATCGCGCCGTCGACGCCCGCCGACTCGGTGGCGGTACGGCCCTCCACGGCGACCGACCAGGTGCCGGAGGGCGCCGGGGGCGTGGGGTTGGTCTCGGTCGGCGAGGCCTTGCCGATGGCCACCGGGAGGGTGCCGGCCTGGACCAACTGGTCGCCGCCCAGGGCGACCTGGGTGGAAGCGGCCGGCGGCGGGGTCACCTCGGTCGGGACGTACTCGGCCGGCGGCTCGGCGGGCTTGCCCGCCCAGCCCTCCAGCTGCGCCGCCGCGTCCTTGTCCAGGTTGACGGGCTTGTCCTGCTGGAGCCCGGGCAGCGACACGCCGTTGCGGTCGCCCGGCCCCACTGCCCATGCCTGCGCGGGCAGCAGCGTCACGGTCAGCAGCGCCGACAGCGTGACGGCGACCCGTCGCGCGGCACGACCGCGCGCCCGTCTGTTTCCGGGCAGCCGGAAATTGCTCGCCGAGAACGGCGACATGTGGACCCCCCCACGCACTGCCCGGCGTCGTGACGGCGCACCACAGGCAGAGAACTGACAAATAGCCAGGCGATTGTGAGTGGCTCGGTGGAGGAAAGTCCACGGTTTTCATAATCGCTGTGATCCTAATCACTTTGGCGTCGGCGTACACGTGGGTGAAATCAGCAAAACGGTCAATTCGGCGCGCGGGTCCGGCGCTGAACGGGTGACGTTGTCGGCGTGATGGTCCATGCTCTGCTCGCACATCTCTGTGCGAAAGGGCCGTGGGGAGCGGGTCTTTCACTCCGGCCGGGAAACCGTCGACGCGTCAGCCACCTGGCCGAAAATCACCATGAGTTCCGAGGGCAGCCGCGCCGCAGGCCCGAGGGGGGAGAAGAGCAACCATGGCCGCTTTGCAGCCACTGGACGAAGAGCCGGCGTCCTCTTCATCGGAAGAGGACGAGAATCGAAATCCGGCCGGACCGAAAAGAACCGGACCGAAAAGAACGCGCCGCCGCAAGCGACTCTTCGCCACCATCGCCGTAGTCACGGCAGCGGCCCTCGCCGTGCCGCTGGGAATCCACCTCACCGGACGAGGCGACACCACCGCCCGGCCGGACAAGGCCCACGACAACGGTCCGGTCACCGCCGCTCAGGCGATCCGCCAGGCCCGTGAGACGGGCAAGGAGGTCGCGGTCACCGCCGACTGGCGGGACAACACCACCGTCTGGGCGCAGCCGAACGGCCGCCTCAAGGCCCGCGTCCACGCCTCGGCCGTCCGCGCCAAGGTGGGCGACGAGTGGAAGCCCATCGACACCGGCCTCCAGCGCGTCGGGGAGGGCTTCTCGCCGAAGGCCGTGAACAGCCCGCTCGTCTTCAGCGGCGGCAGCCGGCCGGCCGCCGGGGCCGGCTCCTCCGGCTCCCCCGGCTCCCCCGGCTCCTCCTGGACCGAACTGGTCCGCCTGAAAGCCGACGGCCACGACATGACCCTGAGCTGGCCCGGCCCGCTGCCGGCGCCGGTGGTCGACGGCCCGCGAGCCCTGTACGAGAACATCCGCCCCGGCATCGACCTGGTGCTGACCGCCCTGGACGGCGGCTACTCGCACCTGCTCGTCGTCAAGGACAAGAAGGCCGCGGCCGACCCGCTGCTCGGCGAACTGAACTACCGCCTGAGCAGCCCCACGCTGAGCTTCCGCGTGGACGAGGAGTCCTCCACCCTCAGCGCGCGCAACGCCGCCGGCGAGGAGGTCGCGGGCAGCCCGACGACCCTCATGTGGGACTCCGCCGGCAAGGTCACCACCCCGTCCGGCGGCCCGGCCGTCACCCCCGGCCCGGCCGCCAAGGACCACCCGACGCTGGCGCTGCCCGGCATCGCCGGTTCGCAAGGCGCGCACACGGCCGTCGCCAAGGCCTCGCTCTCCGCGGACAACGCCCTCACCCTCAAGCCGGACAGCCGCCTGCTGAACGACGAGAGCACGGTCTACCCGGTCTTCATCGACCCGTCGCTCAAGATGCACACGAACACGTGGGCTCTGCTCTACCGGAACTTCGGGAACACCAGCTTCTTCAACGGGGAGAACTACAACACCCCCGGGACGAACGAGGCTCGTATCGGCCATGAGACCGACACCTACGGGACCTCACGCTCCATCTTCAATTTCGACTTCGACAGCGCATTCCACGGCGCCGGTATCTACCAAGCCACACTCCACGCCTTCGAAACGCACTCATGGAGCTGCGAACCCAGCCCCTTCAGTGTCTATGCCACCCCCTTCGTCACCAGTTCGAGCACGTGGAACAACACGGACAACGCCTCGTACTGGGGATGGGACAAGAGGGTGGCCGGCGCAAATGTCGCCCACGGAAACGCCACCTACGGCTGCCCCGACGACTGGGTCGGAATGGACGTGAAGAGCATCGTGGAGACGGGTGCGGCCAGTCGGTGGCAGGCCCTCACTCTGGGATTTCGCGCGGACCGCGAGGGCGACACCAACAGCTGGAAGAAATTCCTCGTCAACGGCGAGACCGACCCGTATATCGAGATCCACTACAACAAGCGCCCGGACACCCCGGTCGCGGCGAACATGAGCACCACCCCCGGCGGCGCCTGCCTCACCACCAGCCCCGGAACGGTCATCGGCAAGACCGACGTGACGTTCGAGGCGAAGACATCGGACGGCGACGGCAACCTCAAGCAGATCAACTTCCGGATGTGGACGGCCGACGGGACCCCGGTGCCCGACGAAATCGGGAACGTCATCCAGAACACCTACACCGACGGCAAGGCCTGGCACACCGTCCGGTGGGAGGCCCTCGTGCCCGGCAAGACCTACTACTGGCTCGCCCAGGCGATCGACACGGACGGCTTCTGGTCCGGCAGCGGCCCCATGGACTCGGGCGGCGGCGGATGGTGCACCTTCACCGTCGACCACACCGCCCCCGCCAACCCGGCCGTCCGGTCCGGGTACTTCCCGCCCCCCGGCCCCGACGGCGCCGAATGGAGCTCGGCCCCGGCCGGCACTCCCGACCAGTGGATCGAAGTTCTCGGCAACGGGACCAAGCCGGAGGACATCCGCGAGTACCAGTGGAGCCTGAACCAGGCCTCCTTCGACCAGAAGGTATGGCCCTGGAACGCAGACCTGGCCTCGATCAAGCTCCAGGTCGACGCGGCCGGCCCGAACGTCCTCTACGTCCGCACGGTCAGCAAGGCCGGCAACGTCTCGGTCCCCACGACCTACCTGTTCTACGTCCGCCCGAGGACCGGCCTCGACCGCCCGGGCGACGTCACCGGCGACGGCTCCCCCGACATCCTCGCCGTCGACGACAAGGGCAACCTGCGCACGTACGCGGGCGATCCCAAGGCTCCGTACCGGGGCGACATCGAAGCGTGGATGCCCGCGGCCACGGACAACGGCAAGCCGGTGCCGGACGGTTACTGGAAGGACGCCGCCACCGGCAAGACCGCGATCATCGGCCACTCCACGGACTGGTTCCCGGGTGACGGTCTCACCGACCTGATCGCCCGCATGCCCGACGGCAAGCTGTACGTCTACCCGGGCGACGGATTCGGCCGGTTCGACATCGGCCGCCGCACGGAGCTGCTGTTGCCGGCCGGCTCGCCGGACCCGGCCGGGTTCACCCAGATCGTCCCCACCGAGGACGTCACCGGCGACGGCATGGCGGACTTCTTCGCCCTCGCCGACAACGGCGACACCTTCTGGGCCTTCACCGGCTACACCGGCGCCAGCTTCACCTCGGTCAAGCAGATCGGCGGCGCCGGCTGGAGCAAGCGGGACATCATCGGGGTCCGCGACGCCAACAAGGACAACGTCCCCGACCTGATCTTCCGCGACGAGTCCACGTCACCGCAGCGCCTGGTCCTCCGCAAGGGCAAGCCCGGCGCGAACGGCGGCGTCGACCTGGTCTCCATCGGCTCCGCCGCCGCCTCCCTGGACGGGGACCGGCTCTACGGCGCGGGCGGCCCCTACGGCGGAGCAGGCGAGTACGGCACCCCGGGCTGGGACCGCGCCACGTGGCCGCTGGTCCGCGGGACCACCGACCTCAACGACGACGGCTACCCGGACTTCTACCTGACCCGCAAGGACGGAACCCTGCACCTCTTCTACGGCGGCAGCACGGCCCAGAACCCCTGGCGGGTGGACGAGGAGGGTTGGAACACCTTCCTGAGCATCGGCTAGGCGCAGAAGCGCAGGCCCGCCCCGTACGACGCCGGCCCCGCCTTCCCTGAGGAGGCGGGGCCGGCGTCGTACCGGGGACGGGCTGGGCCAAGGGGTGTGGGCTGGCCGCTACCGCGTCGGGTCCGGTGCCGTGAGGGCTGCCGCGCGGGCCCGGCAGTGGCGGGCCTCCTCCTCGTTGCCCAGGGCCCGCAGCGCCTTCGCGCAGGTGTCGAGGAGCAGGGCCCGGCGTTCGTCGGACTGTTCCTCCGCGGCGAGCGCCAGGCCCCGGCGGCCGTGCAGCAGGGCCTCGTCGGGGCGCCCGGCGGTCAGGCAGTGGGCGGCCAGGTGGTACAGGGCCAGGACCTCGGTGTGGGGGTGGCCGAGGGCATGGGCCATCCGGGCGGCCTCTTCGCGCCGTTCACCGGCCCCCGGCAGATCGCCCACGTGCTCCAGCGCGGCCGCCCAGTTGATCAGGGCGATGACCTGGCCGAGCGGGTCCGCGGCCCGTACGGCCAGCTCGGGGGCGCGGCGGAGGTGTTCCAGCGCCTCGTGGTGCTGCCCGTTCTCGGTGAGGACCCAGCCGAGCAGCGAGCGCAGCCGTGACTCCGCGTCGGGATCACCGAGCGCGGTGGCGGCGGCCAGGCCGTGCTGGAGCGCGGGCTCCCAGCCGTCGTGCACCTGCCGCACCACGAGCGGCCACAGCTGTGCGGCGATGCGCCAGGCGAGCTCAGGATGCCCGGCACCGGCCGCGGCGGCCACCGCGGCGGTGAGGTTCGCGCGCTCGGTGGCGAGCCAGGCCATGGCGGCCGCCCGGTCGGCGAACTCGGGCGGCGGGCCCGGCGGGACCGGGCC
>NZ_WTFF01000163.1 GCF_019400985.1 Streptomyces bambusae
CCGCCAGGCAGAGCGCGGCCACGGCCCACGGGCGGCGCCCCACCCGCCCGCCGGTCCGAGCCGCCGCCCCCGCCCGCGGCTGTCGGCCCAGCGCGCGCGAGGGCCAGAACATCCGCCGGCCGCAGACGGCGAGCAGCGCCGGCAGGAACGTCAGACTGCCCAGCAGCATCACCAGCACCGCGACCGCGATCGCCGGGCCCAGCACCCGGAACTGGCCGAACGTGGCCACGCCGAGCGTCGCGAACGCCGCGACGATCGTCAGCGCCGCCGAGGCGATCGCCGTACCCACCCGCTGCGCGACCACCGCGGCGGCCTGACGGCCCGACTGCCCGGGATGCCTACGCAACTGCTCGCGGAAGCGGAAGAGCAGGAACAAAAAATAATCGACACCGATGCCCACCAGCACCACATTGATCAACCCCGGGGTGGACGGCGCGAGCCGGATCCCGCTGAGCAGCGCCCCGCACACCACCGCGCCGGCGGCCGCCCCGCCGATCACCGAGACCGCGAGCAGCGGCAGCAGCGCCGCCGCGAGGCTGCGGAACACCAGTACGTGCAGCAGTACGATCACGCCGGCCGTCACGAGTCCGACCACCAGCGCCCGGGTCCGGCCGGCGTCGTCGGAGTCCACCGTGCCCGCCAGTCCGCCCGTGAACCCGGTCCGCATCCCGGCCGCCTCGAACGCGGCCCGCGCCTGGTCCCGGAAGGCCTTGTACGTGTGCTGCACGCCGGGATCGGCGGGATTGCCGGTCAGTTCCACCGACAGCAGCCGCAGACTCCGGTCGGGCGCGGTCAGCGCGGGGCGCACCCGGGCCCGCTGGGAGTGGTCCCGGACGAAGAGGGGAGGCGTGTCGTCGGTGCGGGGCATGGTGATCCACCGGCGGGACAGGCCGGCGGCCTCGGCGTCGATGCGCCGCTCGTCGGCCTCGGTGAGCGCCGCGCCGTCCTTCCGCGCCACCAGCACCGTCAGCGGGTCGACGTCCGGCCGCACCCCGAAGTGCTCCTCGGCGACCTTCAGCGCGGCCGCCGATCCGTACGAGGCGGGCAGGAACGCGCCGTTGCCGGGCTCGGTCGCGCGATGGACGAGCGCCTGCCCCAGGAACGTCAGGCCGAACCCGAGCACCGCCCACACAACAATGACCTTCCACGGACTTCGCGTCGCGAAGCCGGTAAGGGCGCGGATCACAGAACCTCCGTACGTCCCACGAGCCCGGGAATGCACGGGCCGGGCCGGGCAGTTCCCGGACGCCGTCCAGCCCATCACCGGGCGGGCCCCGGATCGTCGCCGTACGGAAGGAGACCCGGCCCGGGACCCGGGTCCGCCCCGACCGCCCGACCAGGACCCCGGTCCTGGTCCCCCTCCACCTCCGGGTGGACCTGCGGGACCGCCCGCGGTTGCGAAAATGGATCACACCAGCGACGACACAGGAGCGAGAACCGGCATGGCACTACGCCACGACGCGACGGAGGGCCTGCCCTGGACCCGCCCCGACGCCCTGGTGGCCGTCGGGGCCGCGGCCGTGGACCTCGTCGGCTACTCCCTGGGCGCCCTGGACGAGAACCGGCCCCTGACGGTGCCCGCCCTGGCCCTCCTCGTCGCGGCCGCCCTGTGCGTGACCGCCCGCCGCACCCGTCCACGGGCCACCCTGGCCGCCGTACTGGGCCTCGGGGCCCTGCTGAACCTGACGACCCCGCTCGGCGCCCACTTCACCGCCGCCCTGACCGTCGCCCTGTACACGGTGGCGCGGCTGCGCCGTACGCGCGACGCCGTGCTCGCCACCGCCGTGACCGTACCGGCCTCCCTCGTCGGGCAGACCGGCGACGGGACGTGGGACATGGCCGCCCTCGGCAACACGGTGGCCGCGGCCCTGGTGGCGGGCGCGGGCATCCTGATGCGCCGCCGGGCGCAACAGGCCGAGGAGCACCGCGTCCTGCTCGCCGAGCGGGCCGTCGCAGCCGAACGACGCAGGATCGCCCGGGAACTGCACGACATCGTCGCCCACCACATCACCACCATGCAGCTGATGGCCGGCGGCGCCCGCGCCAACCTCGCCCACGACCCCGAGGCCGCCCGCGAGGCCCTGACCACCCTGGAGGGCTCCGGCCGCACGGCACTGCGCGAGATGCGCCAACTCCTCGACGTCCTACGGGCCGGCGAGGAACCCGAGCCGGCCCCGCCGGCCCCGCAGCCGGGCGCCGACGACCTCGAACGCCTCGTCACCGAGTCCCGACAGGCCGGAACGCAGACGGGGTTCACCGTCGACGGCCCGGTCCGCGCCCTCCCGCCCAGCGTCGGCCTGACGGTGTTCCGCGTCGTCCAGGAGGCCTTGACCAACACGCGCAAGCACGCGGAGGCGGCCCAGGCGCACGTACGGCTGACCTACGCCCCGCAGCAGGTCGAGGTCGAGATCCACGACAACGGCTCGACCCGCACGCCCGGCAGAACGCTCACGCAGACATCCGGATACGGCCTGATCGGCATGCGGGAACGCGTCGCCCTGCTGGGCGGGACCCTGGAGGCCGGCCCCATGCAGACCGGCGGCTTCCGCGTCCTGGCCCGCCTGCCGGCAGCGACCGGCGAACGAACTTGCGAACGAACCGGCGAACCACGAGAGGAACAGCCAAGATGATCCGGGTACTGATCGCCGACGACCAGCCGCTGGTGCGACGCGGCCTGACCCTGATCATGGCCCCCGACCCGTACATCGACGTCGTCGGCGAGGCCGCCGACGGCACCCAAGCGCTCGCCCTCGCCCGACAGCTCCATCCCGACGTGGTGGTCATGGACATCCGGATGCCCGTCCTGGACGGGGTGGAGGCGACCGCCGAACTGTCCCGGACCCTGCCCGGATGCCGGGTCCTGGCCCTGAGCACGTTCGACATGGACGAGTACGTCGTCGCAGCCCTGCGCGCCGGCGCGTCCGGCTTCCTGCCGAAGGACACCTCCCCCGAAGAACTCCTCGCCGCCGTACGCGTCGTCCACTCCGGCGAGGCCGCCGTCGCGCCCCGCCTCCTCACCCGCATCATCTCCACGTACGTCCGCACCCCCCGCCCGCCCACGTCACCTGCGGCCGACGACCTCACCGCACGCGAGCGGCAGATCTGGCAGCTGATAGCCCTCGGCCTCGACAACACCGAGATCGCCCGGGACCTGGACATCAGCGTCTCCACGGTCAAGAACCACATCACCGGCGTCTTCGGAAAGCTACGCGTACGCGACCGCGCCCAAGCCGTGATCGCCGCCTACGAATCGGGCCTGGTCATCGCAGCCGGTCGCCAAAGGTGATCAGTCACTGCGAGCGGCGATGCCGCCGGCCTCGACTTCCCCCGCAACGCGATCAGCCACCTCGCCCTGGGCACCCCGGGCTGGGGGCAACCGGCAAGCCGAGCTGTCCGCCACCTCATCGCCACGACCCGACGGTGTTGGATAGCCGCATGGTGAGACGCAAGAAGGAGAAGAAGAGGAAGCGGCCCGACTGGGGCATTCCGAAGGGGATTGTGCTGTCGGCGACGCCAGAGGGCTGGCGCCAGAGCGTCCTCACCATGGAAGGCGGCATGCTCTGCGGGCGTCTGAACGTGCCGATCAACACCGACCCACAAGACGCGCGGGCCGCGGCGGCCCGGATGGTGACGCAACTCGCGCGCGACTTCCACGACACCGACGTCAACGTGAGCTGGGACCCGCCCCGCGAGCCCTGGTCATGGACCGCTCAAGTCACCCTTGCCGCCGGGACCGAACCTGCTCCGCCGGACGCGGACGGCTGAGGGGCAAGCTGAGAGGGGTGTCTGACGTGGCACGTTTCACGAACCTCTTCCAGCAGGTCTGGGCGGCGGCGGCCATGGCCAGACCTCGGCTCTGCCGGTCGTTGCGGACCATGTACGGGATCTTGAGACCACGAGCAGCCCATGGAAGGCTCATGCCGCATGATCGATGAATTCGCGAAGGACAATCTGCACGGGAGACTGCGGCGGGACCGCGAGGCGCTGCTCTGGAAGCTCGACGGCTTGTCCGAATACGACGCCCGCCGGCCTCTGACAACGACCGGGACAAACCTCCTCGGCCTGGTCAAACACGTGGCCACCGTCGAGGCCAGGTACTTCGGCGAGGTCTTCGACCGCCCTTGCCCGGAACCGCTGCCCCGGTGGCAGGACTACGACGGCAGCGATCTGTGGGCGGCCGAGGACGAGACCCGCGATCAGATCATCGGGTTCTACCGGCGCACGTGGGAACACTCGGACGCGACGATCAACGCGCTTCCCCTCGACGCCCCCGGCCACGTGGCGTGGTGGCCGGAGCCGTCTCCCAACACGAACCTGTTCGCCGTCATGGTCCATGTCCTCGGCGAGACCAACCGGCATGCCGGGCACGCCGACATCCTGCGCGAGGGCCTCGACGGCCGGACCGGCATGCGCCCCGAACACGAGAAGCAGATCGACGAGGAAGCCCGTGCAGCCTACTGCGCGAAGATCGAGCAGGCCGCCAGATCGGCCGCACCGATCAAGGCGTAGAGGTCGTCTCACGTGACGCAAGTGGGTGGTGCGGCATGACGCCGTTCGCGGGCGCTGGTGAACACGGCGAGCCGGCTGCGGGGCAAGGGCCACGGGCGCAGCGGTGATCTCAAAACCGGGGCATGTGCGCGGTGGCTCACGGATAATGATGATCAGCCGTCGTGGCGGAGCAGAGACACAAGCCCGCGCGGCGCTGGCCGATGGCGGCTCATGGCAACTGGGGGACGGGCAATGCGTATAGGGGTGTATCTCGCACACCCGCGGCCGGGGAGTTTCAACCACGCTGTATTCGATGCTGTCGTGGACGAGCTGCGCGGGCGAGGGTGCCAGGTGTTCGCGCATGACCTGTGCGCTGAAGGTTTCGCACCTTTGCTGGCTGCCGATGAGACGGGGACGGTCCAGTCGGCGCCAGGCGCCCACGACCCGCAGGTGGCGCTGCACCGGGAAGAGGTTGCCGTACTTGATGCCATGGTCTTCGTCCACCCCAACTGGTGGGGCATGCCACCCGCTGTCCTCACGGGCTGGGTACAGCGCGTATTCGTGCCTGGCGTCGCCTACAAACTGGGTACCGCGGAGGGCGAGCCCGCAGGGCTCCTGAAGGCCGCCAGGGCTCTCGTCCTGAACACCTCGGACACTCCCGCCGGCCGTGAGGAGGGTGAGTTCGGGGACCCGCTGCACAACATCTGGTCGGCATGCATCCTGCCGTACGTAGGAGTTGCCGACGTGCGCCGGGTTGTCTTCCGTACGGTCACCGACTCGTCGGATGAAGCACGCGCGGCCTGGCTGCATCAGGCACGTACGCAAGCCGCCGCACTGTTGGCCTGAACCAACGGGTACGGGTTGCTGCGCATGTTTGCGTGCACCGAGAGAGGTGGGTAGCCGGCTCCGCGGAGTTCCGCGAGGAGGATCGCGTGCAGACGGGGCCGGACGCCGGCCTCGGTCCATTCCCACAGGCGCCGCCCGCACGTCCCCCCGCTTGTCCGTCGGCACGTATGCCCAGGTCACGCCCGTGCACAGGACGTAGACGATTCCGCGCAGAGCCGCACGGCCATCGGCCGGCAGCCGGCCCGGCCACCGCAGACGTCGCGGCGGTCGAGGAGGCATCAGCGGGGCGACACGATGCCTGGAAGGGGGGTCGCGTGGACCAGTCGAACGGCCCGCAACTGGAGCCAGTCCGGTTGGTGGCTGCGAACGTTGTGGCATGGCGTCGACACGGGGTTGCAGGCCAGGAGCTGCGCCCTGGGACAAAGTTCTTCAAGGGCGGGGCGAAGGAGTACGTGGCCGACGCGTACTGGGGTCCGGGGGATGACCGGATCACGTCCGTGGGACGCGAGCGGCACACCGGGCGGTGGATCGTCATCGACATGGCGACGCGCAAGGCCCGACGCGCACGTGGGTTCATCTCAGCGGATCACGCAGCGGACGTCTCCGCGACGCTGGAGCAGTACGCGTGCCAGTACCGAGCCGAGACGGCGCCGTACGCTCCTCACCCGGACCGATGCCTCTGCCACGCCTGCCTCACGGGCGAATCCGGGTGACGCGTGCTACTTCGCATCGAGCGGTTCCAGGCGCCGGTAGCTCCCCCCGACCTGCTCACAGGCCGGCCGAACCGTCCAGCCGATGACCGGCGACAGCGCCCACGGGCTCGCCTCCCTGGTCCAGCCAGTGATCGATGATGGAGGCGGCGGAGGCCTCCCGGCTGTGGCACGAGGCGCAGGCCCACCGCGCGCAGCCGAAGTCCGCCGCGGATGACGCACGGCCGCTGCGCGAGGCCGCCGCGGCCGCGGCGCACCGCCGTCCCGCTGACTCACCGCGAGGAGAACCGATGGAGCGGCTCGGCACGCCCGGGTGTCGGAGGGTGCTGGCAGCATCGGTGCCATGACCTTCATCCGTACCACCCCGCCGCGGCCGGTCGACGTCACCGCGGTCTTCCCTCAACTGGCCCCGTTGGCACGCCCGGCGACCCGCTTGCACCCCCGCCGGGGAGCTCCGACGCCGCATGACAGCTCGATCGGCGGGCCGCTGCTGTGGCCCGCCGGCGAGCCGTGGCCGCACTGCGACGCCCCGCACGAGGGGGGCGGCCACTCGCTGGTCGCGGTGCGGCTGGAGCAGCGCGTGCGGGCGAGGGAGGCGGCGCACCCGGACGGCGTTTCCTCGTACACGCCGGAGGAGAGGGAGATCCTGGAACAGATCGACTGGGACCAAGAGCGGCCCGATGGCCCGGTCCCCCTGCTGCCCGTGGCCCAGTTGTATGTGCGTGACGTTCCCGTGCTGCGCCCGCCCGGTCAGGCGGATCTGCTCCAGGTGTTGTGGTGCCCCCTCGACCACCCGGATCTGTACATGCCCAAGACCGCCGTGGTCTGGCGGTCCGCGGACGCTGTCACCGACATCCTCACCTCACCCCCGGAACCGCTCGATGTGGCGTGGGAGGAATACGTGCCCGAGCCGTGCGTGCTCGCGCCGGAGCAGATCACCGAGTACCCCAACTCCCTGGAGCTGAGCCAGGAGCTGCGAGAGCAGCTGGGCGACTGGAGCAGATGGCAGGCGGCTGACGCCGGTGTGGACAGCTCCTACGCTCCCCACCTGGAGTCCTACTACCGCAGCAACCTGTCCGTCGCCCCCGGCTGGAAGGCCGGCGGCTGGCCCCAGTGGGGCTACACCGACCCGTCCCCTCGGCAGTGCCCCGCCTGCGACACCGCGATGGACGCGCTGCTGACCATCGCCACGTTCGAATCGGACGGCAACGACCACAGCTGGATCCCGTACGAGGACCAGGCCGCCGCGTCCTCCACCGACCACGACCACAGCGACGTACGTCGACCGACCGGTGTCCAGATCGGCAGCGGCTACAAAATGCAGCTCTACGCCTGCCCAACGACGCCGGAGCACCCCCACCTCGAGCTGATGCAGTAGCCGGGGCTATGGCGGGCCATTGATGTAGTGCCTGTGCTGGTGTGCTGGCCTGGGTGTGTTCAGTTTGGTTGGCCGGTGGGCGGGGTGCTGGGTGTCTGTTGTGGTGGTCGGGGTTGCTTGATGGGGGCCCTGGTGGTTGCCGGGTGGGGCTGGTGGCCTGGTGATTTCTTGGATGGACCGAGTGGCTCAGGTGTGCGCGGGTGTGCTGGTTTCTTGTGCAGGTGTAACGGCCGGTCTATAGGCGGCGGTGTCGGGGGTGTTGCCGTGTTGGCTTCGTTGTCTCTAGGAACAGCGTTTGTCGACGGGTTCCGGAGGCATTTGATGATCAGCAGAGACGCGGATGCCGATGCCAAATGACGGCACCGCCGTGTCCCAAGACTCGGTGACGGTCGCTGGATGGCCCGATGGCGTGAGCGATGCGGGCCTCGGCGAGAATGGCAAGATGGATCATCGTTTCGTCGGTATTCCGGAGCTGACTGACGTCCCGCGCGTCGCGGTTGTTGTCGACGTGATGCGGGCCTTCACCGTGGCTGCCTGGGCGTTCTCGCGTGGTGCCGAGAAGATCGTCCTTGCCTCGTCTGATGGTGAGGCACTGGCCCTGAAGGAGAGTCGTTCGGGTTGGCTGGCTCTGAAGGACGGTGCCCCGGCGGCGGGCTTCGACACGGTGAACTCACCCGGTCTGATCAGGTCGCTCGATCTGACCGGTCGCACGATGGTGCAGAAGACGACGGCCGGAACCGTCGGCGCACTGGCCGTCGCGAGCGCGCCACTGGTCTTGTGCGCGAGTTTCGTAGTGGCCGGCGCGACAGCGCGGTTCCTGAAGACCGATGGTTCCGGGCCGGTGACGTTCGTGGTCACCGGCGACGATGGCCAGGCCGCTGAGGACCTGGCCTGCGCTGAATACATCCACCAGCACCTCGCCGGAGGCGATGCCGAGGCGGCCCCGTATCTCCACCGTGCGAGGACTTCCCCGGCAGCCGCCGACCTTGCCGACGGAGTGCAGCGCGGATACCAAGGTGTTCATCCCGACGATGTCGACCTGTGCCTGGAAGTGGACAGGTTCTCCTTCGCGATGGTCGCTCGCGAGGAAGATTCC
This sequence comes from Streptomyces bambusae, assembly GCF_019400985.1. GTDB lineage: Bacteria > Actinomycetota > Actinomycetes > Streptomycetales > Streptomycetaceae > Streptomyces > Streptomyces bambusae_A. Next base: position 8,519 of record NZ_WTFF01000163.1, read on the forward strand.
CTGACCGTGCTGCGTCCCGCCGTGGTGCCTGGCGAGTCAGCCGAGGCCCGCTGACCTGCTGCCGCTGTCGGGGTCATCCCGCTTTGGCTGGTTCCTCGGCTCGGGTGGAGGCGAGGCGGTAGGAGTCGGTGCCGGTCTCGATGATGGTGCCGTTGAACGTGAGCCGGTTGACGATGGCCGCGCAGAGGCGCGGGTCGGTGAACGTCTTGGTCCAGCCTCCGAACGACTCGTTGGAGGCGATCGCGACACTGTTCTTCTCCTCGCACTCGGTCAGGACCTGGAAGAGGAGCTCGGCGCCGTGGCGGTCGAGTTCCATGTAGCCGAGTTCGTCGGTGCAGAGGAGATCGACGCGGCCGTAGCGGGCGATCGTCTTGTTCAACTGCTTCTTGTCCGCGGCCTCGACCAGCTCGTTGACCAGCTTCGTGGCGAGTGTGTAGCGGACGCGGTAGCCCTTCATCGCGGCCTCGGTGCCCAGGGCGATGAGCATGTGGGACTTGCCGGTGCCGGAGTCGCCGATGAGGCAGAGCGGCTGGCTCTTCTTGATCCATTCGCAGCTGGCGAGGGTGTGGATGGTGGCCGGGTCGATGTTCGGGTTGGCGTCGAAGTCGAAGGACCGCAGGGACTTCTCCCGGGGGAAGCCGGCTGCCTTGATTCGCCTCTCCGAGCGGCGGTGTGAATGGGTGCGCTGGCGGCAGCGGGTGGGCGTCAGCGTAGAGATGAAGGTCTTCCCTGCTCATGAAGCGCGTTGGTATTGATCATGGCTGCCGTGAGTTGACCAATCTGCTGCCGGTGGGCGCCCATCACAAGGATGTCTGGCTGTCATGGGCGTGACTGTTCCAGTGCATGGCTCGTCGGCTTGGCTGGGAGGGCGCTGGATACTGGTCGGTTCTTCTCCGGTTGGAGCCTGTGGCCTGGGATGCTGCGGGTATGGGTGAGCAGGCGTTCTCGTTTCTGCCGTTGTCGGTGTCCGCGCGTCCTCCGCGGTTGGTGGTCGTGGTTCCGCATGACGAGGACTGGGTTCGGTGGATGGCTCTCGGTCTGACGCGGGTGTCGCAGGTGTGGGGTGGCAGTGGCAGCGTGGTCGTGCCCGCAGCCGCGGTGGGTCACGCTGGGGTAGAGCGGGCCTTGGCCCAGTTCGGGCCGGACCACGTTGTGGCCTACAACCCGTCGTGGGCTTCGGTAGACAGGCTCTTCCCGGGGCTGGTGGATCGCCTCATCACCGGCCAGCAGGTGGAGGATGAGGCGGCCCGTGAGGCGGCTACGCAGATGCTGCGGGATACGGCATGGAGCCACGCCATCGTGGCGCAGGCTGAGGAAGCCGCTGAAGATCTGCGCTCGCGTTTGGCTGTGAACCGGCGCGAGGACCTTGTCCAGCTCACTCACCTTTTCGATGCCTGTTCCCCCTCCGACCTCACTGAGCTCGGGGCTGTGGCTCGGGTGCCGTTGTACGGGGTGCCGCGTGGGCTGGTGACGACGACCGAGGCGCTGTCCTGCGCGATGGTGATAGGAGTGCAGGAGCAATTGGGCACGGCAGAGGTGGACGCCTCCGTCTGGCAAGCAGCCACAGTTCACCAGGCTGAGCCGGAGGCCGTGGCAGAGGTCCGCCTGGCGGCCGGTTCAGATGCCCTCGCTGTCAGGTCACACGAAGCGGCGCTGTGCATACCGGTCCAGCGTGGGATCCCGAACCGGGACACTCTGCTCGTGTTCGGGGACAAGCCCGAGGACTACGCCCTGTCCGAGGCGCTGAGGCAGACGTACAGCCGTGTCTTTTGGGTTCCGTGGAGCGAGCCGTCCCGGAACGAGGGATGGCTTTACACGCGGTCCTACACGCAAGACCGGATACTCGCGACGAGCGCGTCCTTGACCCTCGACGAGGTGCGGGAACGGTCTGACGCCAGCTGGCGACTGCGCATTCCGTCCGTGGACCCCGATCGCGATGTGGAACCTGAGGTGGTGGCTTCCGCGGAGGTGGATTTCTCCTGCCGGCAGATGGTGGTGCTGCGCGATGCCTGGGAGCAGCCCTGCTCGCTTCCGGTGCTGGTGGGCGAAGAGGGAAGCCTCGATGCAGCGCTCAGCCTGCCGGGAGAGGTCCCTGCCGGTCTTGACCCCGATCGGCACCGATGGCAGGTGACGCTCACGGCTAAGAACCATCCCGTGCCGCCGCTCCACACGCTCACGAACTCCGCTGTGATTGCAGCAGATCAGAACCCGTGGGAGACCTTCGTCAGGCCTGCGGATGGCGGGATCACCTATTGGTCTCACCGGTTCGATTTCGTTTCTGCGGGAGCGTCTCTCGCCGGGCGGCTGGCCGCTCCCAGGCTGTCCTGGCCGGCTATCGGGAAGGTGCTGCAGCACGCTGCAGCAGCCCAAAACACAGCGATCCGCCCGAGCGCGGCTGGGAAGCGGGCCGCCATCGCGGAGAGGCTGCTGGGCTCACGCACCGAGCTGGAACAGCTTGCCTCCAGCCCCGGGTGGCCGGTGCTTCGTGCGTTTACATCGAAGAAGGCGGACTGGGAGCTGCCACCAGGCAGTGCATGGAAGCTGAAGTCGGGTCTCGTGCTGTCGTGGGATGCGGTCGCAGCGTACAAGCAGAAGGACTGGGATGAGCACGCGAGGCGCGCCGAGCTGGACAGATGGGCGAGTCAAGGAGTCGTCCGGCGAGGGCTCGTCCTCGGCTGCTGTCACTGCCCAATCTACGAGTTCTACCCGCTTGCTGAGATCACTCAAGCCTATTCGTGCCGGCGCTGTGGTGGTGAGAACAGTCTGGTCCAGGGACGGTGGAAGTCGCCGCTCCCTGAGCCGAGCTGGTACTACGAACTACATCCGGCGGTACGTGAACTCGTGGAGAACGACGGAGACGTACCGCTGCTGGCGACCCAGTTTCTTCGGACCCAGCACTGGGCCCGCCCAGCTCTGGTGTGCGAGGAGTTCGAGGTCCTCCGAAGCGGCACCCCGTTCGTGGAGATTGACTTCGCCCTGGCCACGTTGGACCAGGTGTGGCTCGGAGAAGCAAAGAGCGGGGATGTCCTCGCGAGTAGTCCCAGGGAGCAGAAGCGCGAGGCGTGCAAGCTCATTGAGGGCTGCGTTGCCCTTGGGGCAGGCGGGCTTGTCCTGGCCACCTCCAAGCCCGGATGGTCCGATGCAACGGTGCAGGTGCTGCAGCACGAAGTACAGGGCAGGCGAGTTGCTTCACGTGTGACTCCCAGAATCGTTCTCCTCGCCGGTCTCGGCACGAAACCCCACCTCACGGTGCTGAAAGCCTGACGAGGCGATCCTCCTCGCCAGGAGAACATGAGCGCCGCGCGTGTCTTCGCTGCCTCTGATGCGGTTACAGGCCACGCACCATCTGGTGATCTTGGCTGTCGTGGGGTGACCAGGCTGCTGCCACAGGCTGCTTAGCAGCAGGGCGGGTGGCTGTCATGGGGTTGCCCATTCCTGTGTGCGGCCGGCCAGTCCGGGTTGTGCTGGTGGGTGTGGGTGAGGAGTTGCGGTTGGCGCGGGGTGTGGTGGTGCGTCGGTTGCTGGTGGTGGACCAGGGGCCGGGGTCGGTGTCGTCGCTGCATGTGCGGGTGATGGCTGAGGCTGCCGGGGTGACGGTTCGGACGGGTGTGGCGGTGGCTGTCCGAGGCGCGTGAGGGCCGGCTGGAACCTGTGGGACGGCAGGACGGGTTCGTTCTGGACGACGAGAAGTGGGCGGCTCTGGCTGAGGTAGGCGGGAACGTCGCGGCGTTGCACCGGCGGTTGACGAACGACGGTTCGCCCTCGCCTGGGGGTGTGCCGTCGTTGGGGACTCTGCATCGTGTGGTGCGCCATGATCTGCAGGCTGGCCGGGTGTTGGAGGTGGCGAGGCCTTCCCGGAACCGGGTCGAGACCAGCCGCTATGACCGGGTTCTGGCCGAGCTGAAGCTTGAGCGGGCGGGTGAGGGCGTGCCGGTGGTCGACGCGGCCCCGGCGACCCCGCCGGGGCCCGGGACGGGCAGGGACAGCGAGGGGAGCACCGGTCCGTCGCGGGGTGGGGTGCGGTTGTTTGTGCCGGGGGCGCGGGTGGTGTCGACGGCCGGGGTGGCTGCGGTGGTGGGGGCGGTGGGGCACACGGCGGCGGCGCGGGGGATGGGGTGTGTGTTCGGGGAGCCGGGGGTGGGGAAGACGGTGGCGGTGCAGCAGGCGCTGCATCTGCTGCCTGACCGGGTGCCGGTCTGGCGGGCGGTGGTCGCCGTGAAGCCGGGTCTGCCGTAGATGCGAGCGTCTCTGCTGGAGGCGCTGGGACTGGCGGCGGGTTCTCTCTCGCACCGGGCGCAGCCGGCCGACCGTGCCCTGGGGGAGGCGCTGCGCCGGCCCGGGGTGCTCTTCCTTGACGATGCGCAGCGTCTGTCCCCGCCGCTGCTGGACTACCTGCGGCTGCTGTGGGACGAGCCGGGTACGGCGGCGGCATTGCTGCTGTGTGGGGCGGGTGTGGAGCGGGTGATCGCGAGGGCGCCGGCGCTGAGGTCGCGCGTGCTGACCTGGCACCAGGTCCCCGAGCTGGATCAGGAGCGGCTCGGGGAGACGCTGGCGATGTTCCATGACGTGTGGGAAGGCGTCGATCCGGCGGACGTGGGATGGGCGGATGCGACAGTGGCGCGGGGCAACTTCCGTACCTGGGCGAAGATCACTTCCCATGTCTACGCCCTGGCCAAGCGGGGCCGGGACGTGCGCGTGGACCGTTCGTTGATCGAGCAGGCCTGTGCCCGGCTGGGCCCCTACCCGTAACAGCGGGCGGTACGGGATCGGAAAGGGAGGCCAAGACCGACGGCAGAGGGCGGTTCCATGATCAGCTCATCCGAGGCGGGGGCACCGCTGGACGTGTCAGAACCGATGCCCGAGCTCCAGGGTCCGGCGCTCGCGGCGTTGCGCGGCCCTGCTGTGCAGCGGTTGCTGCGGCTTCGGAGCCAGGGGAGGCTGTCGCGGGGGCATGTGTGCCTTGTGGGGGAGTGTCTGGGGGTGTCGGAGCGGACGGTGTGGCGGTGGCTCGCGCAGGCCGAAGCCGACCCCGGCGAAGGGGCCGGTCCGGGTGTCAGGTCGGTGGACCGGTTCGAGGTGACGTCGGAGGTACGGGTGCTGCTGGCGTACTGGCGGGGCAATGCCTCGGCGGTCCACCGGCAGCTGGTGGCCCGCGCCCGTGCCGCAGCCGGTGAGCCGGCCATCGCGGTTCCGGGTGGTGCGCCGACGGAGGCGGTGCCCTTGCTGGATCCGGTGCCGTCGTTGTCGACGTTCCTGCGCGCGGTGCGCCGTGATTTGACCGCGGGTGAGCGTGCGGGTCTGGGCCGGGGGCCGGAGGCGGCCCGGGCTCACGATGTGTTCGGGCGCCGCCCGGCACAGTGGCGGAACCAGACCTGGGAGGCTGACCACGTCCAGGCGCCGCTTGTGGTCGACGCGGACGGGGAGCTGGTGCGCCCGTGGGTGACGTGGTTCATCGATGTCGCGACCAAGACGATCACCGGCACGGCCGTTACCCCCGGCTATCCGTCCCGGGCCTCCATCCTGGCAGCTTTGCGTGCGGCCGTGCTGCGCACCGGACCGTACGGGCCCGCGGGGGGCATTCCTGAGCACGTGCGGGTCGACCGCGGCCGGGACTTCCTGTCGAAGACGGTCCTGGGCGCCTTCACCGACCTGGACACCAAGCGCGAGGATCTGCCTGCCTACAGCCCTCATCTGAAGGGCACGGTGGAGAACCTCAACCGGTGCGTGGACCGCATGCTCTTCGCGGTTCTGCCCGGCTACACCCTCACCCCCAAGCCCCGACCCGCCAAGAAGAAGCCTGACCCTGATGAGCCGGTGCCGCTGACGTTCGCCGAGTTCACCGCCGAGGTCCTGAACTGGGCGCGGTGGTGGAACACCGAGCACCGCCCAGCCGGCCTGGCCGGCCGGACCCCCGTCGAGGCCTGGCAGGCTGATCCCACCCCCCTCACGGACGTCCCCGAGGCTGCTTTGTGGGGGCTGATGCTGGAGGACGACGGCCGGGTCCGGAAACTGAGCAGCCACGGCGTGCGCTGGCGCGGCCGTGATTACCTCGGTGCGTGGATGGCCGGCCAGGCAGGCCGCCACGTCAGGATCCGGCACATGCCCCACCACGACCATGAGATCGAGGTCTGCGACCCGGCCGGCCGCCACCTGGGCACCGCCCACCTCGCCGACGCCGCCACGCCCGAGCAGCTCGACGAGCTGCGCCGCGCCCGCACCGTGCGGGCCCGCCGCCTGCGCGAGGACGCGAAGAAGGCGGAGGCCCTGCGTCGGCAGCGCTTCGCCCCGGCCACCACTGCCACGCCTGCCCAGCGCCTGGGCGCCCTCCCGGCCGCCGAGGCCGATGCGGAACTGGCGACGTGCGCCGGTAGCGACATGGCCGCCTTGGCCCTTCCGGACCTCATCGCGCCCGCCCCACCGCCCGACGACTGGAACACCCCCGCCTCCCTGCGCCCCTCCGCCCGTAAGGAGAAGCGATGACGAGCCAGCTGCCGCCGCGAGAGACCGACCACTACACCCAGCTCGCGGACGCCGCGGTCGTCACGACCCGGGCGCTCCTGGCGGCCCGGGAGAACATCGCTGACACGATCGAGGCCAGGGCGATGATGTGCCTCCACGGTCCGGCTGGTGTCGGCAAGACGCTTGCCGCGAACGTCTGCCTGCGCGAGCTGGAGCGGACCCGGGGTGAGGAGGTCTGCCGCATCGCCTTCCGCGCCCGCCCCACGGCCCGAGCGGTGCGCCACGAGCTCTTCGCTGCTCTCGGCCTGCCAGGCGAACCTCCGCGTCACCCGTCCGAGTTCGACCGGCTGATCCTGGACTCGCTGGCGGCCCAGCCGCGTACGCTGGTCGTGGACGAAGCCCAATGGCTCAACCGAGAGACGTTCGAATACTTCCGGTACACGTGGGACCACCCGTACTCGCAGATCGCGATCATCTTCGCCGGCGGTGAGGGAGCCCATACGGTGCTGCGGAAGGAACCGATGCTCTCCTCGCGCATCTTCATCTGGCAGCACATCACCAAGCTCACACTGGAGGAAGTTCAGCAGGTCATCCCGCTCTACCACCCCGTCTGGGCACGGACCGATCCCGCGGACATCGCCTTCGCCGACCGTCACGCGGCGCATGGCAACTTCCGTAACTGGGCCCGGCTAACAGCCCACACCGTGACCGCTCTCAAACGGACAGGCCGCGACCACCCCGACCAGGAAGTGCTCCGCTGGGCCTTCAGCAAGCTGGGCAGCTGACACCCCCACGCAGTCCCATGATCGCGACAGCAGGGGGATCGGTGAAGTAGCGGTGCAACCCACTGGCTCCAGAGTCAATCCTAAACAAGAAATGAAGCATCGGTTGGCTCGGGTAGGTTGTCCGCATGGCTGATGCTTCCGACTACGAGAAGGCCATGCCCCGGGTTCAGGAACACGCGGCGCGGTTCGAGAAGGCCCTGACCGAGATCCGTGCGACGCATGCTGGCAGACCCGCGCCGGAGGTGAAGGAGGCCCTCCTGGCCGCTGGTGAGAGGTATGGCGTGCGCATCGCCAACGAGGTCGCGCAGGACGCGGCCGAACGCATCGCTGACGACACGCTGTAGACAGCCAGAGCCAGACGCATTCAGGTGGGAACCCAGCGCATCACCTGATCACCGTTGCCAGCCGCCCGCGCAGCGGGCCGGCCTGGAGGCGGAGCCGGAAGGTCCCGGGTGGGGGAGCCGGAAGGTCCCGGGTGGGGGAGCGGAGCGGACCCACCCAACAGGCCGAAGGCCTGGACCTCGTGAAACGAGGTCACCTCCCGCGCGAAGCACGGGAGGTCTGGCCTGGCTCTGCCAGGCCAGTGGGGTGGAGCGAAGCGGAACCCCACCAGTCCGAAGCGAAGCGAAGGACCCCCTGCCCGAAGGGCAGGCCCCGGCTCGGCGAAGCCGAGCCCCGCCGAGCGCAGCGAGGCGCTTCGCTGGCACGGCGCGCAGCGCCGTGGGACC
>NZ_WTFF01000164.1 GCF_019400985.1 Streptomyces bambusae
GGCCGCGCGAGCCGTCGGTGGGCGGGGCGGCCTGCCGGCAGGAGCCGAAGGCGACCCGCAGGGCGGGCTCCGCACCGCGGCCGGCGCGCGCGGAGCCGGCCGGGGCGGTGATGGTGCTCGGCGGGAAGCCGCTGCCGGGCAGCGGCCAGACCCGGACGCCGTCGAGCAGCACCTCGTACGCCGTGGTGGTGCCGGGGGCCAGGCCGGTCACCGGCACCAGTGCGTAGTGGTGGCCGGCTATCTGGAAGGTGCGGACGAGACCGCCCGCGCCGTCCGCGCAGCGCACCTCGGCGGTGCACGGGCGGTCGGTCTCGACCCACACCGTGGCCGAGTCCCCCCGGTCCCGGTCGACATGCCTCAGCAGCGGCCCCAGCCGCAGTCCCGCCATCGAACTCCCCCTCCTCACCATCCCCTTGGAACACGGTACGGGGTGGAGGGGGAGCGCGGCCTCCCCCTGGCGGGGGAGAGGCCGACGACGGGAGCGGCGGCGGGAGCGCGGCCGGACCGGCGGCGAGGCGGCGGCCGGGGCGGTGACGGGGCGGCGGTCGGACGGGCCGGACGGATCAGCAGCCGGTGGGCCGGCGGATCAGCAGCCGTTGAGGGTGTTCACCAGCGCGGTCTTCTCGGCCGAGTCCATGGAGAGGCCCCAGTACTGCTTCACGTGGACCCACATGCGCGCGTACGTGCAGTGGTACGCGGTGCGCGACGGCATCCACTCGGCCGGGTCGAGGTCGCCCTTGGCCTGGTTGACGTTGTCCGTGACGGCTATCAGCTGCGGACGGGTCAGGTCGTTGGCGAACTGCTGGCGCTTGGAGGTGGTCCAGGAGCTGGCGCCGGAGCGCCAGGCCTCGGAGAGCGCGACGACGTGGTCGATGTCGATGTCGGAGGCGGCGTACCAGGTGGCGCCGTCGTACGGGGAGTACCAGCTGCCGCTCACCGAGGCGCACGAGGAGTCGGTGACGACGTTCACGCCGTCGCGCTTGAGGACGGTCTCGCGGGTGTTGCAGGTGCCGGAGACGGTGCTCCAGTGCGGGAACAGGTCGCGGCTGTAGCCGCTGGAGGAACCTTCCGCCCGGGGCGTCACCGTGGCCAGGTACGCACGGGCCGCGGAGGCGCTGATGGGGGTGGGCGGGGCGGCCTGGGCGGTGGGCGCGTTGACGAGGGAGGTCAGGGCGGCGATCGCGATGGTTGACGCGAGCACGCCAAGACGACGCGCGTAGATCTTGGGCGTGGTGGAGGTGCGGGACATGAGGGGGCTCCCTGTGTGCGGGGGGTGTGGCCGTTCGACCCCGGCGGGGCCTGGCCATGCTGGCGGCGCCGGGTGTCTCGGGGATGGGCGCCAGGTGACAGCCTGGCGACATGGGCACGTCACATCAAGGCGCCGAAGTGCCTCTTTTCAAACGGAAGTTGAGATTCCGGGCAGTTTCGGGGTGCGGCGGGGCAGCTTCCGGGACCTTTGGCTCATTTCGGGTGGCGGCCGTCCTCACGTACCCTGTACGGAGCAGAAGGGGAGTAGCTCTTCGCCGGACCGTCGACATACTGCTGGGCTCTGCCCGGCCGGCGCCCGGAGCGGGACACGTGCCGTGGCCCGCCAGCGAGACCTTCGGCCGCAGTGTCCTGTTGACGAGCGCGTACGAACATGTACGAGCAAGTACGAGCGCGTACGCGCACAGGGCGCCGCCGAGCCGAAGCGACCCCTGGAACAGCTCAGGTCCCTCTCGGTGCGGTGACGTCCTGCCCGACCGATCGAGGTACCCACCCCGTGATCAGCTTCACCGTCCTGGCCGTCGCCTTCGGCGTCGTCTTCCTCGCCGAACTCCCCGACAAGACGGCCCTCGCCGGCCTCATGCTCGGCACCCGCTACCGCGCCTCCTACGTCCTCGCCGGCGTCGCCGCCGCCTTCGCCGTGCACGTCGCCCTGGCCATCGCCGCGGGCAGCGTCCTGACGCTGCTGCCGCACCGGCTGGTGCAGGCCGTGGTGGGCGTCCTCTTCCTCGCGGGCGCGGTGATGCTGCTGATGAAGAAGGACGACGAGGACGAGGCGGTCAAGGCGCCGGCCGACCAGTCCTTCTGGAAGGTGTCCGGGGCGGGCTTCATGCTGATCCTCGTCGCCGAGTTCGGCGACCTGACGCAGATCATGACCGCGAACCTCGCCGCCCGCTACGACGACCCGCTCTCGGTCGGCCTCGGCGCCGTCGTCGCCCTGTGGTCGGTCGCGGCGATCGGCATCCTGGGCGGACGCACGCTGATGAAGTACGTCCCGCTGCGGCTGATCACCAAGGTCGCGGCCGTGGTGATGGCGGCTCTGGCGGTGTTCTCGCTGTACGAGGCGGTGGCTTAGCGGGCTGCGGGGGCGGGCGCGTGGGTCGTAGCGGGCCCGGGGGTGCAGCCGGCCCAGGGCTGTAACCGCCCCGGGGTTGCAACCGGCCCGGGGGTCGCAACCGGCGCGGTGGTCGCAACGGGCCCGGGGGGCCGGGGAGTTCGCCGATGGGAGGGGTGGTTACGCTACCCCTCCCAAGATCCAAACGCAGGGGGGCGGACAGCAGTGAGCAACCAGCATCCCGGTCAGGGCTGGCCGACACCGCCGGCCGGTCCGCCGGCCGCCGACGGGTACGCGCCCGGCTACGGCACTCCGGGCGGCCCCCCGAACGCCTACCCGGCAGGCCCGGCCGCCCCGGCCGCACCTGCGTCGCACCGCACCGCGTGGATCGGCGCGGGGGCGACCCTGGCGGCAGCGGTGATCACGGTGTTCGGCGCGTACCTGCTGTCCCCGAACGGCAACGGCGGCGGCGCGAAGAACCCGCCCCAGGCCGCCACCCCGGCCGCCCCTCAGGCCCCGTCCTCCGCCCCGGCGGCGGCCCCGGCCGCCCCCGGCTCCTCCGCCTCTCCCGCCGCCTCGGCGGCGGCCACGCCGTCGCAGGAGTCCGCGGCGGGCGCGGCCGGCACCGTCCGCTGGGAGGGCGCCCTGGTGATCGCGTACGCGGAGGACAAGGACCTCGACTCCACGCCCCCCGTGCGGTCCGAGATCAACAGCGAGAACGACTTCGCCGTCTTCCAGTTCACCGGGCGGATGCTCCGGCCCGAACGCGGCGCGAAGGCGCTGGTCTGGGCCGAAGCGGGCAAGGTGCCCTCGTACGCGGACTGCGCGGGGGTCGTCGACACCCAGGGGACGGCCAAGGACTTCGCGATGAAGACCGGCATGGTCGTGTGCGGCAGGACGAACGCGGGGCGGGTCGTCAGGCTGACCGTCAAGCAGCTGGCCGGGGACGCGTCGAAGACGCAGGGCACGTTCGACGTCGTCGTGTGGAACAAGGCGACCTGAGGCCGTCAGGCGGCGGTCGGCGGCCCGCGCATACACGGCCCTTCGCGGTCCCGCGTGAACACCGGCCTTTCGGGCGGGCCCGCGCGCACCTGCCCTCGGGCGGGCCTACGCGTCCGTGCGGCGCGGAACCGCCCAGCGGCCCGCACGTCCATGCGTGGGCCGTCAGGTGGTCGGGTCCACCCGTCAGGCGGTTGGTCCGGATTGTCGGGTGGTCGGGGTCCGGCCGCCAGGAGTTCGAGGCCCGACCGGTCGGACAGCTGGAGTCCGGCCCGTCGGGTGGCCGGGGTTCGGCCCTGTCAGGCGGTCGGGGCGGCGGGGAAGTACTCGCGCAGTGTGCTGCGAAGCCGCTGGAAGGTGCGGGTGCGTTCCCGGATCAGGTCTGGTGGGCGCGGGCGACTACCTTGACGGCCTGGGCGGCGGCGCTGTCACCGGCCACCGGCCGCAGCTGGTCACGGTCGATGCGGACCATGTCGGCGAGTGCGTGCGCGTCGCCCTTGTCGCTCTTGGCTCCCGAGGAGATGTACCGCTCCTTGAACCGGGCCACCTGCCGGGGGCTGATCGCGTAGACCTGGTAGCCGGAAGCGACCAGGGCCTGAACCCACGAGCCCCGGTCGGTCTCGATACCGACGATCACCTTCGCGGGATCCGGCTCACCGCCGTGACGGGCGATGAGTTCGTGGAGCCGGGCGATGCCGGCGACTCCTTCGGGTAGCGTCGCGGCGGCCAGCTTGCGGCCGGTCTCATCCTGGACTCAACGTCGTGGTGGTCTTCGGGCCAGTCGTCACCGATCAGCAGCAACAAGCCCTCCCCAAGTCCGTTGCTGGTCATGCGTCGTAGCCTGCGGAAGGCTCGGCGCGCGGCCTGATGGATCCGGTGCTCACGCCCAGTAGGGCAGGCACGCCACCCCATCAGCGGTCTGCCCTCCCGGCCACCAGCAGGGGCACGGTCTGACAGCGAAGTCCGTGCTAGGCCGTGTGTCAAAAGTGGATCTTGGGCTGTGAATGATCACGGTTCATGGGTCGGGGAGGTATCACGGACGAGCAGTGGGCGGTGCTGGAACCGCTGTTGCCGAAGGGTGCCAGGGCGGGGCGGCCACCCGTCTGGCCTCGGCGGCAGCTGATCGACGGCATACGGTTCCGGGTCCGGACCGGAGTTCCGTGGCGGACATCCCCGTCGAGTACGGGCCGTGGAACCGGGTCTACTACCTGTTCCGCCGCTGGCAGCGGAACGGAACCTGGCAGGGGATGGTTCACCAGTCCCGGCCGGCGGTCAGCTCCTCTGCATCCGCTTCCGTGAACCCGTATGCCGACGCGACGAAGCAGAACTCGTCACAGATCCACTCCCGCGCCACCGTCTCGATCTCGCTCCCGGCCGCCACGAACTCCCTGTCCAGCAGATTGAACTCCTCCGTCGCAGCCTGGGTGAGTGCATACAAGCTCTCCAGGTCCGACAGCCGCTCGGCCTCGATGCGCTCGCACAGCCGCAGCAAGATCGCCTTCCCCTGGTCGACCACGTGATCAGGGAAGTACGAGTCGTCGTACATCTGCCGCAGGAACGCGTGTCCCGCTACCTGCTGGTTTGTGATCGGCATGGCACTTCCCTACCTCCGCGAAAAGCTGACGCGCCGATCATGCACAGCACCACTGACAACGACGCCCCCATGGACGCCAGACCTCACGCGACCAGGACTTTCACAACAGGCCCTAGGCGGTCGGGCTCGGCCGGTCGGTCGGTCGGGGCTCGGTCCGGGCAGGTGGACAGTCGCGCCCGGGCCGTCAGGGCGTCGCGTCCGGTTCGTCGGGACGCCGTGGTGCGGACCGTCAGGACGCCGAGGCGTGGATCGTCAGGGTGAGGGTGCCGGAGGGGTTTGTGGTGACCTCGACCGCTGTCAGGTCCTCGACGTGCAGGGTGGGGGAGTGGGCGGCGGCGCGCGGGCCGACGCCTATCACGCGCATCCCCGCTGCCCGGCCCGCGGCGATGCCGGCGGCCGAGTCCTCGAAGACCACGCAGTCGGCCGGGTCCATGCCCAGCTCGGCGGCGCCCTTGAGGAAGCCCTCCGGGTCCGGCTTGCTGGCTCCGACGCACTCGGCCGTCACCCGGACCCGCGGCATCGGCAGCGCGGCCGCCGTCATCCGGGCCGCGGCCAGGGCGGCGTCGGCGGAGGTGACCAGGGCGTGCGGCAGTCCGTCGAGGGCCGCCATGAACGCCGGGGCGCCCGGGACCGGGACCACGCCCTCGGTGTCCGCGGTCTCGCGGGCGAGCATCACGGCGTTGTCGGCGTGGTTCTGCTCCATCGGCCGGTCCGGCAGGAGCAGGGCCATCGTGGCGTAGCCCTGGCGGCCGTGCACCACCTTCATGGCCTCGTGCGGGTCCAGCCCGTGGCTCACCGCCCATTCGCGCCAGCAGCGCTCCACCACCGCGTCCGAGTTGACGATCGTGCCGTCCATGTCAAGGAGCAGGGCCCTGGCGGTGAGGACGGCGGGGACGGGGGCGGTGCTGGCCGGCATCGGAGGAGCTCCAGACGGGGCGGGAAAAGAGAACAAGCGGTTCCGTCCACCGGTCAGGGAGTGCGGACGGAACCACTTTGTTCCATCACTATACAAAACAGAGGGCGGTCTACGCCAATCGGCCCCCGGCGGCTGCCCGACCGCCCCCGACCGCCCTCGGTCGCCTGCGGTCGCCTGCGTCCTCAGTTCCCCCAGACGCTCAGTTCCTCCTCCAGGGCCTTGCGGGTCGCCGGGCCGTACACGCCGAACGGGTCCTCCTCGACCCCCGCGTCGTACTGGAACCTCGCCACCGCCCGCTCCGTGGAGTCGTCGTACATCCCGTCGCTCCGGCCCCGCAGGTACCCCAGCTCCTTGAGCTGCTGCTGGAGGTCCTTGACCTGCTGCCCCGAGTCGCCCCTGCGCAGCGTGGTCGCCTGCGACGGCTGGGACTGGTTCGGCGGCTTGCTGCGGCCCTGGCCGGGGGCGCTGGTCGTGGGCGCCGGCTTCGCGGCGGCGCTGGCCGACGCGGACGCCGAGCGGGAGGCGTTCGGGGAGGCCGGGCGGGAGGCCGACGGAGACGGGGTGGCCTCATCGGTGGTTGCCGACGCGGTCGGGCCCACCGGCGCCACACTGACCGCCGGGGCCGACGGCGACGGATCGGGCAGCGCGCGGTCGCTCTTCCCGGAGTCCGGGAACAGCGCCATCGCCGCAGCGGCCGCCCCGACCACCACGACCGCGCCCACTCCCGCCAGCAGCGGTACGCCGCTGCGCCTGGCCGCCCTGCGCCGCCCGCGCGGGGGCACCGGCGCCAGCTGGACCGTCTGCTCCGGCCATTCGTGCGGCGGCACGGCGGGTGTCCCGTACTCAGGTGTCCCGTACGTGGGGGTGCCCGTAGCCGGGTCGTCGGCGGCCTGGTTGCCGACCGCCGGGGTTTCCAGTGTCGGAGGGTCGTCGGCCGGTATGTCGTGCGTGAGGTCCTCGTGCGCCGGTATGCCGTGCGGCGGGTCGTCCTGTGCGGGTGTCCCGTGTTCCAGTACGCCCAGGACCGGCTGCGGCGGTGCTGACGGTTCCGTGGGGCCCGGCCAGGCGGTGGGTGCGGGCTGCGGTCCCGGCATCGTCACGTAGGGGCGGATGCGCAGCGGATCGAATCCGGTGCCCCGGGCGCACGCGCAGGGTCTCCTGGCCACGCCGCAATCTGGACAGCGCTCAGCGCTCACTGCAACCCCTCCCTGGGACACTGCCAGGCATTATGCAGACCCGCCCCGGCGCGCCCAACCCGCCCGAGAGGCCATAACCGGACACACCGCTCAGGATGGAGATGTGCGCCTGCCTGAGGAGGAGTACATGGCTCAGGAAGTGTCCGCGAGGGGCGTGGAACCCGGGTCCGGACCCCGCGCCGAGCACGCCTCCCGCGAGGCGCTCGTCTCGATCGGCGCCCTGCTGCTCGGCCTGCTGATCGCCGCGCTCGACCAGACCATCGTCTCCACCGCCCTGCCGACGATCGTCAGCGACCTCGGCGGCATGGAGCACCTGTCCTGGGTCGTCACCGCCTACATGCTCGCCTCGACCGCCGCCACGCCCCTGTGGGGCAAGCTCGGCGACCAGTACGGCCGCAAGAAGCTCTTCCAGGCCGCCATCGTCCTCTTCCTCGTGGGCTCCGCACTGTGCGGACTGGCCCAGGACATGCCCCAGCTCATCGGCTACCGCGCCCTGCAGGGGCTGGGCGGCGGCGGGCTGATCGTGCTGTCCATGGCGATCGTCGGCGACATCGTCCCGCCGCGCGAGCGCGGCCGGTACCAGGGACTCTTCGGTGCCGTCTTCGGTGCCACCAGCGTGCTCGGCCCGCTGCTGGGCGGCCTGTTCGTGGACCACCTGTCATGGCGGTGGGTCTTCTACATCAACCTCCCCATCGGTCTCGTCGCCCTCGCGGTCATCGCCGCGGTCCTGCACATCCCCGTCCGCTCCTCCCGGCATACCATCGACTACCTCGGCACCTTCCTGATCGCCGCCGTCGCCACCTGCCTCGTGCTCGTCGCCTCCCTCGGCGGCAGCTGGGGCTGGAGCTCGGCCCGCATCGTCGGCCTGGCCGTCCTCGGCGCGGTGCTGCTCGTGGCCTTCCTGTTCGTCGAGCGGCGGGCCGCCGAGCCCGTGCTGCCCCTGAAGCTGTTCCGCATCCGCACCTTCACCCTCTGCTCCGTGATCAGCTTCATCGTCGGCTTCGCGATGTTCGGCGCGATGGTCTATCTGCCCACGTTCCTCCAGGTCGTCCAAGGCGTCTCGCCCACGATGTCCGGCGTCCACATGCTGCCGATGGTGCTCGGCATGCTCCTCTCCTCCACCCTCTCCGGGCAGCTCGTCAGCCGCACCGGACGGTGGAAGGTCTTCCCCGTCGCCGGCACCGGGGTCACCGCCCTCGGCCTGCTGCTCCTGCACCAGCTGCACCGCACCACCTCCACCTGGGAGATGAGCGTCTACTTCTTCGTCTTCGGCGCCGGCCTGGGCCTGGTCATGCAGGTCCTGGTGCTGGTGGTGCAGAACGCCGTCAGCTACGCCGACCTCGGCGTCGCCACCTCCGGCGCCACCTTCTTCCGCTCCATCGGCGCCTCCTTCGGCGTGGCCGTCTTCGGCACCGTCTTCACCAACCGGCTCGACGACAAGCTCACCTCCGCCCTGGCCGGAGTCCCGCTGCCGCCGGGTGCCGACATCGCCCAGCTGGAGGCCGACCCCCGGGCCGTCGCCGCACTGCCCCCTCCCCTGCAGCCCACCGTGCTCGACGCCTACGCGGTGTCCATCACCGACGTCTTCCTCTACGCCGTGCCCGTCGTCCTCCTCGCCTTCGTGATCGCCTGGTTCCTCAAGGAGGACAGGCTGCGCGGCTCGGTGACCGCTCCCGACGTGAGCGAGACCCTCGCTTCCAACCCCGTCGAGCGCTCCTCCCGCGAGGAGGTCGCCCGCGCCCTGTCCGTGCTGGGCACCCGCGAGGGGCGCCGGCACGTCTACGAGAAGATCACCGAGAAGGCCGGGTACGACCTGCTGCCCGCCAGCAGCTGGGTGCTGCTGCGCATCCGGAAGTACGGCTCGGTCGAGCCGGCCCTGCTCGCCGAGCGCACCGCCGTCCCACTGAGGGTGGTGACCGACGCGGCCCGCCAGGTCGAGGAGCGCGGGCTCGCCCGCCGGGACGGGCTGACGCTGGTCCTCACCGAGAAGGGCCGTGGCGCGGCGGACCGGCTGGCCGCTGCCCGCCGGGAGTCGCTCGCCGAGCTCCTCGGCGACTGGTGGGGCCCCGACCGCCCGACCGACCTGGTCAAGCTGGTCGAGGAGATCAACAGCGAACTGTGCGGGTCCGACCGCGAGGAGCCGTACGACACCCTGCCCCGCCGCGACCACGCGGCACATTGACCCCCGGGACGTGGACCTCCCAGGACGTGGACCTCCCGGACGTGGCCCCCCTGGACGTGGCCCCCCCGGACGTGGACCGAGCGGAGCCGGACCCAGCGGAGCCGGACCGAGTCGGCCGGCCCGGACCCAGCCGGCCCGGACCCAGCCGGCCCGGACCGGGCCGGCCCTCCGTCCGGGCCGCGGCGGGACGGTCAGGTCAGGGGCTTCTCGAACCAGTGCTGGGCGTACGGACCGGAGTTGTACGCCGGTATCTCCGCGTACCCGTGCTTCGCGTACAGGCCGCGTGCCTCCACCAGGTCGGTCCGGGTGTCCAGGCGTATGCGCCGTGCGCCGAGGGCCCGGGCCGCGTCCTCCAGCGCGGCCAGCAGCGCCGCGCCGCCGCCGGTGCCCCGCATCCGCGGGTCGACGTAGATCCGGGTCAGCTCGGCCGTGTCCGCGTCCAGCAGCCGTATGCCGCCGCAGGCCGCGGGCACGCCGCCCCGGCGGCCGACGACGAACTCGCCCGTGGGCCGGGCCAGCTCCGTGCCCGGGTCCTGCGCCAGACCCTCGTCGATCTCGGCCCCGGTGGCGGGCCGCTGCCAGTACCGCCCGGCGACCTCCGCGTAGTACGCGCGGCGCAGGGCCGTGGCGTCGGCCGTGTGCAGGGGCTCGGGGGTCACCGACCACACCGCCGCGGCGGGGGTCTGCTCTGCGGTCTTCGTCGCCATGGTCTTCGTCCCGTTCGTCTTCGTTCCGCTGGTCGTGGTCCCGCTGGTCGTGGTCACGATGGTCTTCGTCTCGTTCATGGCGCCAGTCTGGGCCGCCACCGCCCCGCCCCGCGTGGAATATCCACAGCGGCGGGCCGATGATAGGAAAAGGTTCGAATCGACCGCGTGAAGGGTGTGATACCGCCATGTCGGAGCATGCGGACAGTGCCCTCGTCCGCCGCGGCTACGAAGCCTTCGGCAAGGGCGACATGGAGACGCTGGCTTCCTTGATGACGGCCGACGTCATCCACCACGTCCCCGGGAACAACCAGTTCTCCGGGCACCACAAGGGCCGGGAGAACGTCCTCGACCTCTACCGCCGCTGGGGCGAGGCCACCCACGGCACGATGAAGGTGGACCTGCACTCGGTGTTCGTGGACGGCCGCGGCCATGCCATCGCGGTCCACACGACGCGCGCCGACCGGGGCGACCGCGGGATCGAGATCGGCGGCGGCCTCTTCTTCACCATCGTCGGCGGGAAGATCACCGACATCGACGAGTGCAGCGCGGACATGGACGAGGAGGACGCCTTCTGGGGCTGACCCCGGTTCCGGGGCCGACCCCGGCCCGGGCGCCCTCCGCGGCCCGCTGACCCCGGCCCGGGCGCCCTCCGCGGCCCGCTGACCCGGGGCCGTACGCCGTACCGCCGTAACGATATGGCACGGCGCGCAGCCCCCCCGCGGCCGCTCAGTCCTGCTTCGGACCCGCCTGCTGGACCACCTCGAACGACCACAGCGTCGACGCCGACGCGGCCGGCTTCGGGCGTTCGCCGCCCTCGGCAGCGCCCGGTCCGCCCGGTCCGCCCTGGCCGCCGCCCTGCGGACCCTGGTGAGCCGCCTTCATCGGGCCCTCCATCCACGCCTGGAAGGCCGCCTCGTCGCGCCACCGCGTGTACACGAGGTACTGGTCGGTGCCCTCCAGCGGGCGCAGCAGCTCGAACCACTCGAAGCCGTCCGAGCCCTCCACAGCACCCGCCCGCGACGCGAACCGCCGCTCCAGGACCTCGCGCTGCTCGGCCGGCACGGTCAGTGCGTTGATCTTCACGATGCTCATGCTCGCCATCCTAGGGACCTCATGGGGGATATCGTCTCCCGGGTAACAGCGGTAACAGCACGTGGCAGCCGGGCGAAGTCGGGGTTGCGGACGGTAGGTCGACACGGCGGGAGGCCGACGAGGAGTGGCGAACGCGGCGGAGCACAGCGGTGGGCACGGACATGCCGGTGTCATAGGCGGTGCTGTCATGGGCGGTGCTGCGGAGGGCAGGCTCGCGGCCGTGCGCCTGCTGCTGTGGGCGCTCGTCGGCGCCCTGGCCGCCAGACAGGTCGCCGCCGCGCTGCGCGTACCGCCCCCCGGCGAATGGCTCGGCGGACTGCACCTGCCCGGTCTGACCGGCTCGCTCTACGACGGCGGCCGGTTCGGCGGAACGCCCTTCGCCGGCCTGGTGATCAAGCCGCTGAGCGGCTTCGCCGACCAGCCGCTGGAGATCGTCTGGACCAGCCTCACCCTGCTGTTCACCGCCGCCGTGGGGCTGGTCGCCGCCCGCGCCCTGCCCGACCCCGTACCGCGTCGCACCGCGCTGCTCGCCGCGCCCGTCCTGGTCGCGCTGCTGACGGCCTCCATCCCGGTCCGCGAGGCCGCCGCCCCCGGCCGGACCGCCGTCCTGCCCGTGCTCCTGGTGCTCCTCGCCGTCTTCCGCGTGCCCGGCGAGCGCCCCGCCGGCTTCCTCGCCGGCCTCGCCGCCGCCCTCCAGCCCGCCCTGCTGCTCTTCACCGCCCTGCTGTGGCTGACGGGCCGCCGCGCCGGCGCCCGGACCGCGGCCGGCTCCTTCGCCGGAGCCACCGTGCTCGCCTGGGCGGCGCTGCCGCGCGACTCCTGGACGTACTGGGTGGACCACCTGGCCGGCACCGGCCTCGGCGGCGACCCCGAGGGCCTCGCCAACCAGTCGCTGCACGGGGCCCTGCTGCGCCTGGGCCTGTCGGGCCCGGGCGAGATCGCCCTCTACGCCGTCCTCGCCGCGGCCGTCGCGTACGTCGGCCTGCGCCGCGCGGCCCGCTACGCCGCCGACGGCCAGCTGCTGCTCGCCGTGGCCGTCACCGGCTGCGTGGCCGTGGCCGTCGCGCCCACGGGCTGGCGCCACCAGCTGCTGTGGGTGCTCCTCGCGGTGGCCGGCCGGACCGGCCGGCGCGCGGCCGACCGGCGGGTCTGGCCGGTGGCCGTCGTGCTGGCGATGACCCTGCCCAGCGACGTGCTGCTGCCCAACCTGGCCGTGCTGGCGCCCGTACGCGACAACGTGCCGCTGCTCGCCGCCCTCGCCACCGCCTGCGCCGTGCCCTTCCTGACGCGCACCTCGCCGTTCTGGCGCGAGCCCGTCCCCACCGCGTACGGGCGGCCCGTGGCCTCCCGCTGGTCGCGCGTCCCGCTGCTGCCGTTCTGGAAGCGGGTGCTGAGCCGGCCGAACCTGCTGCTGGAACTGCTGCTGATACGGGTCGGCTACTCCCTCTACTCCCACATCCGTGCCGCCGCGCCGAACAGCCGCTCGGTGGCCGAGGACAACGGCGCGCAGATCCACTCCCTGGAACGGATGCTCGGCATCGACATCGAGCACGCCGTGAACCTGGCCGTCGTCAAGACCGGCTGGCTGGAGGGGTTCTTCAACTTCTACTACACGTCGTTCCACTTCGTCGTCCCGCTGGGCATCCTGGCGGTCCTGTACTGGCGCCGCCCGGGCGACTACCGCTGGGCCCGCGCCTCCCTGGGCCTGGCGACCGTGCTCGCGCTCATAGGGTTCTGGCTCTACCCGCTGGCGCCCCCGCGCCTCATGCCCGGCCTCGGCTTCATCGACACCGTCCACGGGCCGCAGGACCTGGCCAATCCGCAGTACGGGGCGATGACCGCGATCTCCAACCAGTACGCGGCGATGCCCTCGCTCCACTTCGGCTGGTCGCTGTGGTGCGGCATCGTGATCGTCGTCCTGGCGCCGAAGGCCTGGCAGAAGCTGCTCGGGGTGCTGCACCCGCTGATCACGGTGTGCGCGATCGTCGCGACCGCCAACCACTGGGTGCTCGACGCGGTCGGCGGCGCGGTCGTCGTCGGCGCCGGCTTCGCCCTCGTGCACGTCCTGTCGGGCCCCCGGCGCACCCGGCCCGCACCGCAGACGGAAGCCGCGGCCGATACGGAAGCCGCGGCCGACGGGGTGGCGCTGCCCAGGCCCAGGGTCCCGGAAGCGGCCGGGCGGAGGCGACTGAGCCGGGCAGGGGTGCCGGAGCGCACAGAGCCGCTCCGACACCCCTGTCCTGCGATGGATCGCCGCGTCCTGTCAGGATCCGCCCGCAGCGCCCGTTGCGCCACTCGGGCGATCACGGGTGATCACAGGCGATCACTGGCCCCGACACTCGGGCGATCACCAGCGATCACGGCCGATCGCGGGCGATCACGCGCTCCGACACTCGGGCGATCGCGGGTGATCACCCGAGATCGCCCGGGCATGGCGTACGTCGGCCGCTGCCGCCCCGCGGACGGCAGGGGCGGGGCGTGGGAGGTGGGGCCCCTGCCGTCCCGGGCTCGCCGGGTCAGCCGAGGCCGACCTGGAGCTCCTTGATGCCGTTGAGCCAGGCCGCACGCAGCCGGCGTGGGCCCTCGCCCGCCAGCCGCAGGTTCGGCAGGGTGTCGGCGAGGGCGTTGAAGATCAGGTCGATCTCCAGCACGGCCAGCGACTTGCCGAGGCAGAAGTGCGGGCCGCCGCCCCCGAAGCCCAGGTGGGGGTTGGGGTCCCGGGTGATGTCGAAGACCTCGGGGTTCTCGAACACCTCCGGGTCGTGGTTGGCGGAGGAGTAGAACATCCCGACCCGGTCGCCCGCCCGGATCTTCTGGCCGCCGAGCTCGGTGTCCTGGGTGGCGGTGCGCTGGAAGGAGACCACCGGCGTGGCCCAGCGGACGATCTCCTCGGCCGCGGTGGACGGCCGCTCGCGCTTGTACAGCTCCCACTGGTCGGGGTGGGTGAGGAAGGCGTGCATGCCGTGGCTGATGGCGTTGCGGGTGGTCTCGTTGCCCGCGACGGCCAGGACCAGGACGAAGAAGCCGAACTCGTCCGAGCTGAGGTTGCCCTGTCCCTCGGCGGCGACGAGCTGGGTGACGATGTCCTTGGCCGGGCACTGCTTGCGGTCGGCCGACATGTTCATCGCGTAGGCGATGAGGTCCATGGCCGACCGGGCGCCGACCTCCTCGGTGATCGCGTACTCGGGGTCGTCGTACGCGATCATCCTGTTCGACCAGTCGAAGAGCTTGGACCGGTCCTCCTGAGGGACGCCGATGAGCTCGGCGATGGCCTGGAGCGGCAGCTCGCACGCGATCTTGGTGACGAAGTCGAAGCTGCCGTCGCCCGCGCCGGCCTTGGCCTCCGCCACGATCCGCCGCGCCCGCTCGCGCAGGGTGTCCTCCAGGGCGCGGATCGAGCGCGGGGTGAAGCCGCGCTGGACGATCTGGCGGACCCGGGTGTGCTCCGGCGGGTCCATGTTCAGCATGATCAGGCGCTGGGCATCTATCTGCTCGCGCTGGATGTGCTCGTTGAAGCGGATGATCGCGGTGTTGGTGGTCGAGGAGAAGAGCTCCGGGTGCGTGGAGACGTACTTGACGTCCGCGTGCCGCGTGACGGCCCAGTAGCCCTCGTCGTCGAAGCCGGTGATGCCGCGCGGCTGCGCGCACCACCACACCGGAGCGGTCTGCCGCAGCAGGGCGAACTCGGGGAAGGGCACACGGGCCTGCAGGAGGTCGGGGTCCGTGGCGTCGAAGCCTTCGGGCAGCGCGGGGCAGGGCATCGGCAACTCCCAGGTCTGACGGCCCATCAGAATCTGGCTCGAAGGTAGTAACGAGTTCTAGAAGTGACAAGGGTCGGCGCGGCATCTGTTGCGTGTGGAATCCGTGCAGGCCGCGTGCAAGACCCTTGTGCCGCGGGGCGGGAGGTCGTAAGACTGCGGGGAGAACTAGAACGCGTACTAGTTCGGGTGGGGCGCCGGGACGGCCCGCCCGCGTTGGAGAGGACGAGCTCATGGCCGCGGAACCCGTCATCGTCGAAGCCGTACGCACCCCCATCGGCAAGCGCGGCGGCGCGCTCGCCAACCTCCATCCCGCCTACCTCCTGGGCGAGACGTACCGCGAGCTCCTCGCCCGGACCGGAATCCGGCCCGACTGCGTCGAGCAGATCGTCGGCGGCACGGTCACCCACGCCGGCGAGCAGTCGATGAACCCGGCCCGCAACGCCTGGCTCGCCATGGGCCTGCCGTACGAGACCGCGGCCACCACCGTCGACTGCCAGTGCGGCTCCTCCCAGCAGGCCAACCACATGGTGGCCAACATGATCTCCGGCGGGGTCATGGACATCGGCATCGCGTGCGGCGTCGAGGCGATGAGCCGGGTCCCGCTCGGCTCCGGCTCCAAGCACGGGCCGGGCAAGCCCTTCCCGGACGAGTGGAACGTCGACCTCCCCAACCAGTTCGAGGCCGCCGAGCGCATCGCCCGCCACCGCGGCCTGACCCGCGAGGACGTCGACCGGCTCGGCCTGCTCTCCCAGGAGCGGGCGGCCGTCGCCTGGGCGGAGGAGCGCTTCAAGCGCGAGACCTTCGCCGTGCAGGTGCCCACCACCGAGGAGGAGCAGGCGGCCGGCCAGGGCATGTGGCGGCTGGTCGACCGGGACGAGGGTCTGCGGGACACGAGCATGGAGGCGCTGGCCCGGCTGAAGCCGGTCATGCCCACCGCCGTCCACACCGCCGGCAACGCCTCGCAGATCTCCGACGGCGCCGCGGCCGTGATGTGGGCCTCGCGCAAGATGGCCCGCGCGCTCAAGCTCAGGCCGCGGGCCCGGATCGTCGCCCAGACCCTGGTCGGCGCCGACCCGCACTACCACCTCGACGGGCCGATCGACGCGACGCGGGCGGTGCTGGGCAAGGCCGGCATGTCGCTGAAGGACATCGACCTGGTGGAGATCAACGAGGCCTTCGCCTCCGTCGTGCTCAGCTGGGCCAAGGTCTTCGACCAGGACCTGGAGAAGGTCAACGTCAACGGCGGGGGCATCGCCCTCGGCCACCCGGTCGGCGCCACCGGGGCCCGCCTGATCACCACCGCCCTGCACGAGCTGGAGCGTCGCGACCGGGAATTCGCCCTGATCACGATGTGTGCGGGCGGGGCGCAGGCGACGGGCACGATCATCCAGCGGCTCTGAGCCGGATCCGGCGCCGGAGCCGGAGCCGGAGCCGGAGATCTGGATCCGGCTCCGGAGACGGAGTCGAGCCGCCGTACGGACCCTGTGGGATGGGGAAGCAGAACGCCCCGGTGGGCCGGACCTGGGGAGGCCGGCCCACCGGGGCGTTCGTCTGCGTTCTGCTGCGCTACTGGCGGCTTAGTACCAGTGGTTGGCCTGCCAGAAGTTCCAGGCGCCGACCGGGGAGCCGTAGCGCTCGTTCATGTAGTCCAGGCCCCACTTGATCTGGGTGGCCGGGTTGGTCTTCCAGTCCGAGCCCGCCGTGGA
>NZ_WTFF01000165.1 GCF_019400985.1 Streptomyces bambusae
GACACACCCAGCACGAACGATCCGATGTCCAGCATGGCCCGCAGTCAACCAGAGCCGGCCGACGGCATGCGCAACGGGCCCCCGGGGGAGGCCCGTTGCGCAGTAATCCACGGCGGGTGCCGGCCCGGGGGTCCGCCCCCGGGCCGGGTCTCCCCGCGGTAGAACCCCTGGCGCCTACCGTCCCTCCGGGCGCGCCCCGGGTGACACCCCGGGCGGTCAGCGGTACGGCCCGCTCGCGCCCTCCGCGTCGCCCGTGCCGCCCGACAGGGCCGCCAGGGCGACGTCCTCCGCGACCCGGGCCGCGACCTCCTCCGCGTACGCCGCGTCCGCGCGGTCGAAAGCCTGGCGGTACGGGCCGCGCAGGAAGGTCAGGGCGCCCAGCGTCCGGCCGCGGCTGCGCAGCACCGTGCACAGCGCGTGCGCCGTGCCCGGCGGCCACTGGCGCGCGCCCGCCCAGCCCTCGCCCTCGCCGCGCGGCACGCTCGTGCGGACCGGCCCGATCCGGTCCAGCGCCTGGAACACCGGGTGCCCCGGCCCGTACCGCACCGGGATCGCCCCCGGCCCCGGGACCAGCCGCGCCGGCCCCGCCGCGCCGGACGGCGAGGCGGCCACCCGGACCAGCCGCTCCCCGGCGACCACGTCGACCACGTCGACGAAGGCGTGGTCGGCGAACCCGGCCAGCGCGAACTCCAGCCGTACCGCCGTCGCCTCCGCCGGGTCCTCGCACTCGGCCGCGGCACGGCCCGCCCGGTGCAGCTGGTTGGACCGGAAGCGCAGCTGCGCCGTGTCCAGCTGCGCCTGCCGGGCCTCGGTGATGTCCTGGAACAGCCAGCCCACGCCCAGCGGCACCGGCTCCTCCGCCAGGGGCGAGGCCAGCCGCAGGAACCCGGAACGCCAGCACCGCCGCCGTACGCCCTCGGGCGTGCGCACCGAGACCCACAGCTCGACCGGCGCGGGCGGCGCGCCCTCCGCCAGGACGTGCTGGAGCGCGCCCTCCAGCTCCTCCACGCCCTGCGACAGCAGCTCGCCCAGCGGCCGCCCGAGCAGCGCCGTACGCCCCATGCCGAAGGCCCGGGCCGCGTGCGTGTTCACCACCGCGGGCCGCAGGTCCACGTCGACCAGCACCACGCCCCACGACGCGTCGTCCATGAGCGCCTCGCTGAGCGCGATGGACCGCTCCAGGTCGATCTGCGCGTGCACCTCGCTGAAGGCGCAGTACACCCCGGCGGGCTTCCCGTCCGCGCCCGGCACCCCGGCCGACTGGGTGCGTACGAGCACCCGGCCGCCGTCCTTGGTCAGCAGCGCGAACTCGTGCACCTGCCGGCCCGGCACGTCCTGCGCGGCCATCAGCCGGTTCTCGACGTCCTGGGCGTCGGCGGCCCGCGCCGCCCATCCGGCGAACCCTCTGCGCCCCACCGCCTCGGCGGCGGTCCACCCCAGGATGCGCTCGGCCTCCCGGTTCCAGTGCGTGACGACCCCGTCGGCGTCGAACGCGCACAGTGCCGCGTCCATCCCGTCCAACAGTGCGGCGAGCAGATCGTCGGTGGTCTCTCCACGTCCGGAAGCACTCACCTGGCACCCCCTGCAGGCGTTCGCGTGTGCGGCACGTCAGATCATTCAACTGGAACGTGACGCACCCCACACGGCATTCCCGTGATTCCGTCGGAAGGGATTGCGCGCGGGCGGCGGACCGGCCCGGCGGCAACGGTCCGTGGCGCTCGGCGGACGCTGCGGAGTGCCCCCCGTAATTCCGTTGAACCTCGCACGGGGGCGTGCCTACAGTGGCCGCACACTGAAAGGAGGTGATCCCGGAAATGTATGAACTCCGGACGCGTGAGGTGACTGCGGGCTAGCGCCCGTCGTCGCACGCACCCAGTGCGGTGCCGGCTTCTGACGCCGGCCCAATCCCTAGCAGTCACCCGACCCGCGGGCTCGCCGGTACGTCCGACCGGCTCCTCTTACTGCAGAAGAGGATCCCAGCCCGCGGGTCGTCTGCATTTCCGGAGCCTCCCCGGAAATGCAGACGGCACGGACGCTTACGGGCACAGGCGCTCGATGCGCCACTCCTCGCCGTCGCGGACGTAGCGGAGGCGGTCGTGCAGGCGGTTCTCGTGGCCCTGCCAGAACTCCACCTCGTGCGGGACGATCCGTACGCCGCCCCACTCCGGCGGGACGGGGACCTGCTCGCCCTCCGGGTAGCGCTCGGCGAGCTCGGCGTAGCGCCGGTCCAGTTCCTCGCGGGAGGCGATGACCTGCGACTGGGCGCTGGCCCAGGCGCCCAGCTGGGAGCCGTGCGGGCGGGAGCGGAAGTACGCGGCGGTCTCGTCGCGGCCGACGCGGGCGGCGGTGCCCGCGACGATGACCTGGCGGGCGATGGGGTGCCAGGGGAAGAGCAGGGAGACGTGCGGGTTCTCCGCGATCTCCTGCCCCTTGCGGGAGGCGTAGTTGGTGTAGAAGACGAAGCCCCGGTGGTCGAACTGCTTCATCAGGACCGTACGGGTGCTGGGGCGGCCGTCGGCGGTCGCCGTGGAGACGACCATGGCGTTGGGCTCGAAGACGTGCGCGTGGGCGGCCTGGCGGAACCACAGGGCGAACTGCTCCATGGGGTCCGCGGCGAGGCTGTCCTCCGTGACGATCTCGGAGCGGTACTGCTTGCGCATGACGGCGGGGTCAAGGTCGTGGGCGGTCACCCCGCCATCCTGCCGTAGGGCCGACCTGAGGAGTGTGCCGTATGTCACGCTTCCGCACATCAAGCGGAACGGACAAAATCTTGGGGCCGGTCCGCTGGCACCCGTGCGGGTGACCAACGGCCGTGCCGGGCATCAACGGTGATGACCGCGCCGGACCGCGAATCACGCCGGGAGCCGCGCGTGTTCGCACTATCTGAGGAGCCGCCTGATGTCCGACTTCGTACCCGGTCTCGAAGGGGTCGTCGCGTTCGAGACCGAGATCGCCGAACCGGATAAGGAAGGCGGTGCCCTCCGCTACCGCGGGGTCGACATCGAGGACCTGGTCGGTCACGTGTCCTTCGGCAACGTCTGGGGCCTGCTGGTCGACGGCGCCTTCAACCCGGGCCTGCCGGCCGCCGAGCCCTTCCCGATCCCGGTGCACTCCGGGGACATCCGGGTGGACGTGCAGTCCGCGCTGGCGATGCTCGCCCCGGTGTGGGGCCTGAAACCGCTGCTGGACATCGACGAGGCCACCGCCCGCGACAACCTGGCGCGGGCCGCCGTCATGGCGCTGTCGTACGTCGCCCAGTCCGCGCGCGGCCAGGGGCTGCCGATGGTGCCGCAGCGCGAGATCGACAAGGCCGAGTCGGTCGTGGAGCGGTTCATGATCCGCTGGCGCGGTGAGCCGGACCCGCGGCACGTCAAGGCGGTCGACGCCTACTGGACGTCCGCGGCCGAGCACGGCATGAACGCCAGCACGTTCACCGCCCGGGTGATCGCCTCCACGGGTGCCGACGTCGCGGCCGCGCTGTCGGGTGCGGTGGGTGCCATGTCGGGGCCGCTGCACGGCGGGGCGCCCTCGCGGGTGCTGGGCATGATCGAGGAGATCGAGCGCACCGGCGACGCCGAGGCGTACGTGCGCAAGGCCCTGGACAAGGGCGAGCGGCTGATGGGCTTCGGGCACCGGGTCTACCGCGCCGAGGACCCGCGGGCGCGGGTGCTGCGCCGTACGGCGAAGGAGCTGAACGCGCCGCGCTACGAGGTGGCGGCGGCGCTGGAGCAGGCCGCGCTGGCCGAGCTGCACGCGCGCCGTCCCGACCGGGTGCTGGCCACGAACGTGGAGTTCTGGGCCGCGATCATGCTGGACTTCGCGGAGGTCCCGGCGCACATGTTCACGTCGATGTTCACCTGCGCGCGGACGGCGGGCTGGTCGGCGCACATCCTGGAGCAGAAGCGGACGGGCCGCCTGGTGCGTCCGTCGGCCCGCTACGTGGGGCCGGGCCGCCGGGACCCGCGCGACATCGAGGGCTACGCCGACATCGCCGACATCGCCGGCTGAGGCCGGCGAGGGGTGCACGAGGGCGCCGGCCCCCGCGGGGGCCGGCGCCCTCGCTGTGTGTCAGGGGGCGGCCAGGGCGGTGTGTCAGGGGGCGGCCAGGGCGGTGTCGATGATCCGGGACCACTGGGCGACGACCCGCTCGCGGCGGGCGGTGTCGTCGGTGAGGACGTTGGCCAGGCCCAGGCCGCGGGCCATGTCGAGGAGGCCCTGGACGGTCTCGCGGACGCCGGGGCGGGATTCGTCGGCGCCGAGCAGCTCGACGGCGATGCGGTGGGTCTCGCGGCCGACGCGGGCTTCGAGTTCGGTGACCCGGGGGCGCAGCTGCTCCTCGTTGGAGGCGGCGACCCACAGTTGGAGCGCGGCCCGGAAGAGGGCTCCGGTGTAGAGGTCCACGAGGGCCTCGACCACGGCGGGGCGGGCGGCGGGCCGGGTCTGGAAGAGGGTCCGCAGGGCGGCGGAGCGTTCTTCGGCGACGTACTCGACGGCTGCGGTGAAGAGGTCCTCGCGGGTGGGGAAGTGGTACTGGGCGGCGCCGCGGGAGACGCCTGCGCGTTCGGCGACGACGGTGACGGTGGAGCCGGCCCAGCCCTGTTCGGCGAGGCAGGAGACGGCGGCTTCGAGCAGGTGGCGGCGGGTGACGCGGCTGCGGGCCTGCTTGGGTCCGGTCACCGTGCCCATGACGGGTCCCGGCGCTCGAAGCGGGCGGTGATGCCCTCGCGGGCCTCGTCGGAGGCGAACACCCGCGCGGACAGCTCGGTCAGCGCCGCGCCGTCCCGGGCGAGGGCCTCCCGGACCGGGGCGGTGACCAGGCGCTTGGTCTCGGCGAGGGCGTTCGGGGCGGCCTTGCGCAGGCCGGCGAGGACGGGGGCGAGGGCCTGGTCGACGTCGTCGGCGTGCAGGGTGAGCAGGCCGATGCGGGTGGCTTCGGCGGCGTCGAAGGGCTCGGCGGTCAGGAAGTAGCGGGCGGCCGCGCGGGGGTCGAGGCGGGGCAGCAGCGGCGCGGAGATCACGGCGGGGGCCAGGCCCAGGTGGGTCTCGGTGAAGGCGTACGTGGAGGCGGGCCCGGCGGCGGCGAGGTCGCAGGCGCCCAGCAGGCCGAGGCCGCCGGCGCGGACGTGGCCGGTGACACGGGCGAGGACCGGCTTGGGCAGTTCGGTGAGCTCGCGCAGCAGGGCCAGGAAGTCGGCGGGGTCGCAGGGGGACTTCAGGTCCGCGCCGGCGCAGAAGGTGCCCCCGGTGTGGGTGAGGACGACGGCCCGGGCCTCCGGGTCGGCCCCGGCCCGGGCCAGGGCGGCGCGCAGCTCGCCGACGAGGGCGGCGGAGAGCGCGTTGCGGTTGGCCGGTGAGTCGAGCGTGAGCGTGGTGATGCCGTGCGCGTGCGCGGCCTGGACGACCTCCACTGCTGTTCCTCCCTTGCGGTTGCGGGCCGGTGGGGCGGCCGCCGCGGCGGTGCGGCGGCGGCCGCCCGGGCCGGCGGTTCTAGTAGGACTTGGGCAGGCCGAGGGTCTGGTGCGAGACGAAGTTGAGGATCATCTCACGGCTGACGGGGGCGATCCGGGCCACCCGGGAGGCGGTGACGAGGGCGCCCAGTCCGTACTCGCGGGTGAGGCCGTTGCCGCCGAGCGTGTGGACGGCCTGGTCCACCGCCCGCACGCAGGCCTCGCCGGCAGCGTACTTGGCCATGTTGGCGGCCTCGCCGGCGCCCATGTCGTCGCCGCTGTCGTAGAGGTGGGCGGCCTTCTGCATCATCAGGCGGGCGAGCTCCAGCTCGATGTGGGCCTGGGCGAGGGGGTGGGCGACGGCCTGGTGGGCGCCGATGGGCTCCTTCCACACCTGCCGGGTGCGGGCGTAGTCGACGGCCCGGGCGAGGGCGTAGCGGCCCATGCCGATGGCGAAGGCGGCGGTCATGATGCGTTCGGGGTTGAGCCCGGCGAAGAGCTGCAGGAGCCCGGCGTCCTCGTCGCCGACAAGGGCGTCGGCGGGCAGTCGTACGTCGTCCAGGACGAGTTCGAACTGCTTCTCGGCGGCCTGGATCTCCATGTCGATGGGGGTGCGGGTGAAGCCGGGGGCGTCGCGCGGGACGATGAAGAGGCAGGGCTTGAGGCGGCCCGTGCGCGCGTCCTCGGTGCGGCCGACGATCAGGGTGGCGTCGGCGATGTCCACGCCGGAGATGAAGACCTTGCGCCCGGTGAGCCGCCATCCGCCGTCCTCGCGGCGGGCGGTGGTGGTGATGCGGTGGGAGTTGGAGCCGGCGTCCGGCTCGGTGATGCCGAAGGCCATGGTGCGGCTGCCGTCGGCCAGGCCGGGCAGCCAGGTGCGCTTCTGCTCCTCGGTGCCGAAGCGGGCGATGACGGTGCCGCAGATGGCGGGTGAGACGACGAGCATGAGCAGCGGGGAGCCGGCGGCACCCAGCTCTTCCAGGACGATGGAGAGTTCGGCGATGCCGCCGCCTCCGCCGCCGTACTCCTCGGGCAGGTTGACCCCGAGGTAGCCGAGCTTGGCGGCGTCGGCCCACAGTTCGTCGGGGTGGCGGCCCTCGCGGGCGACGCGGGCGAGGTAGTCGCGGCCGTAGCGCTGTCCGAGGGCGGCGACGGCGGCGCGCAGGGCGGTGTGCTCTTCGGATTCGGTGCCGGGGGTCGTGCTCATGGGTGCGTTTCCTCCTGGACTACGGCGAGCAGGGCGCCGACCTCGACCTGGTGGCCGGGGGCGGCGTGGAGCGCGGTGAGCGTGCCGGAGGCGGGCGCGAGGATGCGGTGTTCCATCTTCATGGCCTCCAGCCAGAGCAGGGGCTGGCCCGCGGTGACGGCGGCGCCGGGGGCGAGGCCTTCGGCGACGCGGACGACGGTGCCGGGCATGGGGGCGAGCAGGGAGCCGGGTTCGCTGCGGTCCTGGGGGTCGGTGAACCGGGGCAGCGGGGTCAGCGTGTGGGCGCCGCCGCCGGCCGCATCGACGTAGACCTCGGCCTTGTTCGATTTATGTTTCACGTGGAACACGCGCTGTACGCCGTCCACTTCGAGCTCCACCCGGTCGGCGGCGAGGGCCAGCACCCGAACGCCGGGGTGGTCCTCGGGCAGGGGGCCCTGGCGGGTGTGCCGGTAGCGCACCTCGTACGGGGTGTCGGCGCCGGCGGCCCGGTAGCTGCGGGTCTGCGGCTGGGAGGGCAGGTTGCGCCAGCCGCCGAGCCGGGCGGCGAGGGCGGCGCCGGGAGCCGGGACGGTCTCGGCGAGGGCCGCGGCCAGGGCGGCCAGACCGGCGTCGGGGGCCGGGCCGGTGAGAGTGGCGAGGTGGCGGTCGTAGAAGCCGGTGTCGACGCGGGCGGCCGCGAAGTCGGGGTGGCGCAGGGAGCGGACGAGCAGGTCGCGGTTGGTGGTCAGGCCGTGGATCCGGGCCCGGGACAGGGCGCGGGCCAGGGCCCGGACGGCTTCGGCGCGGGTGGGCGCGTGGGCGATGACCTTGGCGAGCAGCGGGTCGTAGTGGACGGCCACGGTGTCCCCGGCGACGAAGCCGGAGTCGACCCGGACCGGGCCGGGCACGTCCAGCGTGTGCAGGACACCGGTCTGGGGGCGCCAGTCCTGGGCCGGGTCCTCGGCGTAGAGGCGGGCCTCGACGGCGTGCCCGGTGGGCGTGGGCGGGTCGGCAGGCAGCGGGGTGCCTTCGGCGATGCGCAGCTGGAGGGCGACCAGGTCGAGGCCGAAGACCTCCTCGGTGACGGGGTGCTCCACCTGGAGGCGGGTGTTCATCTCCAGGAAGTAGGGCCGGCCGTCGGCGGTGACGAGGAACTCCACGGTGCCCGCCCCCCGGTAGGACACCGCCCGGGCCGCGGCGACCGCCGCCTCGTGCAGGGCGGTGCGCAGGGCCGCGGGCAGGCCGGGGGCCGGGGCCTCCTCGATCACCTTCTGGTGGCGGCGCTGGAGGGAGCAGTCGCGGGTGCCCAGGGCCCAGACCGTGCCGTGGGCGTCGGCGAGGACCTGCACCTCGACGTGGCGGCCGCGTTCGACGTAGGGCTCGGCGAAGACCTCGCCGTCGCCGAAGGCGGAGCGGGCCTCGGCGGCGGCCGCCTCCAGCTCGTCCTTGAGGGCGTCGAGGTCCCGTACGACGCGCATGCCGCGGCCGCCGCCGCCCGCGGCGGCCTTGAGCAGCAGCGGAAGATCGGCCTCGGTGGCGGTGGCCGGGTCCACGGGGTCCAGCAGGGGCACGCCGGCGGCGCGCATGAGCTCCTTGGCGCGGGTCTTGGAGGCCATGGCCTCGATCGCCTCGGGCGGCGGGCCGACCCAGACCAGGCCGGCGGCCCGGACCGCCCGGGCGAACTCGGGGCTCTCGGAGAGGAAGCCGTAGCCGGGGTGCACGGCATCGGCCCCGGCGGCCAGGGCGGCCTCGATGATCAGGTCGCCACGCAGGTAGGTCTCGGCGGACGCGGCACCGGGCAGCCGGACCGCGGCGTCGGCCTCGCGCACGTGCAGGGCGTCGGCGTCGGGGTCGGAGTGCACGGCGACGGTGTCCAGGCCGAGCGCGCGGGCGCTGCGCAGGACGCGTACGGCGATCTCCCCGCGGTTGGCGACGAGGAGGGAGGTCAGGGGGGCCGGGGGCGGGGCGGCGGGTGATGTCTGGGTCATGTGGGGGCTCACATCCGGAAGATGCCGAAGCCGCCGCGGGCGCCCTCGACGGGAGCGTTGTGGACGGCCGACAGGCACAGGCCGAGGACGGTACGGGTGTCGCGCGGGTCGATGACCCCGTCGTCGTAGATCCGTCCGGACAGGAACATCGGAAGTGACTCGGACTCGATCTGCTGCTCGACGAAGGCCCGCATCCCGGCGTCGCCCTCCTCGTCGTACGGCTGCCCCTTGGCCGCGGCGGACTGCCGGGCGACGATCGACAGCACGCCGGCGAGCTGCTGGGGGCCCATGACGGCGGACTTGGCGCTGGGCCAGGCGAACAGGAAGCGGGGCTCGTACGCGCGGCCGCACATGCCGTAGTGGCCGGCGCCGTAGGAGGCCCCGATCAGCACGGACAGGTGCGGGACCCGGGAGTTGGACACCGCGTTGATCATCATCGAGCCGTGCTTGACGATGCCGCCCTGCTCGTACTCCTTCCCGACCATGTAGCCGGTGGTGTTGTGGAGGAAGAGGAGGGGGATGTCGCGCTGGTTGGCGAGCTGGATGAACTGGGCGGCTTTCTGGGACTCGGCGCTGAACAGCACGCCCTGGGCGTTGGCGAGGATGCCGATCGGGTAGCCGTGCAGGGCGGCCCAGCCGGTGACCAGGCTCGTGCCGTAGAGCGGCTTGAACTCGTCGAAGTCCGACGCGTCCACGATCCGGGCGATGACCTCGCGGGGGTCGAAGGGGGTGCGGAGGTCGGCGGGCACGATGCCGAGGAGCTCCTCCGGGTCGTACAGGGGCTC
The DNA here is from genome assembly GCF_019400985.1 of Streptomyces bambusae. GTDB lineage: Bacteria > Actinomycetota > Actinomycetes > Streptomycetales > Streptomycetaceae > Streptomyces > Streptomyces bambusae_A. The sequence continues at coordinate 9,407 of NZ_WTFF01000165.1, forward strand.
CGGGGCGGGTCCCGGATCGGGGTGTGCCTTGCGGTGGTTGAGGCGGGCGACGATCCGGCGGGCCTGGCGGATCGCGTCCGGCTCGTCCAAGGCGTAGTGGTCGGCGAGGCCGGAGGTGCGGGCGTGCATGTCGGCGCCGCCGAGCGACTCGTCGTCGCTCTCCTCGCCGGTGGCCATCTTGACCAGGGGCGGGCCGCCGAGGAACACCTTCGACCGGTCCTTGATCATGACGGTGTGGTCGGACATCCCCGGGATGTACGCGCCTCCGGCGGTGGAGTTGCCGAAGACGACGGCGACGGTGGGGATGCCGGCGGCGGAGAGCCGGGTCAGGTCGCGGAAGACGGCCCCGCCCGGGATGAAGATCTCCTTCTGGGAGGGGAGGTCGGCGCCGCCGGACTCGACCAGGCTGACGCAGGGCAGCCGGTTGGCGAGGGCGATCTCGTTGGCGCGCAGGGCCTTCTTCAGGGTCCAGGGGTTGCTGGCGCCCCCGCGTACGGTCGGGTCGTTGGCGGTGACCAGGCACTCGACGCCCTCGACGGTGCCGATGCCGGTGACCATGGAGGCGCCGACCGGGTAGTCGCTGCCCCAGGCCGCGAGCGGGGACAGCTCAAGGAAGGGCGTGTCGGGGTCGAGGAGCAGCTCGACGCGTTCGCGGGCGAGGAGTTTGCCGCGGGCGCGGTGCCGGTCGGTGTACTTGGGGCCGCCGCCGGCCAGAGCCTTGGCGTGCTCGGCCTCCAGCGCCGCCAGCCGCTCCAGGGCGGCCTCGCGGTGGGCGAGGTGGTCGGGGTCGCGCGGGTCGACGACGGTGGTGAGCCGGGTCATGGGCCGGCCTCCGGTTCCGGGAGCAGGTGGACGGGGATGTCGAGGTGGCGGGCCCGCAGCCATTCGCCGAGGGCCTTGGCCTGCGGGTCGAAGCGGTGGGCGGAGGCGACGCCGTCGCCGAGGATGCCGGGGAGGGTGAAGTTCAGGGCTCTGAGGTTGGGTAGGTCGTGGCGGGTGAGGGGGAGGCTTGCCGCCTCCGGGAGGAGGGCCTTGAGGGTGTCGGTGGTGAGGGTGGCTGCGAGCCAGGTGTAGGCCTCGTCGGTCTCTGCCCAGACGCCGATGTTGGCGTCGCCGCCCTTGTCGCCGCTGCGGGCGCCGGCGATGCGGCCAAGGGGGGCGCGGGTTGTCCCTGCGGGGCCTTTCCCCTCCCCGCCCCTTCCCGTTACTGGGGCTGCGCCCCAGACCCCGCCGGGCGCTCCGCGCCCGGTTTCGGGGGCTCCGCCCCCGGACCCCCGCGCCTCAAACGCCGGCGGGGCTGGAATGGTTGCGGCGCCGGCTGGAGGGATTGCGGTCGGGTGTGGCGTGGTGGGGATCGGGATGCGGGATCCGTCCGGAAGGACTGCCGTGTGCGGGACCGTGGTGGACGGGACCAGGGCGGTGGCGAAGACGCCGTACGGCTGGGCGGGGCCGGGTGGGGTGGTGACGTGGAAGCCCGGGTAGCTGGCCAGGGCCAGTTCGACCGCCGCCGAGGTCAGTGCCCGGCCCACCCGGTCGGGGTCGGGGTCGCGGACCACCAGCCGCAGCAGGGCACTGGCCGTCTCCTCCGTCGCCGCGTCGGTGTGGTCGGTGCGGGCGAGGGTCCACTCCGCGCGGGCCACGCCCTCCAGCGCCGGGGCCAGTTGGGCCCGGACCAGGTCGGCCTTGGCCTCGATGTCCAGGCCGGTCAGAACGAAGGTGACCTCGTTGCGGTGGCCGCCCAGGCGGGTGATTCCCACCTTGAGGGTGTCCGGCGGGGCCTCGCCGCGGACCCCCTCGATCCGGACCCGGTCCGGGCCGGCCTGGCGCAGCCGGACGGTGTCCAGGCGGGCCGTCACGTCCGGGCCGAGGTAGTGCGCGCCCTGGGTCTCGTACAGCAGTTGGGCGGTGACGGTGCCGACGGTGACCGCTCCGCCGGTGCCGGGATGCTTGGTGATCACCGACGAGCCGTCGGACTCGATCTCGGCGAGCGGGAAGCCGGGCCGGCGGACGTCGTGCCGGCCGAAGAACGCGTAGTTGCCGCCCGTCGCCTGCGTCCCGCACTCCAGGACGTGTCCGGCGACCACCGCGCCCGCGAGGCGGTCGTGGTCGTCGGCCGCCCAGTCGAACCACCAGGCCGCGGGGCCGGAGACCAGCGCCGCGTCGGTGACCCGGCCGGTGACGACGACGTCCGCGCCGGCGCGCAGGCAGGCGGTGATGCCGGCCCCGCCGAGGTAGGCGTTCGCGGTGAGCGCGCCCTTGCCGTACGGCATGAGGTCGTCGCCCTCGACGTGGGCGACCGCCACGGGCACGTCCAGCTTCGCCGCCAACGCCCGGACGGCTTCGGCCAGTCCGGCCGGGTTGAGCCCGCCGGCGTTCGCCACGATCCGCACGCCCCGCTCACGGGCGAGGCCGAGGGTGTCCTCCAGCTGGCGCAGGAAGGTCCTGGCGTAGCCGAGGCCGGGGTCCTTCAGCCGGTCGCGGCCCAGGATGAGCATGGTCAGCTCGGCCAGGTAGTCGCCGGTGAGGACGTCCAGCGGGCCGCCCTCCAGCATCTCGCGCAGGGCCTGGAAGCGGTCTCCGTAGAAGCCGGATGCGTTGCCGATCCGGAGTGGTCGGCGGGGCTGCGGGGCCGGGTGCGGGGCGGGCCGTGCGGCCGGGGGCGGGGCGGGCTGCGGGGCCGGGTGCGGGTCCGGCTGCCGGCTCACCGGCCCGCTCCGGGGGCTCGGCCGGGCTCCCGTCCGGTGCCGGGCGGTCCGGCGAAGGCCTGGGCGATGTCCAGCCAGCGGTCGGCGTCGGCGCCCCGGGCCTCGACCGCGAGGTCGGCGCGGTGGGCGCGCCGGGTGACGAGCAGGCAGAAGTCCAGGGCGGAGCCGGTGACCCGCTGGGCGGCGTCCGGCGGACCGTACGCCCAGACGGCCGCGCCGCCCTTGGTCCCGTCATCGGTGCCGTCGGCGGCGGTGCCGGGCGGGGCGGTGAGCTCTACGCGGAACTCCTCGGCGGGCGCGGGCAGTCCGCGTACGGAGAAGGCGTAGTCGCGGGCCCGTACGCCGATCCGGGCGACGTGCCGGAGCCGGGCGGTCGGGGCCCGGCGTACGCCGAGCGCGTCGGCCACGTCCTGGCCGTGCGCCCAGGTCTCCATCAGCCGGGCCCCGGCCATGGAGGCGGCCTTCATCGGCGGGCCGTACCAGGGGAAGCGGGCGTCCGGCGAGGCCGCGGCCAGGGCGGCGTCGAGGGCGTGCCGCGCGGTCCGCCAGCGGCCGAGCAGCTCGGCGGGCGGGAGGGCGGCGCCCTCGGCAGCCCCGTCGTCGACGAAGCTGTCGGGGCTGCGGACGGCCTCGGCCACCATCGCCGCGAAGGCGTCGGTGTCGGTGAGCGAGAGCAGCGCTGCCCGGTCGGTCCAGGCGAGGTGGGCGATCTGGTGGGCGATGCTCCAGCCGGGCGCGGGGGTCGGCCCGGCCCAGGCGGCGGCCGGCAGCCCGGCCACGAGCCGGTCGAGCTCCTCGCCCTCCGCGCGCAGGTCGGCGTGGACGGGGAGGACGGGGAGGACCGGGTGGGCCGGGTGGGCCGGGTGGGCGGGCGCGGACGGCGGTACGAGTGGATCGGGCACAGCTGTGCTCCCCTCGGGGCGCGGGCACGGCGGAGTGGGCGCGTGAGCGCGTACCGCTCGGCGGGCGTGACGGCGTGAGGGAAGACTGGCAGCGCCCCGAAAAACAAGCAAGCGTGCTTGCATGATTTTTTCGGCCGACCGGGACGGATCGGGCCAGGGCGGGAAGTCCCTTCCCTGGGTGAGGAGTTGGGGGGGCGACGACCCTCGTCGGCGCTACGGCTGCGGCGGACCGCCCGGCTGGAAGCCGGCCAGCATCTGCTCCAGAGCGGCCTGGTCAGGGCCGACGAAGGGATCGGCGTCGGGCGCCCGGGCGATGGTGTCGAGCAGGGTCGCGGTCACGCCGGAGGCCGGCGGGAGGTGCGTGGACAGCACCACGTCCGGGTCCAGTGCCTCCAGCGCCTTGACGTTGGCCAGGTACTTGGCGGGATCCGCCACGTGCACCCACGGGCTGTCCACCGTGGCCCACAGCAGCTGTGCGCCCCTGAGGTCGGCGGCGGCGACCGCGCCCACGTCCGCGCCGGTGGCGAGCTCGGGCGTCGGCAGCGGGGCGCCGAAGCAGTCGGAGCTGAAACAGGTGCGCGTGCGTTCGTCGTAGAAGCCGACGGTGGCCGGGTTGTCGAACAGGGGCGGCCGGAAGGCGTACAGCGTGCGATCGCCGACGTCGAGGCGCCGGCCGGGATTGAGCAGGTGGACGCGGTCGAGCGGCAGCGGGCACTCGGTGGACATCTCGCCCGCGCCCAGGAACGTGGTCACCACCCGCGCCCTAGGCGCCGCCTCCAGCAGGGCGAAGAGGCCGCCGGTGTGGTCGCGGTCGGGGTGGGTCAGCCAGATCCACCGCACGTCGGCGGGGTCCATGACCTCGCCGAGGCGGGCCAGGAAGTCCCGGTCGGGCAGACCGAGCCCGGTGTCGACGACCACGGGCTGCCGGGCGAGCAGGACGAAGGCGTTGACCGGTATGAAGCCGATGCCCGGGACCTCCAGGCAGTCGGCCAGCACGCTGGTGTCCGTACCGACTCGGTGAGTGTGAGTGCTCATGGGGACTCCCCTCAGCCCCTCCATGCTGGAGCAGTGCGGTGGTGCGCGCACCCGGGGCGGGTCGGGGGACAAGCCGGACGGGCGGACGGGCCCTACGGCGTGTCGCGGGGCTCGCGGGGCTTCTGGGAGCGGACCGCGCCCATGCTCGCGGCGATGACCAGGGCGATCGCGAGGGCGTCCGTGGCGGACAGGGTCTGGTGCAGGAGCAGGAAGCCGGCGGTGCCCGCGATGGCCGGCTCCAGGCTCATGAGGATCGCGAAGGTGGGTGCGGGCATCGTGCGCAGCGCCAGGAGTTCCAGCGTGTACGGCAGGACGGACGACAGCACGGCCACTCCCACACCCAGCGCCAGCGTGCTCGGGACCAGCAGTTCCGCGCCCGCCTCCGCGATGCCGAGCGGCAGCGTGAGCACCGCCGCCACCGCCATCGCCAGGGCCAGCCCGTCGGCCTGCGGGAAGCGGCGGCCGGTGCGGGCGCTGAAGACGATGTACGCCGCCCACATCGCGCCCGCGCCCACCGCGAAGGCCGCGCCGACCAGGTCGAGCGAGCCGAAACCGCCACCGTGCCCGGACAGCAGCGCGACACCGGCCAGTGCGAGCCCGGCCCAGAGCAGGTTCACCAGCCGGCGCGAGGCGATCACCGACAGGGCCAGCGGGCCGAGCACCTCCAAGGTGACCGCGGCGCCGAGGGGGATGCGGTCCACGGCCTGGTAGAAGAAGCCGTTCATCGCGGCCATGGCTGCGCCGAACACGGCGACCGTGGCCCAGTCCCCGCGCGAGTAGCCACGCACCGTGGGGCGGCAGACCAGCAGCAGGACGACGGCGGCCGCGACGAGCCGCAGCGTCACCACGCCCATGGCTCCGGCGCGGGGCATGATCAGCACGGCGAGCGCGGCACCGAACTGCACGGACACGCCGGCGGCGAGGACCAGGCCCACGGGGCCGAGGCGTCGCCGGGAGGGCGGGGCGGTTGCGGCGGCGGTCGGGGTGGTTGCGCCGGGGGCCAGGGTGGCGCCGGCCGCGGTCGGGGTGGCGGAGGCGCCGGCGGCGGGTGCGCTGGGGGCGGCGGACGGCGCGGAGCGGGTCATTCCGCCAGGGTAAGCCCACGGTAAGGAGCATGCACCCGTGTTTTCCCTTACAGCTCTCCGCGTGAGCGGCGTAGGCCGCGGCCCTTGGGGGCGAGGCCGGGGCCGCGGGGTCCTCCGCCGGTGGCCGGCCGGGCCGGTATCGGGGCCGGAGGCGGAGGCGGGGCCAGGGCCGGGCCGGAGCCGGGGCCAGGGCCGGAGCCGGGGACCGGGCCGGGGTCGGAGCCCGGGCCAGGGCCAGGGCCAGGCCGGAGCCCGGGCCGGGGTCGGAGCCAGGGCCGGAGCCAGGGCCAGGGCCGGAGCCGGAGCCCGGCCCGCAGCCGGGGCCAAGGCCGGAGCCGGTGCCGGTGCCAGGGCCGGGGTCCGGCCCGGAGCCAGGGCCGGGGCGGTCAGTTCAGGGCCTCGGCCAGTAGTTCTGCCAGGTGTTGGGCACGGTGGTTCGACAGGCCGGCGATCTGGGTGCGGCAGGAGAAGCCGTCCGCGAGGACGGCCGCGTTCGGGGCGGCTGTGCGCAGCGCCGGCAGGAGCTGTTCCTCGGCGCAGGCCACCGAGACCTCGTAGTGCCCCGGCTCGAAGCCGAAGTTGCCCGCGAGGCCGCAGCAGCCGCCGGTCAGCTCCCCGGTCAGCCCGGCCCGTTCGCGCAGCCGGCGTTCCGCCGCGTCGCCCAGGACGGCGTGCTGGTGGCAGTGGGTCTGGCCGACCACCGGGCGGTCGAGGCGCGGCGGGCGCCACTGCGGCGCGTGCTGTTCCAGGGTCTCGGCCAGGGTCCGTACGGAGCCGGCGAGGGCGGCCGCGCGGGGGTCGTCGGGGAGGAGGTGGGGGAGGTCGGTGCGGAGGGTGGCGGCGCAGCTGGGTTCCAGGACGACGACTGTGATCGGGGCGGGCCCGGGGCCGTGCCCGGCACTGTCTGCGCCGGCGCCGGCGGCCCCGGCCTCCCCTCCGGCCCGGCCGGCCCCGTCGGCCCTGTATCTTATCCACATCTCCGAGCACACGAGACCGAGGCCGATATCGTATGCACTCTTCAGCTTGAAAATAAGACACCTAGACGTCTATCTGCAGAGA
>NZ_WTFF01000166.1 GCF_019400985.1 Streptomyces bambusae
CTGACCGGCTGCGGCCGGGGCAGGCGGCATCGCCCGGGCGGGCGCCGGGTGCGCTCCGGCGGGCTCACCTGCTGCGGCCGCAGTGAGCGGCAGCGCCTGCGCGGGCGCGGGGGGTGTGGCCGTCGCGGGCTCTGTTGCTGCCGCGGGTGAGGTGTCGGGGTCGGGAGGGGGCGTGGGCACGATGGGTCCTTGGGTCAGAGGGGGCGGATGACCGGTTCGAGGGCGTCGGCCAGGCGGTCCAGGACGGCCGTGGCCTGCTCGTCGGTGAGGATGAGCGGCGGCAGCAGCCGTACGACGTGGGAACGCCGGCCGCCGGTCCCGACGGTGAGGCCACGCTCCAGGCAGGCCCGTACGACGGCGGCCGCGAGGTGCGGGGCCGGGGCGTAGCCGGTACGACGAGCGGGCCCGGGGCCTGGGGCCGGGCTGGCGTCGTGGACGGGGCCGGCATGACGAGCGGGCCCGAGGGCGCGGCCGGCCACGGGGCCGGCGGCAAGGCCGGAGTGACCAGCGGGCCCGGGAGCCACCGGCAGGTCCCCGGCTGCGCCCGTGCAGCCGACGGTCGTCGTCCCGTGGCGGGCACCGGTGAAGGCGAGCAGTCCGGGACGGCCGGTGGCCGTACGGACGAGCCGCAGTGCGGCCTCGACCGCGTCCGTACCGGCGGGACCGCAGAACACGACCCGTGTGTCCGCGGTGAGTTCGGACGGCAGGTCGGCGAACAGCTCCGCGGTGAAGGCGTCCCTGACGGGGCTCGCGAGGTCGAGGACGTTTGGGGGCGCGCCGGAGTCGATGACCCGGCGGACGGCTTCGAGCACCACAGGGTGGTAGTGGCCGAAGGCGAGGGCGCCGCCGCCCGAGAGGCGGTCGAGGTAGCGCCGGCCGTCGGCGCCTTCGATGGTGAGGCCGCGCGTGCGGACGGGGACGACCGGCAGCGAGCGCAGGTACGTCCGGGGCGACGCGGACTCACGCAGGGCCCGGCCCCGCGGGCGGCTGTTCCGCAGAACACCGTCCCGCGCCCCGGAGCCGGCCCTCCGACGGGCCGGCGGTACGACGGGCCCCCGCCCGGTGGCCGCCCCCTCCCCCGGCTCGTGGCGGGACGGCTCCACGGGGGCGGGCCGCTGCCCGGACACTCTTCCTGCGGACGGCCCTTCAGCGGACACCCTTTCCGGGGACGTACGTTCGGCGGAACACCGGTCCGTGGACAGCCGTTCCGTGGACGGCCGTTCCGTCGACGGCCGTTCCGTCCGCGGGCGGTCGGTGGGCAGCAGGTCCGCGGCCCAGCGGTCGGCCGACGGTTGCACCGCCGACGCGCCTTCCCCGTGCAGCCGCGCCGTGGACGGCCGTTCCGTCCGCCGGCGGTCCGTGGACAGCAGGTCCGCGGCCCAGCGGTCGGCCGACGGTTGCACCACCGACGGGCCTTCCCCGTGCAGCCGCGCCGTGGACGGCCGTTCCGTGTGCGGGGGCCGGGCGTGCACCCGTTCCGCCCGGGCCGTGGTTCCGGGGCCGTTCGCGGGGGTGGTTCGTCCGGTCGGCACGGCCACGGCTGTCGGTCCTCCCGGACGAGTTGTCCTCTCCGCGCGCACCGGCGCGCCGTCCCCCGTACGTACCAACGACCGCGGCGGCGACGGATCACGGGTCGGGGCAAGATCCTTGCAACCGCGGACCCGCGCTCCGGCGTCCAGAGCGGCGACGGCATAGTGGGGGGCTGCACTCCACGCCTCGACCCACCAGGGGGATTGACGACATGCGACCGAACCGACCGGTCACGGCGGTACTGTGCGCGGCTGCGCTCGCGTTGACCGCCGCTGCCTGCGGACCCGGCGACGGGGAGGCCGGCGGCGACGCCAAGCCGACCGACGTGGCGGCGAGCGGTACGACCGGGACCGACGGGATAAAGATCCCGGAAGGGCTGCGGGACAAGCTCAAGCAGCACGGCATCGACCTGGACAAGTGGAAGGGAGGTGCCTGGAAGAACTGGAAGAAGGAGGACTGGCTCCGCGAGGCCAACGACTTCATCAACCCGATCATCGAGGACCTGTGGGACCCGGACCGGATGCGTGACGCCCAGCGTCCCGACAAGCCCGTGACCGACCAGGACCTCGGCAAGGACCAGGGCGTCACCGACCCGACTCCCGCGCCGGTCACCGCCAAGGCCGTGGCCACGCCGTACCACTCGAACGCGCCGGAGGCCGGCAAGGTCTTCTTCGACGGGCCCGAGGGCTCGATGGTGTGCTCGGCGACCGTGGTGAAGGACCCCGCGCACCCGGGGAAGTCCAACATGGTCTGGACGGCCGGTCACTGCGTGCACGCCGGCAAGGCGGGCGGCTGGTACCGCAACATCGCCTTCGTGCCCTCGTACAACAACGCCGGCAAGACGGCCGCGCAGCTCAAGGGCGCCAAGCGCGACCAGGTGGCCCCGTACGGCGTGTGGTGGAGCGACTGGGCGCAGACCTCCGACCAGTGGATCGCGCAGGGCGGGCCGACCGGCGGCCAGGGCGCCCCGTTCGACTTCGCGGTGCTGCACGTGACGCCGGAGAAGGGCGGCGGCAAGTCGCTGGAGGAGACGGTCGGTTCGGCGCTCCCGGTGGAGTTCAACGCTCCGGCCGTGCAGAAGGTCGCCGGTATCACGGCGACGGGCTACCCGGCGGCCGCGCCGTTCGACGGCCAGCGTGCCTTCCAGTGCGCCGACAAGCCCGGCCGGCTCTCGCTGAACGCCAACGACCCGGTGATGTACCGCATCGGCTGCACGATGACCGGCGGTTCCTCGGGCGGCGGCTGGGTCGCGGCCGGTGCCGACGGCAAGCCGGCGCTGGTGTCGAACACTTCGATCGGCCCGGCCAAGGCCGGCTGGCTGGCCGGCCCGCGGCTGGGGCCCGAGGCCAAGGCGGTCTTCGAAGCGGTGAGCCGCAAGTTCAAGTAGCGGACGGAACCGGCCGACGGAACCGGCGGACGTAACCCGCGGACGTAGCCGGATCCGGAACCGGAACGGCCGGAGGGCCCCCTGCTCGTGCAGGGGGCCCTCCGGCCGTTCGGCCCTCGGCGGCTCGCGGCTCAGGCCCTTCGGTCGCCCGGTACCGAGTACGCCGTCCCGTCGTCAGTGCCTGGCGGGCACGTACGGGGCGAGGTCCGCCGCCAGTTCCTGGTGGACCCGTGCCTTGAGCAGGGTGCCCTCCGGGGTGTGCTCCTCGGAGATCACCTCGCCCTCGGAGTGCGCCCGGGCGACCAGCGAGCCCTGGGTGTACGGCACCAGCGCCTCCACCTCGACCTCCGGCCGCGGCAGCTCGGCGTCGATCAGGGCCAGCAGCTCCGGCATGCCCAGGCCCGTGCGGGCCGAGACGGCGATGGAGTGCTTCTCGATCCGCAGCAGCCGCTGGAGCACCAGTGGGTCGGCCGCGTCCGCCTTGTTGATCACCACGATCTCGGGTACGTCGACCGCCCCGACCTCGCGGATGACCTCGCGTACGGCGGCCAGCTGCTCCTCCGGCGCCGGGTGCGCCCCGTCCACCACGTGCAGGATGAGGTCGGAGTCGCCGACCTCCTCCATCGTGGAGCGGAACGCCTCGACGAGGTGGTGCGGCAGGTGCCGGACGAAGCCGACGGTGTCGGCCAGGGTGTAGATCCGGCCGGTCGGCGTCTCGGCCCGGCGGACGGTCGGGTCGAGGGTGGCGAACAGCGCGTTCTCCACCAGCACGCCCGCGCCCGTGAGGCGGTTGAGCAGCGAGGACTTGCCGGCGTTGGTGTAGCCGGCGATCGCGACGGAGGGCACCTTGTTGCGCCGGCGCTCCTGCCGCTTGATCTCGCGGCCGGTCTTCATCTCCGCGATCTCCCGGCGCATCTTCGCCATCTTCTCGCGGATCCGTCGCCGGTCCGTCTCGATCTTGGTCTCACCGGGGCCTCGGGTGGCGAGACCGCCGCCCTTGCCGCCGCCCATCTGGCGGGACAGCGACTGGCCCCAGCCACGCAGCCGCGGAAGCATGTACTGCATCTGCGCGAGCGCGACCTGCGCCTTGCCCTCTCGGGACTTGGCGTGCTGGGCGAAGATGTCGAGGATCAGGGCGGTCCTGTCGATCACCTTGACCTTGACGACGTCCTCGAGGGCGATGAGCTGGCCGGGGCTGAGCTCGCCGTCGCAGATGACGGTGTCGGCTCCGGTCTCGATGACGATGTCGCGCAGTTCCAGGGCCTTGCCGGAACCGATGAAGGTGGCCGGGTCCGGCTTGTCGCGGCGCTGGAAGACGCCGTCGAGGACGAGGGCGCCGGCCGTCTCGGCCAGCGCGGCGAGCTCCGCCAGGGAGTTCTCCGCGTCCTGCAGGGTCCCCGAGGTCCAGACGCCGACCAGCACGACCCGCTCGAGTCGCAGCTGCCGGTACTCGACCTCGGTGATGTCTTCGAGCTCGGTGGAGAGGCCCGCTACACGGCGCAGCGCCGCGCGGTCGGAGCGGTCGAACTGGTCGCCGTCCCGGTCCCCGTCGATCTCGTAGCTCCAGGCGACGTCCTCTTCCATCAGGGCATCGGCCCGAAGGCTCTCGGTAAAGCTCTGCGCGTCCTGTGAAGGGGAAGAAGAGGAGGTCATTGGATCCTTACGTCGAAGCGGTCGAAGCAGCGGTCCTGCACGGGGTACAACGTGTCACACCGGCCGGGGATTCCCGCGGGCGGGCCCGGCGGCCCGTACCCGGAGACCCGGCGGCCCGTACCCGGACCCCCGTCGAGGCCCGTACCCGGACCCCGGTCGCCGCCCGTTCCCGGGCGACCCGTCGATGGTGACATGCCCGTTCCCCCGCGGTCACACCCTTTTCGGGCCGCTCCATTCCGGATGCCCCGGCATCGGCGGGGTGGTCTTCCCGTACAGCCACGGCCGCAGGAAGGCGGTGAGGTCGGTGCCGGCCTCCTGCGAGGCCATGGCGATGAAGTCCGCCGTGCCGGCGGTCGAGTCCGCGTGCTCGGCGACCCAGCGCCGCTCCAGCCGCTCGAAGGCGGCCGTGCCGATCTTCTGCCGCAGGGCGTAGAGGACCAGGGCGGCGCCGTCGTAGACCACCGGCCGGAACAGGCCGATCTTCTGGCCGGGGGCGGCCGCCTTGGGCTCGGCGGGCGGGCCACCGGCGGCGCGCCACTGGTCGGAGCGCTGGTACGCCTCGCGCATGCGCCGCTCCAGGGAGTACTTGCCGAGCCCGTCGGCGTAGAGCGCCTCGTACCAGGTGGCGTGGCCCTCGTTCAGCCACAGGTCCGACCAGGTGCGGGGGGTGACGCTGTCGCCGAACCACTGGTGGGCCAGCTCGTGGACCATGATCGATTCGACGTACCACTCGGGGTACGCGGTGTCGGTGAAGATGCTGCGCTCGAACAGCGACAGGGTCTGCGTCTCCAGCTCGAAGCCGGTGTTCGCGCCGGCGATCAGCACGCCGTACGTCTCGAAGGGGTAGCGGCCGACCCGCTGCTCCATCCACTCCAGGTGCGCGGGGGTCTTCTTCAGCCACTTCTCCAGCCGCTCGCGGTCGGCGGCGGGGACCACGTCGCGGATGGGCAGGTCGCGCGGCCCGGTCCGGCGGACCACGGCGGAGTCGCCGATGGAGACCTGGGCGAGCTCGGTGGCCATGGGGTGGTGGCTGCGGTAGATCCAGGTGGTGCCCGCGCCGCCGGCCGCCCGGTGCGCGGGGGCGACGGGCAGGCCGTTGGCGACGGCGGTCTTCCCGGCCGGGGTGGTGATCCGGAAGGTGAAGTACGCCTTGTCGGCGGGGTGGTCGTTGCACGGGAAGACCCGGTGGGCGGCATCCGCCTGGTTGGCCATGGCCAGGCCGTCGCCGGTGGTCACCCAGCCGCCGTCGCCGCGCCCGCGCGGGTCGCTGGTGTGCCGCACGGTGATGTGCAGGGCCGCGCCGCGCGGCAGCGGGGTGCGGGGGGTCAGGACGAGGTCCTCGCCCGCGCTCTCGAAGGCGGCGGGCTGCCCGTTGACCTCGGCGGCGGCGACCTTGCCGTGGGTGAAGTCGAGGTTGACCCGCTCCAGCGGCTCCAGGGTCCGGGCGGTGATCACGGTGACGGCGTCGAGGGGGGCGTCGTTGCTCCGGTAGGCGAAGGAGAGGTCGTACGCGAGGACGTCGTACCCGGGGTTCCCGAGGGTCGGGAAGAGCCGGTCGCCGATGCCCAGCGGCTGCGCGGGCGGCAGTGCGGCGGCGACGAGGGTCAGGGAGGCGGCTGCGAGCAGCGCGGCGCGCAGACGGGCGGAGGTGAGGCGCATCCTCCACCGCATACCAGTGGGCCCGTCGCGCACGGGCGGCGGCGCGCGGCGCAGCCACCCGAAGGAGACCCCGCGGGCGGTCTCCCGGGCGCGTGATCCGGGCGATCCCGGGCACGTCGCTTCACCCCGCCCGGGCTCGTCCGTCGCCCGGGCACGGCCGCCGGCCGGGTCCTACGCGGTGTGGGGTGCTACGCGCCCGGGTCCTACGCCGTGGGGTCGCCCTGGGCGCGGCTGACGTCGTAGACGCCGGGGACGTCCCGCATGGCCCGCATCAGGGCCGGCAGGGCGGTGGCGTCGCGCAGGTGGAGGGTGTAGCGGTGCCGGACCCGCTGCTCGACCGGGGGTTCGACGGTGGCGGAGATGACCTCGACCCCCATCCGGGCGATCGCCTCGGTGAGGTCGGCCAGCAGGTGGGGGCGGCCGAACGATTCGGCGGCCAGGGTGACCCGGCAGTCCGCGGTGGCCCGCCAGTGCACGGCGACCGGGGTCCGCCCGACGGCGCGCATCTGCCGGGCGACGGAGCACTCCACCCGGTGCACGGTGACGGCGCCGCCGCGTACGGCGAACGCGGCGACCGCGTCGGGCGGTACGGGGGTGCAGCAGCCGGCGAGGCGGACGTGGGCGTCGGGCAGGTCGGCGACCGCGTTGGCGTCGCCGGGGCGCAGGTTGACCACCGTCAGCGGGGCGCGCGGGGCGGCCTGATCGGGCCGGGTGCCGCCCGGATGAGCCTGGAGCCAGCCGCTGATGGCGATCCGCGCGGCGGGGGTGCGGGCGTGCTCCAGCCAGTCGGCGGAGGGCCCGGCGGCGGGGTCGCTGCCGAGCAGCAGCTGCACGGTGTCGCCGTCGGCCAGGGTGGTGGCCAGGGAGGTGAGCCGCCCGTTGACCCGGGCGCCGATACAGCTGTGGGCGGCCTCGCCGTGCTGGGCGTAGGCCGCGTCGATACAGGTGGCGCCCGCCGGCAGGCTGATGGTGCCCGGGCCGCGGGTGCCGGCGCCGCGGCCGTCACCGCGCCGCTCGCCGGCGCCTTGCCGGCCGGCACCTTGCCCTCCTTCGCTGCGACCGGCATCGCGTTGACGGCCGTCGCCGCGTGCTCCGTCCCCGTCGTCGGCGAGGAAGACGGTGATCTCGCGGTCCTGGGCGAGTTCGGCGCGCAGCGAGCTCCAGAAGGTGTCGGGGTCCGGGGCGGACTGCTGCCACTCCAGCAGCCGGCGCAGCCAGCCGGGCCGGGTGGGGTCGGTGCGCTCCTCGTCGGTGCGTTCCTCGTCGGGGTCGCCGGCGGTCGGCGGGGTGGCGGTGTACGGGTTGCCGAGGGCGACCACGCCGGCCTCGGCGACCCGGTGCATCTGCCGGGTGCGGACGATGACCTCGGCGATCTCGCCGCCGGGGGTGGCGACGGCGGTGTGCAGGGACTGGTAGAGGTTGAACTTGGGGGCGGCGACGAAGTCCTTGAACTCCGAGACCACCGGGGTGAAGCAGGTGTGCAGCTCGCCCAGTACCGCGTAGCAGTCGGCGTTCTCCGCGACCAGCACGAGCAGCCGGCCGAAGTCGGAGCCGCGCAGCTCGCCGCGTTTGCGGGCGATGCGGTGGACGGAGACGAAGTGCCGTGGCCGTACGAGGACTTCGGCCTGGATGCCGGCCTCGCGCAGCACGCTGCGTACGGACTCGGCGGTGCCGGGCAGCGGGTCGCGCTCGCCGGCGTGGGCGGCGATCAGCGCGCGGGTGTGCTCGTACTCCTCGGGGTGGAGGATCGCGAAGACGAGGTCCTCCAGCTCGGTCTTGAGGGCCTGTACGCCGAGCCGCTCGGCCAGCGGGATCAGGACGTCGCGGGTGACCGTGGCGATGCGCACCTGCTTGTCGGGGCGCATCACGCCGAGGGTGCGCATGTTGTGCAGCCGGTCGGCGAGCTTGATGGACATGACGCGTACGTCGTTGCCCGTCGCGACGAGCATCTTGCGGAAGGTCTCGGGTTCGGCCGCGGCGCCGTAGTCGACCTTTTCGAGCTTGGTGACGCCGTCGACGATGAAGCAGACCTCGTCGCCGAACTCCGCGCGCACCTGATCGAGGGTCACCTCGGTGTCCTCGACGGTGTCGTGGAGCAGGGAGGCCGTCAAGGTGGTGGTCTCCGCGCCGAGTTCGGCGAGGATGAGGGTCACGGCGAGCGGGTGTGTGATGTACGGCTCGCCGCTCTTGCGCATCTGGCCGCGGTGGGAGGACTCCGCGAGGACGTAGGCGCGGCGCAGGACGGACAGGTCGGCGTCGGGATGGTGGGCGCGGTGGGCCTCGGCGACGTGCCCGATGGCGTCGGGCAGCCGGTCGCGGGCAGTGGGGCCGAGCAGTGCGGCCCGGCCCAGCCTGCGCAGATCGAGGCGGGCCCGGTCGCGTCTGCGCAGCTCGGGGTGTGCGTCGGGGTTCGTGGCCTCTGCACTCATGGGCACCTCCGGCGGCGTAGACCGGCGGTGGTGGGCATGGGGTGAGCCCTCAGGGCCGGTGTCTGATGTTACCGACCCCACCACGTGGCGCAGTCCGGCTCTCGCTGAGCGTGAAACGGATCACCCATCAGAGGGAATCCTCAGCGGAAAGCCGTTTCGGTGAGCCAGGCCGGATCGAACTCGCCGGAGGCCACGATGACGGCCGGTCCGGTCATGTCGACCGAGCCGTCGGGGTGCTCGGTGATGGTGAGGGTGCCGCCGGGCAGGTCCACGGTGTACGTGGCGGGCTCGCCGGTGACGGCGGGGTCGGCGCCGTCGCGGCGGATGGCGGCGACGGCGACGGCGCAGGCGCCGGTGCCGCAGGAGCGGGTCTCGCCGGAGCCGCGCTCGTGGACGCGCATGGCGACGTGGCGGGGGCCGCGGTCGACGACGAACTCCACGTTCACGCCGTCCGGGTAGACCTCGGCCGGGCTGAACGGCGGCGCGGTGAGCAGGTCACCGGCCTGGTCGAGGCTGTCGACGAAGGCGACGGCGTGGGGGTTGCCCATGTTGACGTTGCGGGCGGGCCAGCTGCGGTCGCCTACGGTGACCGTGGCCTGGGCCTCGGGCAGGACGGCGCGGCCCATGGAGACGGTGACCTCGCCCGCCTTGTCGAGGTGGACCTGCTTGACGCCGCCGCGGGTGGCCACGGCCAGGTCACCGGGCTCGACGTGGCCGGCGTACTGGAGGTAGCGGGCGAAGACGCGGACGCCGTTGCCGCACATCTCGGCGACGGAGCCGTCGCTGTTGCGGTAGTCCATGAACCACTCGGCCTCGTCGGCCATGTGCCGGGCCTCGGGGTGCGCGGCGGAGCGCACGACGTGCAGCACACCGTCGGCGCCGATGCCGGCCCGGCGGTCGCACAGCCGGGCGACGGCGTGCGGGGGCAGGTCGACGGCGTTGTCGGGGTCGGGGACGATCACGAAGTCGTTCTCGGTCCCGTGGCCCTTGAGGAAGGCGAGTGCGCTGGTCACGGCCCCATCGTAACGGGAGGCGGCGGCGCCGCCCGGAGGCGGTGGTGCGGTGCAGTGCGGTCGGGCGGGGTGCGGCACGATGCGGGAGACACCAGGTGCACCGGCCATCCGGTCCGCCGGCCACCCGGTCCGCCGGTCGCCGGATCCACCGGACACCCGGTCCCCCGGTCGCTCCTAAGGCCGGAGTCGGGCGACGCGCCAGATCGCGAGGGCGGCGAGGGCCAGGACGACCAGGGCGTACAGCGCGGCGATCCGCCAGTCCGGGCGGCGGCCGGAGCCGCGCGGAGGCAGGCCGGGCCAGGTGTAGCCCACGCGGCGGGCGGCCATCATGCCCCAGCCGCCGGCGCAGCAGCTGATCAGCAGGCCCAGCATGGCCACGACGGCTCCGCCGTCGCCGAACTCGAAGGCGAGGGGGAAGGCGAACATCAGCGAGCCGGCGGCGGCCAGCATCACGATCGGCGCGATCTGCCAGATCCGCAGGCGGCGCTGCGGGCGCAGCTCCACCTCGACCTCGGGGCCGGAGACGTCGACCGAGCCGTCCGCGTCCGGGTCGGCGTCGGGGCCGTCCGGGGTCAGCCGGGCCGGCTCGGCGGGCAGCCCGAGTCCGTCCTGGAGCATCGGCTCCGCTTCCCGCCCGCTGCCGTCCGCGGCTTCGTCCCGCGCGACGTCGTCCCGCCGGGCGTCGTCCCGCCCGGTGTTCCGAGGGCCGGCCTCCATCGCCACGCGCCCTCCCCACTCGGACTTCGTATGCCGCCGTTCAAACGACCGGTGGTGTAAACCGGTGTCAGTTTGATGATGGCACGTGCCCGGGCCCCGAACCGCCGCCCGGAGCGTCCCGATGCCATCACGTGATCAGGCTGTGACCGCTCGTTCGACCAACGACTGCGCGAGTCCGGGGAGTTCCGCGCGGTCTGCGGCGGCCCCGCTGAGCCAGTGCACGCGCGGGTCGCGGCGGAACCAGGAGTCCTGCCTGCGGGCGAACCGCTTGGTGGCGCGGACCGTCTCCGCGCGCGCCTCCTCCTCGGTGCACTCTCCCGCCAGCGCGGCGAGTACCTGCTGGTAGCCGAGGGCCCGGGAGGCGGTGACGCCCTCGCGCAGGCCGCGGGCCTCCAGCTCCCGCACCTCGTCCACCAGGCCGGCCTCCCACATGCGGTCCACGCGCAGGGCGATCCGCTCGTCGAGCTCGGGGCGGGCGACGTCGACGCCGATCTGGACGGTGTCGTAGACGGAATCGTGGCCCGGCAGGTTTGCCGTGAACGGCTTGCCGGTGATCTCGATGACCTCCAGTGCGCGGACGATCCTGCGCCCGTTGCTGGGCAGGATCGCCTCGGCGGCGGCCGGGTCGAGGGAGGCCAGGCGGGCGTGGAGGGCGCCGGGGCCGAGCCGGGCGGCCTCGTCCTCCAGCCGGGCCCGGACCTCGGGGTCGGTGCCGGGGAACTCCATGGCGTCGAGGGCGCCGCGTACGTACAGCCCGGAGCCGCCGACGAGAACGGGGGTGCGGCCCTCGGCGAGCAGTCTGTCGATCTCGGCGCGGGCGAGCCGCTGGTACTCGGCGACGCTGGCGGTCTCGGTGACGTCCCAGATGTCGAGGAGGTGGTGCGGGACGCCGCCGCGCTCCTCCATCGTCAGCTTCGCCGTGCCGATGTCCATCCCGCGGTAGAGCTGCATGGAGTCGGCGTTGACGACCTCGCCGTCGAAATGGCGGGCCAGGGCGACGCCCAGATCGGACTTTCCGGCCGCGGTGGGGCCGACGACGGCGATGACCCGCGGTGCGGGAGCTGCACTTCTCACCGGCCCAGTCTCGCAAACCACCCGGGAGCTACCCGAACGGGTTACGTGACGGGGTCGGGGCGGGGTCGTTGCCCTGACGGGGTTCCGGCGGTCGGGCGGCCGGTGCGGACCGGTCCGTCCGGGGCGGAACTTCACCCGCACGAGTACCGTTGGAGGAGTAGACATGGGCGTTTTCAGCCGGTTCCGCCGCCGCAAGGACGAGGCGTCGACCGAGGAGGCCGCAGCCGCGGTGGTCCCGGCCGCGCCGGAGGCCGAGACGGCCGCGGAAACCGCGGCCGGGACCGAGGCCGAGGCCGAGGCCGGGGAAGCCGCTGCCGCCGAAGGTGCGGTCGCGGCGGAGGGCGTGGAGATCCCCCGGCAGCAGTCGGCCGAGGCGGCGGCGGACAGCGGGACCGGCGAGGGCGCCCGGAGGTAGCTACCGCCACGGGAAGGTGACCTTATGGGCCTGCTGGACAAGATGAAGGCCAAGCTCGGGCCGGCCAAGGAGAAGGTCGGTGGCCTCGCGCAGCAGCACGAAGGCCGCATCCACAAGGGTCTGGACAAGGTCGCCAAGACCGCGGACGCCAAGACCAAGGGCAAGTACCACGACAAGATCGCGAGCGGCACGGACAAGGCCAAGGGCGCCCTGGGCCGCATCGCGCACAAGGAAGGGCCCGGTGGGCAGAGCCCGCCGGCCGCATCCTGAGGTGATCGGCGCAAGGGGCGCGGAGCCGGGCGGGCTCCGCGCCCCTTCGTATGTGGCCCAGGACCAGGCCGTGGTTCAGGACCAGGCCGCCACGAAGTAGCCGACCCCGTACGGGGCGTCCTCGTACAGCAGTCGGCCGGCCAGCCCCGCCCCCTCGGCGGCTCCGGCCAGGACCTGTACGGGGGCCCGGCCGGCGGCCATGAGCTCGTGGGCGAGGTCGGCGTCCAGCGCGGCCAGGGCGGCGGTGTCGGCGGCGGCCAGGGCGCGGGCGATCCCGGCGTCGAAGGCCTCCGCCCGCTCGTCCAGGTAGCCGGGGGCCTTCAGGCTGCGGCGGGCGCTGCCGTCGGCCATCACGAGCAGGGCGACGCGTTCGGAGGTTGCGGCGAGGTCGGCGCCGAGGACCGCGCACGGCTCCGGTTCGAGCCGTTCGGCCACGGCCACCCCGGCGATCGGCGTGCCGGACCACTGCGCCCGGTCCAGCAGCCACGCCGCCACGGACAGGGAGAGCGGGAGGTCGCCTCCGGTGCTCTCGCCGGCCGGTTCCGCGGGCGGCGGCCCCAGCCGGACGGCGAGGTCCACTCCGTACGCGCGGAAGGAGCCCGGCGTCCCCTGGTCGTACCCACCGCCCTGCTCCGCCGCCCCCACCACGACCAGCAGATCGGGCCGGGAGGCGGCGAGCACGGCGAGCGCGTCGGAGCAGGCGGTACGGGCCGCGGCGAGCTCCGCGGCGGCACCGGCCGCCACCTGCGGCACGAGCAGCGGCGGACACGGGCAGACGGCGGCGGCTACGAGCATGATCCGCAGCGTAGCGTTCCCGGAGGGGCCTGGCCCGGCCCGGGTCGCGGCACACCGCGCCGCGCCGGACGGTCCGCCGATGCTGCGGGCCCGCCCGGGGCGACCGGACGTGTCAGGAGCAGGCGGTGCTGCAGCCGCTGGTGGCGGCCGGCAGCGGGGCCGGGGCGCCCAGGGTCGGGATGCCGAGCATGACGCCGGCCGGCTGGGCCGGGGCGGCGTTGCGCTTCTCCCAGGCGTCGCCGGCGCGGGTGCGGCGGACCGCCTCGGCGGGAACGGCTCCCTCGGCCAGCAGGTGGTGCGGGGCGGCGTAGGTGATCTCGACGGTCACCACGTCACCGGGGCGGACCTCGACGTCCGGCTTGGTGAAGTGCACGAGGCGGTTGTCGGGGGCGCGCCCGGACAGCCGGTGGGTGGCGCCGTCCTTGCGGCCCTCGCCCTCGGCGACCATGACCTCCAGGGTGCGGCCGACCTGCTTCTTGTTCTCCTCCCAGGAGATCTCCTCCTGGAGGGCGACCAGGCGCATGTAGCGGTCCTGGACGACCTCCTTGGGGATCTGCCCCTCCATCTCGGCCGCCGGGGTGCCGGGGCGCTTGGAGTACTGGAAGGTGAAGGCGCTGGCGAAGCGCGCCTCGCGGACCACGTGCATGGTCTGCTCGAAGTCCTCCTCGGTCTCGCCGGGGAAGCCCACGATGATGTCGGTGGAGATGGCGGCGTGCGGGATGGCGGCGCGCACCTTCTCGATGATCCCGAGGAAGCGCTCCTGCCGGTACGAGCGGCGCATCGCCTTGAGGATCGGGTCGGAGCCGGACTGCAGCGGCATGTGCAGCTGCGGCATCACGTTCGGCGTCTCGGCCATCGCCGCGATCACGTCGTCGGTGAAGTCGCGCGGGTGCGGGGAGGTGAAGCGGACCCGCTCCAGCCCCTCGATCTGCCCGCAGGCGCGCAGCAGCTTGCTGAAGGCCTCGCGGTCGCCGAGGTCGGAGCCGTACGCGTTGACGTTCTGGCCGAGCAGGGTGATCTCGGAGACGCCCTCGCCGACCAGCGCCTCGACCTCGGCGAGGATGTCGCCGGGGCGGCGGTCCTCCTCCTTGCCGCGCAGCGCCGGGACGATGCAGAAGGTGCAGGTGTTGTTGCAGCCGACCGAGATGGAGACCCAGGCGGCGTACGCGGACTCGCGGCGGGTCGGCAGCGTGGACGGGAACGCCTCCAGCGACTCGGCGATCTCGATCTGCGCCTCCTCCTGGACCCGGGCCCGCTCCAGCAGCACCGGCAGCTTGCCGATGTTGTGGGTGCCGAAGACCACGTCGACCCAGGGGGCCTTCTTGACGATGGTGTCGCGGTCCTTCTGTGCCAGGCAGCCGCCGACGGCGATCTGCATGCCGGGCCGCTTGGTCTTCATCGGGGCGAGTCGGCCGAGGTTGCCGTAGAGCTTGTTGTCGGCGTTCTCGCGGACCGCGCAGGTGTTGAAGACCACGACGTCGGCGTCGCCGTCGGAGCCCTCGGGGGCGCGGACGTAGCCCGCCTCCTCCAGCAGACCGGAGAGCCGCTCGGAGTCGTGCACGTTCATCTGACACCCGTAGGTGCGGATCTCATAACTCTTGTTCACGCCCACTGCCTGGCTCCGGTCGCTGCTGGTCATACGACAAGGGTAGGCGGTACCGGCAGGCCCTCCTTCCCCGCGTGCAGGCGGCCGGCCGGCAGGCGGCGGCCGTGGAGCACCAGCAGCAGGTCCTGGGCGCTGCCGTGGACGGGGGTGCCCTGCCCGTGGCTGAAGTCGAGGTCGTCGGCGCACAGCCGTACGCCGGTCAGGTCGACTCCGAAGAAGCGCAGGCCACGCGGGGTGATCGAGTCGAGCAGCGGGCGGATGCGGTCCAGCGGGACCCGCCGGTCGAGGCCGAGGGCGACGGTGATGTCCAGGCCGTGGACCACGTCGTGGGCGAGGCCGGCCGCGGGGCCGCCGACCGGCGGCCGCCAGGGGTGGTCGGCGTGCTCGCGCAGCAGCGCGGCCAGTTCGGCGGGGGTGTGCGCGGCGGCGTCGCGCCGGGCGCACCGGTCGGTCATGCGGTGCAGGCTGCCGCCGGAGCGCAGGAGCTCGGCGGCGAAGCGGGGGACGGAGTAGCGGAAGCCGGTGGACATGTGGGCGGCGGTCTCGCGCACCCGCCAGCCCGCGCACAGGCTCGGGGCGTCCCACTGCTCGGGGCGCAGGCCGTCGAGTACGTCGGCCAGCTCGCGGCGTTCGGCGGCGGTGGCGCGGCGCAGCGCGCGGGGGTCGAGGTCGTTCGTGGTTCCAGCCATGGGTCCAGCGTGGCCGGGGCTCCGGCCATAAGTCCAAGAGAAGGATCTTCTCCTTCTTAGAATGTGTGGTTATGGAACTGGCTCAGTTGCGCTACTTCGTCGCGGTCGTCGAGGAGGGCGGCTTCACGCGGGCGGGCGAGCGCCTGCACGTGTCCCAGCCGGGGGTGAGTGCCCAGGTCCGGCAGTTGGAGCGGGAGCTGGGGCAGCAGCTGCTGGACCGGTCGGGGCGGCGGGTGCGGCCGACCGAGGCGGGCGAGGCGGTCCTGGGCTACGCCCGGGCGGCGCTGGCGGCGGTGGAGGGCGTGCGGCGCACGGCGGACGAGTTCGCCGGCCTGCTGCGGGGGCGGGTCTCGGTGGGCCTGGTGTCCGGGGCGGCGGGGGCGGGGGCGGCCGTGCGGGGATTCGACGTGGTGGCGGTGCTCGGCGACTTCCACGACGCGTACCCGCTGGTGGAGCTTGCGCTGACGGAGGACACCTCGGAGCGGATGGCGGCCGCGCTGCGGCGCGGCGAGCTGGACATCGCGCTGCTCGGGCTACCGGGCGCGGCCCCGCCCGGCCTGTCGGCGCAGGTGGTGCTGGACGAGCCGCTGGTCGCGGCGGTCCGGGCGGACGATCCGCTGGTGCGGGAGGCCGTGGCGGGGGCGGTGCCGCTGGCGGCGCTGCGGGACCGTCCACTGATCAGCCTGCCGCGCGGGACGGGGCTGCGCGCGGTGCTGGAGCAGGCGGCCGCGGCGGCCGGATTCGCTCCGCGGGTGGACGTCGAGGCGGCCGCGCCGTCCGTACTCGTCCGGCTGGCGGCGCGCGGGCTGGGCG